>CAKTWW010000020.1 GCA_934630855.1 uncultured Collinsella sp.
CCTTGTCGGCCTTTCCAAGGCACTCAAGCAGGGTTCGAAGCCCAAAAAGAAAGGCCACCGTCGCTAAGACGATGACCCAACTTCATTAAGCAACGGCTCCGCCCAGCTCTCTACAACTTGGGCTGCCGTCGGCACCATTTTACCCTCCTGACGAGGAATTCGTCCATATTTCAAAAATCAAATCCTGTTCGCGCGTGGGCGTAAACTTTTAGTTGGGCAAATCCGGCAGATTGGAGCTTGAAACATGAGGGATATGCACCTCATGTCGCTCATAAAACGTCTCCTGACCTCGAAGGAGAACGTTTTTTAGCGATAAAAGGAGACATAAATATGATCTGGTTTACCAGCGATACCCACTTCGGGCATGAGAACGTGCTGAAGTTCACCGACCGCCCGTGGGAGACGATTTGGCAGATGAACGACGCCATCGTCGACAGCATCAACGGCAGGGTTGCCGTGGACGACGAACTCTACATCCTGGGGGATTTCTCATTCAAGATGACCGTCCAGGACGCCTATGCCCTGCGCAAGCGGATCGCCTGCAGACGCATCCACCTCGTCCCGGGAAACCACGACAAGGACTGGACCCAGCCGGCGGTCGCTGGCGCCTTCACCGTGGAGCCGCCGATCTGCGTGCTCAAGATCGACGGGCAGAAGATCGTCCTGTGCCATTACCCCATGGCCGACTGGCAGGGCATGAGCCATAGATCGTGGCACCTCCACGGACACATCCACAGCAGCGGCGGCGCGTACAACGAGTTCAACCGCAAGCAGGGCCTTCTGCGCTACGACGTCGGTTGCGATGCCAACGGGCACTCCCCGGTGAGCCTCGACGAGCTGAGGGAATGGTTCGCCGGAGTCGACGAGCCGTGCGGCCGGGTGAAATGGCCCTGGTGGGTCAACGAGACCGGCGACAGGCAGGTCGAGCGCGAGCTGGCGGCGTACAAGGGGGAAGAGGTAATCCGATGACGGTCTATGTGACGGGCGACATCCACGGTGGGCTCGACATGCAAAAGCTCCGCGACTGGGAGCTTGGCGACAGTCTTACCAGCGACGACTATCTCATCGTTGCCGGTGACTTTGGCTTTCCGTGGGGCTTTTCTGCCGAGGAATGCACCGACATCGCCTGGCTGGAGTCGCGCCCCTACACGGCACTGTTCGTCGACGGCAACCACGAGCGCTTCGACCACTGGGAGGAGCGCCCCGTGGAGACATGGCACGGTGGGCTGACGCAGCGCCTGTCGGACACTTCGTCCATCCGCCGCCTCATGCGCGGCGAGGTCTTCGAGCTCGACGGCTCGACGGTCTTCACCATGGGCGGTGCCACGAGCGTGGACAGGGAATACCGCGTGCCGTATTCCAGCTGGTGGCCTCAGGAGCTCCCGGACGAGCGCGATTTCGATACCGCGCGGGCAAAGCTCGACGAGGTCGGCTGGAAGGTCGACTGCGTCATCACCCATACCTGCGCCACGCGCATGCTCTCGCCGACGCTCTACCCGGACCCAGGCTGGGAACGCCCTGATGTGGACCGGCTGACCGGATTCCTCGACGAGCTCGAGGACCGCCTGGACTATAAACATTGGTATTACGGCCATTTTCACCGAGACGGCAACCCGGACGAACGGCACACGGTGCTGTATGACCGGATCGTGAGGCTCGGGGACAAACTCCTGCCGTGGGGTGCGTACTGATGGCTATCTATGTGACGGGCGACGTGCACGGCAGGGCCGAGTACGGGTCCAGCCGGTTTGCCTTCAAGTCTTGGCCACTGGGCCGGACCCTGACGCGCGATGACGCGGTGATCGTGGCCGGCGACTTCGGCTTTGTCTGGGATGGGTCCAACGCCGAAAAATACTGGCTCGACTGGCTCGAGTCGAAGCCCTGGACCACATGCTTCGTGGACGGCAACCATGAGAACCACCAGATGCTGGGAGAACTGCCGGTACGGGAGTGGAATGGGGGCCTCGTCCATGAGGCCCGCCCACATGTGCTGCACCTGATGCGCGGCGAGGTGTACGGCATCGACGGGCTCACAGTCCTTGCCATGGGCGGCGCCGCGAGCAACGACAGGCAGTATCGCAAGGAAGGGAGGAGCTGGTGGCCCGAGGAGATGCCGAGCGAGGGGGAGATGGACCACTGCCGTGCCTCGCTCGACCGCGTGGGCTGGAAGGTCGACTACGTTGTGACTCACGAGGCCCCTGCTGCCCTGGCGGAGAAGCTGTGCCGCGAGCGCGGACGCGAGTATCGGGGCGACCGGCTGCAGCGATTCCTTGCCGAGCTCGACGGCCGACTCGGCTACCGAGCCTGGTTCTTCGGCCACTACCACGACGACAAATGGTGCAACGCCAAGCATCGCCTGGTCTACAAAGACATCGTGCCGATTGAGGATGCCGTGCTCGGTTCTAGATACCTCCTAGAAGCGTTCTAGAAGGTCTCTAGAAATCAGCCGCCTGATAGGAGAAGCGCGGGGCTACTCGCCCTTCATCTGGGTCATGACCTCGACCTTGGCCTCGGCCACAGCCGCCCGCTGTTCGGCTACAGCAAGGCGGTCCTTGAGGGCGGCGACCTCGGCCATCAGGTCGTACTGGGCCAGAAGCGCATCGCTCAGCTCAACCTGGGCTTTCAACGCGGCGTCACGCTCGCCGCGCAGCCGCTCGATCTCATCGACCATGGTCTCCGCCTCGGCATGGAGTTGGACAACCTGCCTGCCGAGCCCCTTAGCACGGGAGAGGTACCTGACGCTCGCGGCGTGGAGCTCGTTGTTCTCGAGTTCCAGACTCGCGGTATCGAGTTCGAACTTCTCCTCGATAAAGGCAACCCGCTCATTGCAGTCGGCCTCAAGCTTTTCATTCCGATCCGTCGCCTCGACGAGCTTGCGGTTGAATTCGTCAAGCTGGGCCCTGAGCAGCGCGTTCTCGGTCCTGAGGTCGGCCGTCTCGAGCAGTAGCTTCTCCCGCCACGTCTCCTCGGTCCGCTCGGTGGCCTCCTCGTGGACGGACTTCACGCCGTAGATTTCCCTGATTTTTCTCTCGTCTGCCATTGCGGCACTCCAATCAACAACGGCATGGCTCCGCCATGCCAAACGGCTGGGAACAATGCGCGGCCGCTGTTGATTTGTAGTCATCCTGCGATCGGTGAGTTCTAAAAAGGCGTCTCAGGTCATGCGTTCACGCAGGGTTTCAGTTGGAGAAATACCGCACTCTTATATAGTAGCGCCGCCGCACTCGAGCTTATTAGACAGATCGCGAAACGATGGACGGGCTCATTTCCTGACGCCCACCAATCCGCGTTCACGGAGGATGCGATACAGGGTTGATTTGGAGATGCCTGTGGCGGCGCAGATGTCGGGGATGGGCGTCTCCCGCGCAAGGTAGAGTTTCACGGCGGCATCCGCCTTGACGTCCGCGATGCGCGGGCGGCCACCGACGTTGCCACCATGGTTCCGTTTTACAGCGATGCCCTCGGCCTGGCGCTGCTTAATCAGATCGCGCTCAAGCTCGGCTGTACAGGCGTGGGTACCCAGCACGAAACGGCCGAAGGCAGTATCGAGGTCGACCGGCTGTTTCAAAGAGGTTAGCTTCACGCCGAGATTTCGGAACATAAGGTCGTAGTTCAGCAATTGCCTGGTCGATCTGGTTAGGCGCTCCCAGGACTCGACTACCACTTCATCGCCGGCCTTCATCTTCTTGAACAGACGCTTCTGCTGAGTTCGGTCACCGTCCTTGGCACCCGTGACCTTGTCTTTGTAGATATGGCCATAGGGCACACCGGCGTTGACCAACGCCTCGATTTGCCTGTCTAGCTTCTGATCCTTCGTGCTCACGCGAGCGTATCCGTATCTGGTCATTTTCAGCCTCCTGCCTTGTCTTTTGATTTTCTCATGGGAATGCAAGGGGAGGTTTTGGCACTGGGTTTTGGCACTCGTCGTCCACGGCATCGAGGGTTCGGTTTTCGGGTGCCGCGCGGCATACGTTTTGAGACTGTGGCTATTTGGCGATTAAGTTCGACAGTCGCCGCTTCAGCTAGAATTGGCAAGACGACACATTCCGTGCGCGGGCGGCCGACAATTCGATTGGAGGCTTCCCTATGCTAAAGATCCTTGATGCGCTGGCCGCCCTTGCGACGGTCGGCACGTTCGTCATTGCGTTTTTCGATTCGTATGATGTCCGAGTTAAGGTCCGTAGGCGTACGCGCGGTGCGGACGGTGGACGGCATTTGCGCCGCAACAAGCGCAAATAAGAATGCCCGGGGTGGAGCCCGGGCATTTAACTAAACCGGAAAACTAGGCCGCCCGCGCTCTCGATACTTACACGGGATGCGTCGTCTTCTACGGTGATTTTACCCTCTTTAGTCAGATAAAACCACCGTATGCTTGGGTTTTCATGCGAGTTCATCCATCGTTCATGCGATGTGAATCGCAGCGACAGTGCGATACCGCCCGAAGGCTGCGACTACTCCCAGTGCCCGGCCACGTCGACGACCCAGTGCCTGCCGGTCGCCTGCTGCTCGTAGTGCCCCTGGTCCTCGCTGGTGGTATAGGAGTCATCGATCACAGATCCGCCAATGCCGCCATTATCGACATCGTTATCGCACCACGCCCATGCAGCAGCCTTGCTGTCAAACGGTCCGACTTTGGTTCCACCATGGTTGACCCAGTAGCGCTCATGGCGCACGTACACCACGTTCGGGATCCAGACCTGGCCGTAGTCGGTCTCCCAGTGGCCCTGCTCGGGGACCCACTTCTTCTGGGGCTGGGAGGAGGACGAACCGGCCGAGGAGGACGAGGATCCGCCGAGGCTTCGGAGATAGCGCTCGACCCTCGAGGAGGCGCTCGGCTCGACGGTCGTCGTCGAGTACGAGTCGGGCGGCGACGGCGGCGCGTTCGAGGTGGGGACCGCGCCGGCGGGCTCGTCCGAGCTCGAGCGACTCATCGCCGTCGCGAGGTCCGAGGCCGACGCGTTGGCGGGTGCCGGTGGATGGGCGGCCGTCCGGGTCGGTTTCGGGGATGCCGAGACCATCGACTGCGAGACGGGGCGGACGGTCTACGTCGCGGGGTGAAATGGGAGGAGGGCGCGGGCGCGGTCCGGATGGGCCGCGCTTTTCCTTTCCCGGGGATGCGGAACTCCCACCGTCCAAGTGCCTTGGACGGTGGGAGCTGGATACGACGATATACTGCGCGTGCAACGGGGACACGCGCCTCCTTTTCGGTTGACTCCACCAGTTCGTACAGAGACTTTTCGATTTCCCGCTTTGATTTGGAGGTCTGTAATTCCATATTTCTGGAATACGGCACGAGGCTGAGCTTCGAAATCGCGTCTTGCGTCGGTAGATTGTTCCGCGTCCGCGACCAGTTTTTCAAGGGTGCTAAGCTGGGGCTGTATTGAGAGTTCGTTTAGGTGGTTCACATTGTCCATAGCGGTGACCACCAATGTTGAATAGCTGTCTTGAAAGACTGTGTATTTATACTTGATTTAAGGCGGAGTGGAATGTGAGCGCGCAAGGAGATGCGGAATCAATGAGAGCCTCAAAAAAAATTACTGCAGTGTTATCATCTTTCGTCCTCTCTATTCTTCCATTTCTGATTCTATGGGCGGCTTGGTCAGTCCTCCCCGATGCAATTCCCGCTCATTGGAGTGGGGGCGTGGTTGATCGATGGGGTAATAAGCTTGAATTGCTGGTTGTTCCGCTGTTTTCTCTGATTGGTTCTATTGCAATTTCTGCGTACCTTATTGTTTCCACGCGGCGAAGAGAGTTCGCGGATTTCTCTGCTCGAATGCGACGGGACTTTGTTGCGTGCTATATTTCCAGTCTTCTTTTATCGACAACCTGCTCAGTGATAATTGCCGTTTGGGTTCAGTTGATTCTTACGCAAAGCACTGCGGTTGATGGGGGGCTTGGACTATCGATCCTGTATTCCCTTCCCGGGCTATATGTGATCTTGTGCGCTTTGCCGCCTTTTTATGCGAGCGGCGAGAGCAAAAAGGCGGAGCGCCTGATAACAGTTCTTATTGGCGGCGCGGAGATTGTTCTTTGTGGAATAGTGCTTGAAGGTTCGGCTGCCTCTTATGCGATGATTGGACTGATGATTCTGTTCTGTGCGTTTGAGATTGTGTCACAGGCAAGGGATAGCCGGTCCTTATGAGTTGAATTACGCGCGTGCGGATATAAAGGTTGGCATGTCAGGCTGGTTGTTTTCTCGTTCTGGGACATTTGCAGTAGGATGAGTGGGACTAGGCGCGCTGCGGTGTGATGGTGGCGGTTGAGACTTGTATCGCTGCAAATCCGCTGATGCACATTTTGCTATTGGGCTTGAAGGTGGGACCGACAGGCCTTTGTTTGGGATGTTCTGGTCGTCCAGCTCGTGTTGCACGGCTTTATATTGTTACGCTCGTTCGGCGCTCCGTTGGAGCATTTCCGGGTTTGTCGGTATCCGAACAGGCCGCGGGCGGATGAAGTTAAGTTCCGCGAGATGTCGCGCGAGATTTTCGAAAGAGTATATTTGCCCGACGAGTGGAAGCCGGCGTACAACGCGGCGAGGCTCACGAGATCACAGCTGCATTGGATCGATCTCAGAGAGCATCCGTGGTCATTCGATGAACTGGGGGACGTGTGGAGGACGACCGCGGATCGCAAAGGGTATGGCGATACCGATGAGGAATGGTCGAGGGCGTATCGACGCAATGGCGCGGTGCGACTCACCATCACCCTGCCCGACGGCGCGACCAAGGTCATGTATGCGCCAGACCCGACACCGCGGGCGTGGTTCGACGACTTCCTGGCGACAACTCTCCCCGTCGAGTTCCTGCCGCAGGACTACATCAGGGGCGTCTTATTGGGGGACGACCACATGGAACCCCGGGAGATCAAGCTGTACGGCTGATCCATCCGTCAACAACATGTCAAAGCCCCAAAACCCAACAGGATCGCGAACGAGGGGATGAATTGACCGCCCGGGTATTTGCGCCCGGGCGGTCAATTTTATCAACCATAGGTGCGATTCTGTGAGGCCATTTTTCTGGCATCCGCCGTTTGCTCCGGTCTCAACGCACCCATCGACCGTTCGGTAATCTTTGCGAACGCGACCACGTGCGCATTTGTCGAACAATCAAATGTCAGACAATGTCTGACGGAGCTGTCAGACATTCACGCACGAACAGGCGAGCTTCGCGAGCGATTGTAGGCAACTAGTAGCCCCAGCTGCGTCTTTGGCGCAGGTTCGACGTCTGACATCTTGAATGTCTGACGTTGAACGAAGCTGGCGTGCAAAATGGCCTCACAAGGCCATTTTGCACCGTCTCAGGAGCACGATTCAGGATTTGCCGCTGCGTCCGTTATCGTAATAATCTCCCACAGGCACCACCGCGCACGCCGCCGTGCCCGTGTCTTCTATCGTAATAATTTGAAATCTGGCGCCTTTTCCTCCTTGTCCGTTATCGTAATAACAAGGCGCGCGAGTGTCCTCCCCCGGTCCAAGGGCGGAGCCCTGGCAAGCGCCGAACCGCCCGGGTCGGCGGCAGACTTGTACACACATTTACGATGGGGGTACAAGTCTGCGTCTCTTGCGGGATTTCTCGTTTATCGGCAGAAAATCGAGGTCAGAAGATGGATGAGTTCTTGAGCATTGAAGATCTGCGGTGGGAGTTCGGCGCGTCGCGAGCATGGACGTACAAGTATCTGGCGCCGCATATCAAGTCAATTACCCTGAAGTGCTCGACCGACGACGGCGAGCGCCTGTGCAAGCGTTATAGCCTCGATGATGCACGGCGCGTGGTCGCTGAAAAGGCTCGAGCCGAGGTCTATTCCGTGCCCGTTAAAGCGGACCCCGGAAAAAGCAGCTATGCTCCGTACCGCCGCCCGCGGCGCGTGCGAATCAAGACGAGCGCGTACATCGCCGAATATATTGTCGGCTTCGGCCATCTCTGGCAGATCGACGAGATTGCAGAGGAATACTGCGATAAGCGCTCAAGAGAGGCGGCATATCAATTCATCTACCGTAACGCCTGGATCGCAATCGTGTTCGGCAACAAAACTTTCTATATCCCGAGGCGCACTACGCCGCAATTCGTGGCGGCAGCAGTCGAGGTGTTCGGAGACGCTGCCCACACCGTCGAATACGCACGCGGTGGACATAAAAGTGACGCCACGGAATAGCGGCACTATGTAACAAATGAATAAGTGAACGGCGTAAAAAGTGAAAAACCGAACTACGTAATATCGACAATGCGACATAACGCAATAACGACAAAGCGGAATAGCCGCACTATGTAACTACGTAATAACAGAACTATTGAACATCGGACTATTCGGTCCTGAAATCTGTCCGCAAGAGTCGTACGCTGCCGTACAAAATGCCCGGCAGCGTACCGCCGCAAGCGGCGCACGCTAGGGCTCTGCCCTAGCACCCGGCACTCGCGGCGTTAGCTCATTGTTCTGCAATTCAACAGTTACGTTTTTCAGTTTTGTCGTTATCACGTAGTTCGGTAATTACACAATTACGTAGTGTCGTAATTGCTTTGTTCGGTTGTGTCGCAGTTCAGATATGAACAACCGCCGCAGGCGCCGGGTACTAGGGCAGAGCCTTGGCAGTACGCGGACGGCCGAAACGCAGTTTTGTACGGCAGCGTACGACACTTGCGGGCGAGTTCCGGCTATGTCATTGCTGAATTACGACAAAACGCAACAACAGAGCTGTGTAACCGCGACATAACTGATTTACAGACGATACGAAGAACGTAATGAATGAACTAGTGAACTGCGACACAACCGAAAAAGCGAACAGTTATAAACCCAAAAAACGCATTGAAACAGGCGAGATGTTTTAAATCTCAGCCCACAAATCGAGAACAGTAGCGTCCCGACGAACCGTGGCAAAATAGTCGCAGTAGTCATAGGCATCATCAGGACTGTGCATCACGGCAACAAGATCTCCGTTGTGCGCATCAACAACTGCATGTCGAAATCCCATCGTCTGACGCATCATCCGGTTGCGCTGCCGCTCGATCTCGATCGCATCCAGCAGGAGGTGGCCATCTGTATGGCCGTGAAGGGCGAGCTCCATATTCTTCGGGTGACAGTCGTTAATCGCGATATGGATCAGCTCGCGCAGATTGTTTTTGTACCTGTAAGAAGAAGAGCAAGAAGAAGCACTAGGGCCGAGCGCCACTGCGAAGGGAATCTCATCCCGCTTCATCGTAGGATGAGGCTCCCCCAACAGGACCTTCGAGTTACTTCACTTCAAACCTTAAGAGCCTTCTTTCTGGCAGATCGGTCATCTTCATCGTATAAGTCCCAGGAAAAGCCTTCTCAAAACGGACGGTCTCGTAACCTTCGAAATAGTCGTTGGTGTTTTGCATCATGAATGGGACGAGCAACTCGTTCTCCGCCCCAACCTGTACAGCAAACGCAGCAGAACCGCCCAGAGCCGGCATTGCCTGCGTTATCAGATCGGTATTGACCACAAAGTCATAGTTTGGCGCAGACTCCGGCACCAAATGCCAAACATACGTTTTGATTCCGCCTTCGACATTGTCCTTATTCCTGACACGCATCTTTACGGCGATAACACACGCGATGTCGGCGTCCTTCAATTTCGTTTTCGTATCCACGATGCCATATTTTGAATAATCATCATGCGCACGCTTGAGATACTCGCGCGGCGTGAGCAGCTCTGCCCCGTCTATGCAAAACGAATACCCGTCAGTCGCCACATCCTTCGAACCCAGAAACGCCCCATCCATCGAGAGCCATTCGCCCTCCGCATAATATTTCTCAGGAATGACCGTCCGGTTCCCGTTAACGACGCTCACCCTCATGCCCGCAAGGCCGGTAGCAGCACAGCCGAAAAGAGCAAGCACCGCCCTTCTTGTCCACAGGGTCTTCTTCATCGCGCTCACGACCTTTCCCGAACTTTCACAACGGCACCGTCGCGCATGCAGTAAACCCGATCGGCCAGCTCCTCGAGCACCTCTCCGTCATGGCTGGACAGAATAACCTCGCGACCCGTTGAGGCCGCCATCGCCACAACGCGCTTGAGCATTTCAACGCCCGCTTCGTCGAGGGCATTTGTTGGCTCATCGAGAACAAGTAGCTTCGGCTTTTCCATAATTGCCGCAGCTATCCCCAGACGTTGCTTCATCCCAAGCGAATATGCTCGGAACTTCTTTTTTTCGTCTGCATCGAGCCCCACGAGCCGCAGGGCAGAGCGAATGTCCTCGGGAGTGGCAACGCCCTTGATCTGAGCGATGAGCTCCAGATTGTCGTAGCCAGACAGATATCCCAAAAAGGAAGGCGCCTCGATCAACATCCCCAGACTCGGCGGGAACGAGATGTCCGCCCCAAGCCTTTGGCCATCGATAGAGATTTCGCCTTCGGTAGGCTTGATCAATCCGCAGACCGCTCGCATAAGCATGGTCTTACCCGAACCGTTTATCCCCTGAAGCCCAACCACGGTCCCAGGGTCAACCTCGATGGACACGTTGCGCAGAACATCGTTTTTGCCCATGCGCTTCGATACGTCCCTAACGATCACGCTCATATCTTGTCCCCCTTTTCTATAAGGTCGGCCCTTCGAAACCACACTCCGCCCAACGATAGGCATAACGACATAATCACAATTGAAAACAAGACGCTCGAGCCCGTCGCGATTCCCTCTTTGACAATTCCGCCCCAGCGCAACAGCATTAGGGCGTTGCCTAACAGCACCCAATGCCGCGCAAATGCCGAACAGATCAGGTAGCTCATTAAAACCACAAACGAGACCGACGGCCCAAGTACAAAGCCAATCACTGCCTGCGCAAACGCAAGCGCCTCGAAAGCAAAAAAGAGACCTGTGAAAAACGGCAGCGCATCCGCCTCGCCAGCTTTGAGAAACCACGGCGCCAAATTAGCCAGCTGAAGCGACTCACCATGAATGACCGCGCTGAACGAGGCGCTCACCATCAAGCTCCAAATCACAACAGAGCAAACCACCACGAGCAGCGAAAATGCCGTTACCGCCGCCACCAAGATAAAACGCGAGACCCACCAAAGGGTTCTTGACCGGCATCGAACAAGCGCTTGCAAACCAAACCCGTGCAACGATTCGGTCGGATAATCGAGTGTTGTATAGAGAATAAGCAGAATGACAAATAGCCATCCTAACGGAGGCACAAACATGAGCCCGGGCCTAGGCTCAAACGGAGCGGATCCGGCAAACACGAGCGCAAGATTATCCGCAAACCCCAAGGTATCCGTCCTGACCCCATACACAGAAGACAATCCGTAGGCGTACACCAAGTTCGCAACGGTCACTGCCGCAACCGCAATAAAAGTAACGATATTCTTCTTCAAAACGGTCCTCAGGTCCGCGGCGACCAGCCTAAACAGCATCAGACCACCTCGCGCCTTTTTAAGAATCTCGCGGAAATCAAAGAAAAGACGAACAGCAAAATGATTTCCGCAAACCCCGCTCGAATGTCGGGCCAGTTATTTAGTGATTCCGACCTGATGCTGTTAAGAATGTTGCAGTTAAAGCCGACGCATGAAAGGACGCTAAAAATCCAGTCGTTAACAAAATGCCATGCAACCATAATCAGATATGGAACGACCATCGCCTTGATTCTGCTGCGAAACACAACCGACAGACCGGTCACGGCCATGGATAGAACCCCCAGCGCCACCGCATCGAACAGCGTATAAACCAGCACGTATAACAGAGGCCGGGAATAAAACAGGCCAGAAAAATAGCTATGCAGATAGAGTCCGACGTAAGTCGATTCGTCGACTCGGGGGAGATACGCGGGAAACAGCATGGAGACAATCAGAAAGTTCACGAGTAGCGGAATAGCCGTGACCGCAAACGCAGAGAGGAAAGCAGACAGCATCTTCACGTTCACATATGCATTTCTAGAAACACGCGTGCAGATCTGTGCCTCGTAACCGCTCAAACGCTCGGACAGGCATGACCACGACCCGGACAACATGGCAAGCAACGGCAGCGCATAGAAAAACACCGACGCTAGCAACGGCGCGTTCGCGCTCACAACGATCCAGTTACCAAAGCTACTTTCACGCGTTTGGCCGAGGTATGTCTGAGACTGCAGACCAATGCCGTAGCCAAAAGATAACAGCTGCTTGCGCTCGGCCTCGAGTGTCCACCACGCCTCGATGGCAGCTGCCATCGAAATGGCAGTCGCCAAAATAAGAGCCAACGCAAATATAGGATTGCCAAATATCTTGGACAGCTCGTGCCGTATTAGATTTCTATTCAAATGTCATCATCCTCCCATTGGCCGGGCCGAGCAGCAACGCTCGGCCCGGCCCTAATCACAACAAGAAGCTGCGGATTGGCTAGGAGGGAAGTTTGTTAAAATGGCCAAAGCAATCGGGGCTCCACTTTCCATAGACCGTGCCGTATCCGGACTCGGCCCATGCGGTCAGACGAGCATGACTGCGTTTGTTCTCACGGACGAGGTTGTATATCTCCCATTCATGCTCATGGTTGGAGCGATACACGCCCTGCGTGCAATTCATGTTGCCCGTTCCTCTATTGTCATAGGCACCGTCCACGTACAAACGTAACGGCTTTCCCGAATAGCCCATAATCCAAATGTAAACTGAAGATGAGTCGTGCTTCGAGCGATAGCCAGTTGCGCTCGTGCCAGAACATTGAAAAGCGAAATCTGTATCCTTGTTGTTCTTACATGTGGCAATTCCAGCATCTGCGCTTTGCGAAATGCTCGAAACCTGGGAAGTGTCGAACTCCTCTTGAGCAAATGATGCGGCAGGTGCACCCATCGACAAGCCCGCAACAATCGCCAAGCCGACTCCGATTCGAGCAATAGCGCTCCTTGGCTTAATCATGGCCTTCTCCAATCAAAAGCGGTTAACAATGCGTCGACGCACGGCAACCTTTGCATGAATAGAGAAAGATGTCTGTAAACACCCGCTATTGAGTTGATCGCTCAGGCGTTTACACGTTATCTACCCGTGATAATAATGAAATAAGCTCCGCTTTATTCTTGATCCTCAACTGGCGGTAAGAAGCAGACCGCAGTGCTTGCACCGTAGATGCAGCGTAACCGACATCCTCCGCAATAGCCTTTGTCGTTGCGCCCTCTGCCGTCATCAGCAAGATTTGCGACTGAACATCGGAAAGGGAGCGCGACGTAAGCAGAGCCAGTTGGCGCACGCGGGCCGTTTCGGTGGACCCGTTCGCGCGGTACTCCAAGACAGCCTTCTCGTCCTCAACCGAGCGGGCGAGCGCGATGTGCGTGACGAACATGGGCACAGACCAGCAGACGATCACCGTTGCCACGACGACATTGACAGCCGAACTTTGCCCCAGCAACGACGCAAGGAACAACGGCTCGAAAACCATTAGATCCTGCGCCATGCTGAGCAAGACAACCCAAACAGGAGCCGTCGCCCCAAAGCAAAGCATCCATACCCCGAGCATTTTGCGCTGCGGACAGCTTCCCAGCACTATATATGTGAGCAGCATCCCCGTCAGTACCGCAAGTCCATGAATTCGCCCCCTAGTGGCTGCATAGATTAAAGCAGCCACACCTATCGAAACCAATGGCGCGATAGCCCGAGTATGGGTATGGACCTTAAACGGGCACAGCTTAACGGCGAGCGAAGCCATAGACGCTATGCCGCAAAACAGGACCGGCACAGCCATCAACGGATCGTGTACGCACCTCCATGCCGCGATATAGACAAAAGACCATTCCACAGCAGACAGTATCGCCCACACGCACGGGCTTCCGAGCCCAATCGCCCCATCCGTTCTAGTCAGTGCAGCTTCACGATTCAGTTTTTCACCCGCGTAGTGCAGTGACAGAAGCAGTCCGAGACCCAATGCATAGCTTGAGAGAGAAAAGGTAACAGCCCATGAAACACCGGATCCCCAATCACTATCCGCCATTACCAAGGGGCCCGCCGCAAGGAGGATAAAAAATAATGTGAGCAGGTATCGAAACAGCCGGCGCGTCCGGGCTGATGCCAACATATCGTCAGCATACCGCCGCGACAGCTCGGGCACTACAGCATCACCCTCGTCCACAAACAACGCCACGAGCTCGCGTGAGCCCGCAACCGACGCCTTCCCGTATGCTCGGTGAAGCGTTGTTCGCACCGTCGATGGCTTCGTACCCGTCTCCCTGGCAATTTCCGCCGGCGTTTTCCCTTTGAGCAGCAGTCGAACAAACTGCTCTTCTCGAGGCGACAGGGCAGGGGAAAACACCCCCGCATCGAATGGGTCGGACGTGCGAGGGGTATCCGAATTGTTGTCCCGTTTCTCCCTTAGCAATGTGTATACGAAGGCGGCAACAGCAATAGCGGACCCCATCGACAGTGATGCAATGACCGTGGCACCGCTTGCAAAATATGCCACCTCGACAGCCGGAACAAGGCCAATGGGAACTGCTACGAGCACAGAACGGGCAAACACGTCGCCCTGCCCCCGACCAAAGGCGCGGGGACAGCAAAGCAGCGGGACCGCAGCCAATACGAGATAGACCAGAGGAATTAAAAGCACGATGCCAATTGATGCGGCCGTTACATAGGGCATCCCCCATGGCTCGGGAACGACTCTCCATGAAACTCGACAGCAGAACAGCAGGCAAGACAGGACAACTATTGTTTCTGCAAAAAGCGCGCTCTGCGATCGGCGGGTCCCCCTTTCGCCGTCCCGCGCCGCCCCCCGTATCAAAGGAGAGCCCGCCGTATCCCAAATTACATATGAGAGGAGCAACGACCCAGTGAAGCACAAGGCACACGAAACACCATGCAACAACCAGATTGGTGCAAACACGATTGGAATAGAATCTCCGCGAGCATAGAAGGCCAAGTCGACCCATTCGGGAACCACCGCAATAGCAGCAAGGAAAACACCGAAGACGCCAAGGCGACCCGGCCGTCTTATTTCTCTCCCCTTGCGGAGCGCAACACCGTGACCAAACGCCGCGAGGCATGCGCCAAGGATAACGAGCCAGGTCATTGCACCTGATGCCAAGCCGATTGAAGATGAAAACCGGTGATAAGGGGTAACCGCCATTACGATAAGCACAATGGCGCAGACAGATGTGGCAGAACGGCGGGAAAAGAGCATATGGCCTCCATAGCATGTCATTATATCGCTCGATCCACTCATCTATCTCCATGCCCACACCGGCCAACATCAACGATTCGCGCATACTCCAATCCGAACCAGATCACGGGCCAATTTTTCCGCAGCCCCCGCCCCAAAGCGGGATACGGTTTCCTTTTGAGCGCCGGTTCGGAAAATGCATCCCGTTTTAGGCCGAAAACTGGGACGCGCGGGCAGGAGCTATGCAAAGATAGCGGCCGGTGGCCTTGCGATCGATCTCGCAATGGCGCTGTGCGCATCATTCGCGACGTATAGGTCCGAGCAATCGTTTATCGATGGCGCTGAAAACGGTTTTGGCATAGACGTAATCCTGTCCTGGGTTCAGGAGCATCTTGACGGATGCGAGGACCCGCGGCGCGCACCGAATGGAAAACAGCTTCAGGGCACCGATTCCGGTTGGCGTTGGCGCGTTGGTGCCTACCGCATCCTGGCAAGGATCGAGGACGGGAAAGCCGTCATCGAGGTCGTAAGGGTCGGCCACCGCCAGGGTGTCTACAAGAACATGCCGCGGCTATGAGCACCCCAAAGTGCCGCCACGCAGGTCAAGGCCGAAGAAACGACCTCACCAGATGCGTTTTAAGGCGCCTGAAAGCAGATGCCCCTAACGGGTATCCAGGCATTCCTTTTCTAGGCTGTATTTGCGATTACATCAAGCCGTCTACCTGCGGCTTCGTGGAGTTTGCCGCCGCCCGAAAAAATCGTGTCTGCGCGGTGCGATACAGTGGGATAAACGCCCCGCGAGGAAAGGAACAGCCATGAGCGACACACAGGAAATCGTTCAACGACTCGAACGCGAGATGGCGGACCGAGCCGCCGCAGTTGAGAAGGTTGATGCTTTTAAGAACCAGCTCGCACAGGCCATCAAGGCCTTCATGGCCGCCGACGAGGCAGTTCGCGGCCTCAACGACCACGACAGTATCGTTGACGCCCAAATCGCAACCGTCATCGACGAGCATCTTCGTGCCATCGATAGGCTGTGCCGTTTCGCATCGACGGTGGTTTCGGCGAGAAGCATCCGGTCAAGGAGTACTAGACCGCTGCATGGCCATGAAAGTAAAGTAAAAGAGGGTCGAACCAAGCAGTTCCCGGACAATTGGCGTCCGGCCAGACACTTCGGTTCGACCCTTTTCGATTTTGCGGAGTAGTTATAGCTGAACGTCCTCAGATATATGAAATCATTCCCTTCCTTTTCCGAAAAACGTTTTTTGAAATACTGGAATTAACCAAACGAGTAATTGCACTCAATTGCAAAACTGATCCAGCTGCGTTCCGACTTAAAGATTTCTGTTGTCAGGTTCATCTGCCAAATAATCGCTTGGAATATAGTCGACGTGATAACGCTTCTCTAATTTCTCGATGAACCGGTCGACCTTTCGAGCATTTTGATAAACCTTTTCAAGCGTTCGGAAAACAGCTTTCTCGTTGTACGCGGGAAGCCCTTGGGCGTTCACAAAATACATCAGCTGATTGAGGTTTGTTCCTTCCTTCAATAACTCATGATGGAGTTTTTCAACTTCCGCGATGTCAAAATTGAATGATTCGATCTTTCCGTAAATTGCGCTGCGGCGAACCAGTTCGCTTGCAGAAATGCCGAGCGCCGCTGCACGCTGCTCAATTGCCTTTTTTTCTGGAGCAGTGAGCATTACTTGGAACGGAATACTCCTTTTTTCAGAAATCGGCTCGCCACGTTCATCGGTTTTACGCGATGCCTGTGCTCTCCTGTAATCCTCCTGTTGCTTATGGAGGGCCTTTTTCTTCCGATCAAGAACTTGCATTTCGTCATCGAGATCATCAAGTGAGATTTCCCGATGAATCAGTACGGATCGAATCAACTCAGCTTCCGTACAACCAGCTTGTTCGCAAAGTTGTTGATAGATCTCTTTCTCTTCAGGAGAAACGCGAGCCTTTACGAATTCATTTCGTGCCATTTTTCTACTTTCTCCGGAGTGGCCTCCGGAAAAGTAAGCAAGAAACTGAGGATTGGCATCCGTCACCTCTTGCTATGGTTGCCTAATTTTTTAGAAAGAGTGAAACCAACCCGCAAAAAGCGTGCTGCGTTCACTCTTTCCCTTTTCTCCGTGACAGGAGAAAAGCAAGATTCGTAAATCATGATAACAGGGACTACGGGCCCGGTTATCATGATTTACGTACATCTTGCAATCTCCGGAACGGTGATTGGGCGAAACGCAGTGTAGACGTGGAATGAGAGGCCTCATTCCAAGCGAGAGGCCTCGCGGCGTCGTAACTGCGTGAAGACCGTGAGCGAAAGCGAATTTTTAACGCGAGGGATGCCGAGTGTTAGAGATTCGCTGTAGCGAGAGCGAAGCGGTGATGCGAATGCGGGGGATGCCGAGTATTTGCATCACCGCGCAGCGGGTTTGCGGCGCCCGCGACGCAAACATTCGACTTTGTCGAATGTTTTTCGTAACGCCAGCGAAAAAGTTGAGGCAGCTTTCGATATTTCAATGACGCGGAGAGTCTTTGGTGAGACTCGTAGCGTCGTTGGATTGTCGAAAGGTAACGCGATTTGAATTACGGTTCGGATTAACGATTCGATTTTCATGCGGCGGCCAAGCCGCCTATGATCGCTCCCTCCGGTCGCTATCGATTTTCAAAACTCGCGTTTTGTTTTGAATCGATTTGAGATGCGATATGAAAAAACGAAACGCCCGCGCGAGTCGCTTTGACTTTTGCGCGGGCGCGATTCGGATCGACCGAAAATCAAGCTGATGATATTTTGAGTTTCGCGTTTTAGATCTCAGAAACCAGATCTAAAAACTGCGGTGTTAATTTCACTTCGCCCACAGCATTACGGCGCGAGCACATCCAACGGAACAACTTGGACGCCGCGGTCGGTAACATAGGCCTGTGAACCAAATCCAATGATTGCCACTTTAGAAACAGGCGGTGTGTTTCCAGCGGCAACCATACGCTCCTCGACGGCAACGAGACTGTCCGACGCCTCTTCGATTTGCGCGGAACTGAGTTTGACCTCAACGGGAATCCACATCCCACCTGGAGCCGCTATGACAGCGTCGACCTCAAGATCGCGGGAATCGTGATAGTGATAGAGGCCCATTCCGTTTGCCCTCGCATAGACCCATAGATCATGGAGCGCCAACGATTCGAAAAGCAACCCAAGTGTCTTGAAGTCTGACAGCAATGTCTCCACAGTCGCCCCGAGCGCAGCCGCTGCAAGCGAAGGGTCGGCAAGATGATGCTTACGCGCTTCCCTCAAATGCACCGGAGATCTCATCGCTGGATTCCATGCGGGGATATCGCAGACGAAACTCAATCTGGTGAGAAGAGATATGTATGATGCCGCGGTTTGCCTCGATACGTCGCCACCCAAATCGGCCACAAGCGTCTTGAGCGTTGCCAGAGTCGATTCGTTGCGTGCTAACGATGTGATGACGGCTTTCACTTTCTCAGGATCTCGTCGAGAGCCATCGACACGGGGAATGTCTTCCTCAGCGACTATCTCGATATATCGCTTTGCAGTCGCGGACGCAATTCGCGCGTCGCGTCCAATCGACGCCGGCCATCCGCCGCAAACGATGCGCTCGGCGATCTCGGCAGAATCCATCGATCCGAAGGCGCCACTGAACTTTTCGCCAGAAATGATGCCCGACAGCTTAACCGCACCGCTAGATTTCCCGAGTTCGAAAAGCGTCATCGTGTCCATGCGCAATTTAGCGAACCTTCCAGCGCCACTGTGCATCGGCCGCTCATTGTCTCGCGGCGTCGCCGACCCCGTAAATATGAACTGGCCAGGCTCGCCGCCGCGGCTGTCGCACTCAAACCGCGCCGCGTCCCAAAGTTTCGGAACCTCCTGCCATTCGTCGATCAGCCGCGGCACCTCGCCGGAAACGGCAAGCGCCGGGTCCGTCTCGGCACGCAAGCGATTCTCGAAGTTGCGCGACGGGTCCATGAGAAGGAGCCTGGACGCCGCACGGGTCCCGGCCGTGGTTGTCTTCCCGCACCATTTCGGTCCTTCGATGAGAACGGCACCGAATATTCCTAGCATCTGGTCGAGCTCATTTTCAATAATTCGAGTGTAGTACTTTTTGAGCATATTTTTCACCATTGATTACCAGCACGTTTAACCGAATTTACAGTTTTCATTTAACCATATTTTGCTTTTTTGATTAACCAGATTTTCGTATTTCAGTTAACGAAACAGATTAAACATGACGAGTCAAGCCGCGACAGGCGCGCGTCGTACTGCGGCAATCTCAGTATTATTTAGATTTACTTGCTGCCGGAATTGACCCGAACAGCCTGTCACCTCTTCATTTCAATCATCTATACACAGTCAGAAACGAAAATTACGACATTCTTGACGTGTTCGCGCGTGCTGATACGTATTTTGATTTGATAGACCATCTTAAATTCGCAACCTACCTTATGATTCATCGAGATGGTAGAAGCATTGAAGATATTTTTGAAATGCATCGCAATCGTGATGCATTTGCCGTTGCAGAGAGCTATACGGCAACTCTAGATCAAGCTGGGGTGTATTATGCGGTTTCTTGTTTCGAAATCGACCGGCTGGCAATAGTTCGTCGAGAAGAAAGAGCGCAGGATGTCCTATCCTATCGATACCCTGTTCAAAAGCTTTATCAGCTCTTCATTGAGACCATGAACATTTCAGGCTTCGAATCAGTGGCGAGCACCCCGACAAAAATAGTCGTTAGGAGTGTCAAATGAATAAGAATGCCACTGCGCAACTGCACGTCTATTCCGCCTTTTTCGTTCTCGCGGGATTTGTTTTAAATCGGGGAGTGTTTCTACTTTTCCTCGCGGAGAAAGGAATGTCTGTCACGGAAATCGCGCTTTATCAAGCCCTGTTTAACATTGCAACGGTCGTCCTCGAGCTGCCAACAGGGCTGATAGGCGATTTCTTTGGAAAGAAGTTCTCGATTCAAGTGGGCGTGCTGCTGCTTTTCTTCCATACGGCTGGCATGCTGTTGCTCTCAGGCCCCTTTCTCGTCGCGCTTTCCCTTGTTGAGGCACTCGCCTACTCCCTTCAATCGGGATCCGAACAAGCACTTTTATATGAAATTGCCCGAAATGCCGGTCAAGGAGAGCGCTTCCTCACCATCAATGCTCGGCTTCTTGCCGCGCAATCAATCGCGACGGGAGTGGCAATCGTACTTGGATCATTCATTGCCCAAGTATCTTGGAGTGCCCTCTACGTATGCGTTTCCGTTTTCTATCTCCTGCAGCTTTTCCTTCTGTATCCCATTGAGAGGACGGAAGCGACCCGTTCTGAAAGCTCTGAAAAGGGAAGGTTTGACGCAGCCAAGATCTTCAGACGCGAAACCTGGTGCATTGGAGAATCCGCTTTTGCGGTGTTGCTTCTCCTAATCGGCACAAGCATGCTCGATGGATTCTACGGGAGTTATTACGACTTGAATCAGTTGGTATTCGACGCATTTGATGCTCCCGTCTCCATAATAGGAATCTTTTTCGGTGCATCCTATGCAGTAAATGCGACGGCCTACATTGCAGCAGATTTCTTCTCATCGCGTTTCGGGAAAAGAAATACCATGCTCGGCTCGATGCTAATCGAGGCCGGTCTTTTCATGATTCTTCCGTGGTTCGCTTCAAATCCGCTGTGTTTGTTTGGCCTTAGCATGGTGCTTTGTTTTCTCCCAGAAGTGGTGTACATCACTTCGGAAAACTTAATCCAAGACGCGATAGCGGACGATCTCCGCGCGACGATCCTTTCCGTCGCGTCTCTGGTAAGGGCTCTCTTTTCAGCAATGTTTTTCTCCATATTTGGACATGTGTTGGGGTTATATCCCATTCAGATAGCGCTCGGTATTATTGGTGCAATCGCGATTGCAATTACCGCCGTTGTTTCATTAAAAATGGTAGGAATACAGGTCTCCAAGAATTGATATATCGATTGACGAGCTATCCGAAGCGTCGAGCCTTCTTGATGGACATGACTATTCGTCACAAATCATTCCGCGCATCGCCGGGGTTCCAGTAATACTCGATATATCTGGATGCCCCCATTCCCCTTTTTTCGAAGTTGAATATGATGACAGGACGATTAGGTTTACAAGTCAAGCAAGCTAATAATCTATGTGGCCAATGTGATACCGTTGAACCCGCATATCGATACCGCTCAGCCATTCGCCTCGCCCCCGTCGCACGTATCTTCATCCGGTCTGTTACTTTTAATCTAACAATTCTTTGAGGAACGTAGGTGCTTCTAAATGTACTGTCGACTTCTTCTCAAACTAATCCTAAGAGACAAGGCCGTATGGATTTGTACGCTCGTTCTCGCTGCAGCCTTTTCCGTCCCCATTGCGTTCAATTCACCCATCTACGGGCCCTTCTTTATGAAACAGGGCATGCAGAGCTTTGTCGACGCATTCAATACGCGCGCGCCCCAGGCCAGCGGCACAGACCTATCTCCAGAGCAGCAAAATGACGCGGAGCTTGCAAGATACGCGAACGCCGCCCTTGCCGCTCAAACCGACGCCGCCTTTCTCGATTCTGCCGAGAGCTATTACGCGCTCATGGGCGAAGGCTTCCAATCCGGGTCCATCGTGGGAGACCAAGAGACCAATGACGCAGCGCTCGCATATTGCCGTGCCCTGAGCAGCTCCGGCATCACGGATATCCCGGCCTCCGCAAACGACCTGCCATTCCTTTCCTTCCTGCCTTACGCCATTGCCACGGCGCCGTCTTTCCTTCCCTTCATCCCCTTCCTTCTCTCGTCGATACTCGTGCTCGGCGCCACAAGGCCCGGGACCCTGGCGGCAAAGGCGCCCGTGCCCAAATTCCGGCGCCTTATTCAGATCGTGTTTTCGATAATCGTCGCGGGGACCGCGATGCTCCTCGCCGGCCTCGCACCCGGGGGCATTTACGCCTTGGTCCTAAACGGCTTCGGGCAAATTGGGTACCCGATCGCCTTCTTCCATGACGGCGTGCTTGCCGCCACGACCGCGGGAAACGTCTTCACAGCCCTGCTTCTCGCGCTGCTTGCGGGCGGAACCTTGATATCCGTTTGCTCCGCCGTCCTATCGACCGCAACGAGGCGCGTCCTCGCGGGCCCCCTTACCTCCGCGCTGCTTGTCGCGGCCCCGGCATTCCCGTTATTGTCCGATTCGGCACTAGGGCATAACGCCGCGCTCGGGCTCCTGCCACTGCCCGTATTCTCGCCTATCGAGGCAACGGGTTACGTAGGATGCTTCCCGACAGAATTCATTGGCTCCGGTTCAAGCGGTGCATCGATGCTTGCCGTGGCCCTGGCATACGTCGCGGTCCTTTTCGCGGTCGGCACCGTTGCGACGCGTTCGCCCAAACAGGCTGGACCCGCTAAAAAGCACCATGGGCTCGAGCTTCTGGACGCGAGCGTGGGATACGGAAGCACGACGATACTTTCAATCGGGTCGCTTTTCCTGAGCCCGGGAACGGCGGCGGGCCTCGTTGCTCCCAACGGCTCGGGGAAAACCACCCTTCTTGAAGCGCTGTCGGGCCAATTTCCCACCCGCATCCGCTCGGGAAGCCTGGCGGCAGACGGAATCTGCCAACGTCGATCAGCCGAATTTGCAGAACTCGTCTACCTGAGCTCTTCGGGCGGCGCGGATCTCTATCCCACGCTATCGGCCATCGAGCACCTTGCTTTCGTTAGGGAGGCGTGGAAATCGGCCGCCGACATCGACTCGCTCTGCGACTCCCTCGGAATCTCCCCATATCTCGACAAGCCGACCCGTAAACTCTCGACAGGAATGAAGCAGCAGGTAAAGCTTGCCATGGCGATATCGACCGATTGCCCGTACCTCATCCTCGATGAACCGCTGAACGGCCTCGATCCGGGAAAACGGAAAACCTCCTGCGACGCGATGCGCAGCGAAGTGGCGCGGGGACGCAGCGTGCTCATCTCAAGCCATCTACTCGACGACCTGGCAGACCTCACCGACTCGTTCTACTTCATCGAAGCCGGCACGCTCGTGGAAAAGATCAAGTCGTCCTCGCAGACGCTCAAGCAGGAATACCTCGATACATACGAGGGAGGTGAATGACATGATAGGCAAGAGCTATGCAAAGATAGCGATTGTTGGCTTCGTACTTTGTCTTGCAATGGTGCTATGTGCATCATTTGCGAGGTATAGGTCCGAGCAGTCGTTCATCGATGGCGCTGAAAATGGGTTTGGCATAGACGGGATGTATGTCAACGATGGCGCGACCAGGCCGTCTATGGCGATTCTTGCAGGCGGAGACATGGAATGGCAAATCTGTAATGACGATGGCTCTTGTCTGAGTGGTCGTTTGGCCGCAACGAGCGACCCGAATTCGTTCGATCTTCTCGACGATGATGGAGCGGATTGCGGTTCTGTTCACCTTTCATATGCATCGCGAGATGGGATGGACGGCATTCTCTACGTCTCCCACGAGACTGGCGATTTCAAGATGCGTAGGACTAACCGAGTGCCGGCTTTTATCGAGGAGTGAGAGTTCCCGGCGGCCTGCCGATCAGGCCGCCGGGGTATCGAATCCCGCATTCATCCGTACACACACGGACGAATGCGGAAAGCAACCGTGGTATTCCTACAGGAATCGAATCCGTGAGGTCGTTGTCCTGGATACCTGGGATCCAGAGAGCGGTAGATATCTGTTCGACGGTCTGACCCAATCGACCTATCGAAACTCGATACATCGGATTGCACGACCCTGGAGGGCATGTTCAGGGGATGCACAAGCGTCACGGAGCCTTTTGATCTCGACCGTCTTGACACCTCGAACGTCGAGAATACGTCCTACATGTTCCTCAACTGCCTGACGCTCAAGGCCGTCAGCATCTTGGGATGGGAGGCGTCCGGAATCACAGACGTCGACCAGATGCTCAGTGGCTGCTCTACCTACATCCTCGCAACCGAGGAGCAGCGCGAGTTCCTGAACAAAATCACCGGCTCCACGCAGCACGGAATTTGGACTCGCAACCTTTCTTAGCCCAGATCAAAATACCGGTTGTTTCTAGAAATCCTCTAGAATATATAGAGGATTTCTAGAAACTTTACCGTTTATCTTTAATGATTAGGCGCTACGCAGTGTCAAAATACGCCTGACATATGTACTCGTCGACACACCGTGGGCACGAGCCTCATCCTCAAGTTTCGTCTTTTGCGATTTTGGAAGCCGGATCGTCATCGTCGACATACGCTCGCCATGAAGCGGAGGCCTGCCGACCGTCGCCACACCATCGACGGCATACCCCTCCGGCAGCTCGCCCTTGTCGTAAGCCGCGCACCATTCATCGACCATGGCCCCGGTGACGGGAACGCCGTTCTCGGCGACGGCGATCACTTTCTTCTTGTCGCTCGTATCGATGACGCTCATAGCATTCCTCCGTTCTCGATGTACTCCTTCTTGAAGCCTGGGGTCATCGGCGTCATAGCATGGAACAGATACCAATCGAACCCATCCGTAAAAGCAATCAGTTCGACTATTCGTCCGTCAACCGTCGTTCCGACCATCATGTAGTGCGGCGGCTGTTTGCCGTGACGGACATGAACGACGGAGTCTTCCGGGACTGTTTCCCAGATGCCGCGCAACTCGGACTCTGAGAATCCGTGCCTTAGCGCCGAATCTAAAATCTCAAGCACGCCGCTCCAATCACAAGACGAATATGTAAGACATAATTAGATTACATCATTTCGCCTTGCAAGGACAGGTAGCTAGCCGCTACCACCCTCACTCAATCTTATTCAGGTCCGCATTGCATATATATCTAAAGCGGTCCTAGATTTGTTCTAGACACGCCTTTGGGGCAGATTGCGCTCGCCGTGATGACAATCCTATCTTGCCGTGCAGACGGGGCTTCATCACCACAGGTGACCGCAGGAATCGATAGTTTTCAGGCAAATCCATAGTTCAGTCATATCGTTATACTAAATATTCAGCATTCCCGCAGATCATAATGGTTATTTTGCTTTGCTCGGCTGGTTACCTGCCAGCACCTCGATCTCGCGTCTCTCCGCGTTGACGCCGTCGATGAGCCTCGACAACTCAAAGTGTGACCATGTGATTGTGTTCACATGTTAACATGGTCATATGGTCACGTATTACCGACTGGGATTTTATGCATTAAAACTCAAGCCGAGCAGTATCACGATAGATTCAGCTGCTTTTGATTGCGCGACTTGACCGTCCATTTTCCAGCTTCCGCAGCGTCCTTGAAATTATGCGGTCTACCTGCGTCGTTGGGACGAATGACGATGATTCATTGGGACGATTGACGGTAATCTGTGGTGACAATTTTCCATTTTCACAGTTCACAGCAGCGCGTTCGATGAGATGAACTGTGAGACGGAAAAATTAACTGACGTCTCTCATGAGTTCAGAAATGCTGATTTGAAATCCGTCGGCAATCTTCTTGAGATTTGAGAGGCTGACATTACGTCGTCCGACTTCAATGCTCGCGTAGTAGGAACGATCCATTTCAATCAAATAAGCAAACTGCTCCTGGCTGTACCCGAGTCCAGCGCGGAGTTCTTTGCATCTCATGCCGAATGATTTCTGAAGCGTCTTCGTATCCATGACAAAAAGAGTCATGGATTGTTGTATTTATGCCAACGGACTATATACAACAATCCCAGTTAAGGCGCATAATTACCTTTATTGGAAAGAGCTCTGATGCCTAGTCGGATATGGCACGGAAAAGGAATGGAACAGCACAATGACTCAGGGAAAGCACTTCGCTGCCGGTGGCGATCACTTCGCCGCACTGCCAAGCAAAAAGATTCACGCCCCGAAGGGGATCGCACGTCTGACCGTCACCGCGGCGACCATGGCCACCATGACCGGATCGAGCCTCATCTCACCGTTCGCGGCATTCGCCCAGACCGGTGACGGGGGCACACAGCACCCCGCCGTGATGTCGCCGATCGCCGCCCATGCCGGCGCGGCATCCGGCACCGGCGCGAAGTCCGCCGCACAGACCATCGCGGACCTGCAGAAGGCGGTCGACGAGGCGAAGGCGAAGGAGGACGCCGCCAAGGCATCCTACGACGAGGCCGCCGGTCCCTACAACGAGGCGGCTTCCGCCCGCGACCAGGCCAAGGCATCCTATGATTCGGCGGTCAGCTCCGGCACGGCAGCCGACCGTGCGGCGATGGATGAGTACGCCCGTCAGGTCGCAGAGGGCAAGGACGCCGCCGATGCCGCCGGCAAGGACCTCGAGCAGGCGAAGGCGGGTCTCGCAGACGCCAAGGCGGATGCATCCAAGAAGGACGAAGCGTACCAGTCCGCCCTCAAGGCGGCCCAGGACGCCCAAGATGCCCTCGATAAAGCCAAGGCCGATGCAGTAAGCGCCACCCCGGAGGCGATCGGTGCCGCCGAGCAGGCCGTGCGCGACGCCCAAGATGCCGTGAGCAGGGCGCAGACCGAGCTCGACCGCGCCAACGCGACGCTTGCCGATGCCCAGTCCAAGCTGGTTGCGGCCCAGTCCGCAAAGGATTCCGCAGATGCCGTCCTCGCCGCAGCCCAGCAGAACAAGGACGCGGCGGATGCGAAGACCGCAGCCGCAAGCGCCGCCTATGAGCAGGCGAAAGCCGACCTCGCTGCAGCGGAGGCAGGCGCCAGCGGTCCGGAGTACGAAGCCGCTAAGCAGAAGGTCGCGGACGCGGAGGCAGCCCTCGCCGCCGCACGAGCGGTGCAGTCCCAGTGCGAGTCCGAGCTCGAGCAGGCGCAGTCCGCTGCGGCAACGGCCCAGACCGAGCTGAATGATGCCCAGACGTCCCTCTCCGCGAAGCAGCAGGTCGCAGTCGATGCCGCGTCCGGCGTGGACGACGCCCAGTGCGCACTCGATGCCGCGAACTCCAGTCTCGATGCGGCCAAGCAGGCGAACGCCGATGCCGTCGCCAAGCTGGATGCCGCGAAGCAGGCTAGCAAGGACGCTGAGTCCGCCAAGGCAGCCGCAGACGAAGAGCTTGCGAACGCCAAGACCGCAAAGGACATCGCCGATGCGGCCGTGACCACCGCCCAGCAGAAGGTCGACGAGGCACAGGCGAAACTCGATTCAGCCGACGCACAGCTCAAGCAGGGAGCCATCGGCTTCTTCAAGGCTATGGGTGCTGATTCAGCCATCGAGATCATCCAGAACTGCACGTACAAGGACTACACCGAGATCGGAAACAGTCTCGACGCCACGGGCCTTGAAAACATGCTTTCGTCCATCACGGTCATGAAGAACGTGAACGCCTACCGTAAGTCCGTCGGCCTTTCCGAGCTTGAGGTAAGCTATAAGCTCATTGCGGCAGCGATTGCAGATGCAAACTATTCGACGAAAAATGTAGAGCATGCTCAGCAGTTCGATGTCGGTGAAAACCTTGCCTGGAGCTATCGCGACCCCTGCAAGGCCTGGATCTATCAGGAAAAGGATCTGTTTGACAAGACTGCAGCCTCCCTTGGTGCGACGAATCTTTCCGGAAAGGACGCCTACGACTTCTGGTACGCCAACCAGGACAAGTTCGATTACTACCGTATCGGTCATTACATGAATATCATCAACCCTGACTATGCTGTCATGGGATGCGGTCTGAACGATGACACCCGTTTGACGTTCTCGCTCACGCTGCAATACGGCGGTTGGGCCGGTTCGGGCTGGAATACCGGAGCCATCTCCGTCGACGAGTACGAGCAGAAGCTGACCTCCTATATCAACGGTCTTAAGAACGCCAAGAGCGCGCTCGACGCAGCCAAGGCCGATCTCGCATCCAAGCAGCAGACAGCCGCCGGCGCCGCCGCAACTGTCCAGCAGAAGCAGGACGCAGCGGATTCCGCACAAACAGGTGTCGATGCCGCGAAGCAGGGCGTCACCGATGCGCAGCGTGCCGTCGATGCCGCAAAAGCTGATGTCGCCACCAAGCAGCAGGGCGTCACGGATGCCCAGGCCGAGCTGAATGCGGCGAAATCGAACCTCGATGCCACCAACGCGGCAGTCGATACGGCAAAATCGGCCGTCCAGCAGAAGCAGGTCGCCTTTAATGCCGCCAACGCAGCCGTAACGACCGCACAGTCCAAGCTGGACTCCGCCAAGGCGGACACCGCATCCAAGCAGCAGGGCGTGGACGATGCGAACGCCGACCTCGCGAAGTTCTTCCAGGACGTCGCCGCCGCCAAGAAGGCACTCGATACCGCAAAGGGCGTCCACGACGCGGCGGCAGCCGATCAGGTCGAGAAGGCGACCGTCCTCGCCGCCGCCAAACAAAAGGCGGACGGCACCGCAAGCGCCCTCGCGGATGCCCAGCGTGCCGTCGATGCCGCAAAGGCCGACACCGGCGTTGCCGCCGACAAGCTCACCGGCTCCCAGTCCGATCTCGAGGTCGCACAGTCGAACCTCGACATCCTCACCGGTCTCGCCGCGAAGCTCGCAGAGGCACAGCAGCGCGAGCAGGATGCAGCAAAGGCCGTCAAGGACTCCAAGGCCGCCCTCGATGCCGCGAAGGCTGACGTCATCGCCGCCGAGTCCCTGGTCTCCACCACCGACCAGTCGAAGGCACAGGCAGACGCCAAGCTGGCGAAGCTGAACTCCATCGATGCCGACGCGGCGCTCGCCTCCGGCCATGACGCGAACGCGGATGATGCCCTCAACGCGCTTTTCGCCGCAGCAGTCGAGGCACGTGCCAAAGTCGCGCCCACCAAGGCCATCCTGGACGAGAAGCAGGATGCGGTGGACGGGCTCCAGCCCGGCTATGATGCGGCACTCGCCGCCTATGAGCAGGCGAAGTCCGACCGCATCGCGGCAGAGCAGGAGCTTTCCGATGAGATCGCCCGTCAGGAGGCGGAGGAGGCCGCAAGGAAGCAGGCGGCATACAGCCCGAAGCACCTCGCCAACACGGAGGCCGCCCAGACCGGCAGCCTCGCCCAGACCGGTGACCGCGCGAACCTCATCGGCGAGACGTTCGCCATCGGCGGTACCGTCCTCGTGGCAGCCGGCGTCTTCCTCGACCGGAAGAAGCGCCGCGAGCAGATGTAGGACAAATCGCATAACGACTCGGAAAGGGGAATCCCGCAAAATGGATTCCCTTTTTTCGTTTCGCCAGCCGCCAGTTCATTGAGACAGCTTCAGCTTAAGGGTCACGGATTAAACCAATCTACAACTGTGACCATATGACTGTGCGCACATGTTAGCATAGTCATATGGTCACCTATTTACAACTGCGACTATGCTGCAATAACTCAACCGTTAGTGCTTATTAAACAGCCAATCGAAGCCAGACTTGCCCAGTGTTTGGCGCATCTGCCCCACCTGAATCCCCGTCTCCACGCCATCCTTGCCGAAGACGGCGCTCACGTTCTCAGCGGTCGGGATGACCGTCTTCACCTCATCCGTCGTAAGGTCGAAGCGTTGGCTGCCGGGCTGGTTCTCAAGATGAATCTGACCATCGGATCCAAAGACACTCTGGAACATGGCCGCCTCCTTGCAAGAGGCTGTCGCCCCCAAGATAACAGACGGGCGGATCCGGCGCAGCATATAACGCTCGGTAATACATGACCATGTTAATGTAGTCATATGTTCACGTATTACAAGCTGGGATCTCATGTATTAGAGCTCGAGCCGCGCCCGTGCGTCCTTGGCGTCTTGCGTCCGATCGTCATCAAATGGCTCAAGCCGGGCTGGCGCGATGAGTGGGATGAGGTCGTGAGGCGGATGGACGCCGGCAGCGTCACACCCATCCGCCTCACGGACGATGAGACCGCGCGGACGCCGGAGGCCGTGGCCATCAGGGCGCCCGGCGGGGAAATCATCGGGCTCGATGCGTGGGGCATGGCGAAGGTTCTTACCGGAGCCTATGGTCCCGGCTCTCCCGGTCGTATTCCTACGATATCGCCCTTAAATCACCAATGTGTCAGATAAAGAATGAGGCAATGGCTATGACCACGCATACGGCAGATGCGGCGACTGCGCCTTTTTTCCTCTCCTTTAGTCCGACGAACAGGGTTGCCGTAAAGTAAAGGGCGGAAATGCAGGATATGGCAAGCGAAACGAATTCCTTGGGTGGTTTCAGCAAAAGGTCGCTAGCAAAGAGTAATGCAAGCAGGGCAAAGCCGATTGTGGCCAAGTATCTCGATTGATTCTGCGACAGCATGGCAACTGCCTTTTAGAACATGTAAGTGAAAAGTCGGTACGATGTCATTGCGGTTGCAAACAAGCCGCCGCCAGGACCGGTTGTCACGAGACCGGCAATAACGCATTTTCTCGGTTTCCAGCTCATGACAGACCCCTCTCTCTCATGGTGAAACGCATACATTATGAGATATGCACATTATCTCGCTAATTAATTTCAATATCCATCATCTAACTAAAGAATACTGACTCACTGGTTCAGCGACGATGCGTTTTTACCCTTGCGTTCCCACTCGCCGCGTCGGCGGTCGGAAGGGTCTCCGTCTCGCAATCAGCGACCTTGTAACCGTATCTGATGACTGTAGGTTAAACCAACCCACAGCCATGAGCACGTTAACGTAGTACTATACTAATTACTTAACATGCTCACGTATTTCTACCTGCGTCTTAGAATTACTTAATGTAGTCATATGTTAATGTGCTAATATATGACTACGCTATTCAGAAAGGGGAGAACATGGCGACGAACATCCTGCTAGTCAACCAGAAGGGCGGCGTCGGCAAGACGACGTTCGCCGACGAGATCGCCTGGGGCCTCGAGCGCCGCGGCCACAAGGTCGGTTTCGGCAACCTGGACCCGCAGGGCGGTGCGAACCACGAGAAAAACCTGCTCGACGACGAGGACGCCGTGAACGTCATCGACACACCGGGGTTTTTGAGCGACGACACCGCCGAGTACGCCAAGAATGCGGATATCGCGATTATCCCGGTGCAGCCCGGAACGCTGGGCCTGAAGCCCATGAAGCGAACGATCAAGGTCATCACCGAGGCCAATCCCGACTTGTCGTTCGCAATCATCATCAACAACTTCGCCGGCAACCAGACCGTGGACAGACAGTTCCTCGAACTGCTCGAGGCCGACGACCTTCCCGTGCTGGGCACCGTACCGACCGCGGCGGCCTTCAAGCAGGGCGCGGCGCTGGGAAAGCCCGTGTATGAAATCGCCAAGAACGGCAAGGCCGCCCAGGCGATTGAAAACATCCTGAACGAACTGGAAGAGGTGCTGTAAATGGCAAAGTTCAAAAAGGCGACCTCCTACTTCGATGTCGCCGCGGAGAAGGCCGAGGAGAGGCAGCAGAAAATCGTTGAAAGCGCATCTGAGCCCCAGAAATCGGCTCCACAGGTACGGAAAGCCGGGCGCCCGAAAAAGGGCCTTGAAGGGGCATCTGAGAGGCTTGTACAGTTGTCTGTCTACGTTCCCGAGAGCTACCGCAAGCGATTGAAGCAGGTCGCCCTTGAGGAAGACAAGTCTGTTTCCGATATCGCTCGGGAGCTTTTCGATCGCTATTTGGCCGAAAAAGAGATCTAGTTGAGTTAACGGGTACCGAAGGGTGCCCGTTTTCTTTTACCTTGGCCACTGAGAGCCGATTTAAGACCAGTTTTATCTATCAATGAGAAAACGGTCGGACCTCACCGATAGGACGTCTTATTTTCGATTCTGCGGCTCCCTGCCGATAATTGAAGTGAGGTCAACCAAATGTCGGTATCCAGATCAACCGGAAAAACGGATTCGGTAGGTCATTGCCGAATTGCAGGTGTTTACAGCCAAGTTGGTTAGTCCACCGGGGGGCGAAGCGACGCCGGCGCTGAGGGTTGGCAAGGACGTAGTGATTTCGGTCAGGGATTGCTCTCCTTTCCGGTGAAAAGCGAGCGTCCGATTTGCCTATAACGTTTCGCTGGTCGCTAAGACCAATAGGGCCGTACCGGATTTATTTCCGGGAAAGTACGTTGCGAGTGGATAGGTTTTCGATTAAACGGTGATTGACATGGACGTGAATAAAATCTCAAATCAAAGAAAAAGTTTTCTTTCCCTTTCTTTCTCTTAAAACCTCTTTAGATATTATTGGTGCCCTTTTTGGAAACTTTTGGTTGTCAAAAAGGGCACAGTTTTCGGGTTTTTGTGCCCCTTTTGGAAACTTTTTGTGCCCCTTTTGGAAACTGCCATTGTCAAAAAGGGCACAGGAAATTGCCGAAAAGGGCACAGGAAATTGCCGAAAAGGGCACAGAAGGTAATGCGAAAAAGTGCCTGAAATAGGGAGAAATTGCCGAAAAGAGCACAGGAAATTGCCGAAAAGGGCACAAAAATAGAGCAGATATTTCTTAAATTCGATAAAAATTGCCGAAAAGGGCACAGGAAATTGCCGAAAAGGGCACAGGGGGAGGCAAATAAAAAGGGACGGACAATCTGTCACCCGTCCCGATTAGAGGTTCTTGGCACCACGTTCCATGCACGCCTGCGGGTTCACATCGTACTCAGCCGGGGCGCGCGGCGAGACGACCGTCTTTACGACAAGACTCAGGCCAACGAGCTTTTCGAGGGAGGCACGAAGTTTGCTCTTACTGACAGCGAGCTGGTCGGCGGCGTTCTGGGTCGACACCCGGAAAGGCTTGGGCTCCTTGGCCGAAAAGAACGAGAAAATGTAGCCGAAAAGAACCTTGTCGAGAGCAGAGAGATCGGTATCGCGAATCGCCCAAAAGGGGATCCGGCAGAACGTCCCGTGCGAAGTCCATTCGTGAAGGGCCCCGGCGTTGACGAACTCAACGCCGCACAACTCCGCCCACCTGGCCTCGTCGACCCTGTAGGTGACCTCCTCGCCATGACCCTCTTTCTCAATGAGGGCGAAGCTCTTGAGCTTTTGGAGCCTCTTGCTGAGTGCCGAGGGGGAGATGCCGAGGACTTCGGCAATTGTCTTTGCGTTGGACCGGCAGCCCTTCAAAGAGTCCCTGCGTTGAAACCCGTGGATATATGCCAGAACGAGCAGTTCGTTCAGCGACAGCTTCGCCTTCGACTTGCGAAGCAAGATCATCGACAAGGGGAGCGCGATGAAGCGCCCACTGCCGGACGAGCTGTCTTTGAGCCATGATTCCGCGTTTAAAACAGCAGCTCGATTCGAGTTCGAGTTCGACTGCGTGTCGTCCGGTTTTGACTGGGCAAGAAGGGCGGCGAAGTCCTCTTTCGAAATCGTGTTTTTGAACGTGCTCCCCCCGCTGGGCGGAGCGCCATTTACGTCCATAAAGTGACCTTTCCAAGGTCACCAACATGTTTTAAGTGGTAGAATATTACCAACAAGTTGATGACACTTCGCTTAAAGGACCCAAGCCGCCAAGCTAATGAGGGTCCTTTTTGCGTTATATATGTCCTACTGTTTTTGCTGATGAAGACGAATCTCCTCCGCATTGAACAGGTTCTGAATCGCAAGCGCAACGAGCCCAGATTTCGTGAGACCGAGTTCACGAGCCTTTATGTCCATCTGCTCGGTCAGCTCGGTCGGCAGCGTAATCATGAGCCGCTTTTTGTTAGACGCAACGGACGTGTTGCTCATACGATGATCCTCCCTTCGGTTGAAAACAGTATATACCACTTCTAACTAAACTGTTACAGTTCTGAATGATTTAGGCATATTAGTGACTAAAACCTTAGCGGCCAAAAAATGGATTGTCGTTATTTTTGTCTGTTGCTATGGGTCGAGATAACCCATAGCAGACAAAAGTTGCCAAAAGGGGCACAGAAAATTGCCGAAAAGGGCACAGTAAAACGTCCCTGGAATCAACTGTTACGATAAAAACGGGGGGGGGATAACTCCGCGGACACGGCCTAGCGCGCTGCCATCCAGTGCCGATTCTGCCATACTCGCAATTCGGCGAGGATGAGGAGTATGAATTGATCGGGGCTTATAGGACAAAATATGTCCTATAAGCCCCGAGGATGACGATTCCAATACGGACGACACCAAAACCGGCATCGACGGCTCCATGGACGATTCGGATTCCAAATAGGCCCTGTTAGTTGAGCTGCTTCTTTGCCGGATTCGTATGCGAAACCGCTATACCTGTGGCAATTGCCATGAGGCAGCTTGCGACGAGTCCGTACTCATACTTCAAAATGTTTGTTGCGGTCAGGGCGATAATTAACACTGTCAGAATTTGCAGAACTATCGTTATTGCGAAGAGATTTATTCCTTGTTTGGCCGAAGTCGCTGAATGAGTCTGGCTTCGTTGATTCAGGTTGAAGCAGACAACAAAAGCGACCAGTTCGCTTGATAAGGGGCCGACTACATAGAAAAAGATTGCGTCAATGAAGCCTATAGTGTTGTAAGTGTTGTAAGTTGTTTCGCCGGAAAACACAGCGTATAAAGCATATCCAAATCTTGGCTGATTCATGTATGAGTACGAAAAGACGAAGAGCGTCAATATTGCTACTACCAGAAGTGCATTCAGGACAAATCGTTTGCTTTTCATCGATCGCTCCTTCCGGGTGACTCTTATTTGTAATTCTACAGCAGCCATTTGTTTTTCAAAGAATTTGACTGTCCTAAATAACGTGCACTTTCGCTGGAGGGTCGCTGTTTGGCGGCCCTCTTTTTTGCACAGACGCGGTGGGATGGTAATATCGGGCGGGAGTCAGCCGCTCTGATAGAATCGTCCTTGCTGTCGGCAGCCCTCGTGCCGGGCAGAGCCCTCCATTTGATGGGAGGTGATGCCCATGACCGATTTCACCGAGCTCGTGAAGCTCCTGACCGCTATGGTCTCGCTCCTCACGGCCCTTGTCGGCCTTTCCAAGGCACTCAAGCAGGGTTCG
>CAKTWW010000021.1 GCA_934630855.1 uncultured Collinsella sp.
ACGACCGCGATCGGAACATAGCGATGCCACCCGGCGGGGTTGAGCCCACTTCGCCGAGCAGCGCCACGACTAATGTAGCCGAGCGTTCCATCGTGCTTGAGCTTTGACCCCACCACGCGCTTACGGCCCCACAGCGACGATTCGGCCTGCATGGCCAAGCGAGCGCTTGCCGAAGGATAGCCGTATTTCGTGCGCCTGAACGAGCCATCAAACCCCGAAGCGCTTTTTCCCCACGTCCGAGACGTCGTGCGACGGTTGACCGGCGCTGCGGGCTTTCGAGCCCGATTTGTTTTTGAAGTCTCAGCCATACGCCCCCGCACGCCGTAACAGAATCGAAACAATGCTGCTTTGGACTGTAGCACACGTTCCACACGCGGTCACGGGCACCTCGCTTAACGGTCGTCGTCCTTCAGCAGGCGCCACAGGGTCGTACGGCTTATGTCCAGCACTTCGGCAGCGCGGGTCCTGTTGCCGTGAAGGTGGCCTACGACCAGCCGTGCGACATCGCGCTCGGTATCGGCCAGCGGGCGCAGGATATACAGATCGCTCTCGAGCGTCGGGGCACCAAAGGTCGCGGTCTTGATAACGTCCTCCTGGGCGAGTACCTCCTCCGCCACCGTTCGCTCCGCTGTGCCCGACCCCACCAATATATAAAGTCGTTCCGAAACCTCGCGCAGCTGTAGATAGTTGCGAGGCCATCGATAGGCATCGAGCGTTTTGGCTGCCGCGGACGACAGGGCAGGCACCGCTGTCTCAAACATATCTGCCAGATACCCCAGGTAGCGCGCAACCTTTTCCGACACGCTGCCCTGCTCGGCGAGTGCCGGCGCAACACTTACCGCGCACGCCAAACGCTCAGTCACAAAAGCAGCTTGATCGCTTTCGCCGCCGCCCGGCATATCGTTTGCCGTCAGCATCACATGGCAGCGCGCGGCCAGCGCCGTGTCGGTCATCGTGGACACAAGCTCGCGCAAGCGCTGAGGCTCAACGGCGTGCCAGCCGCCAATACAAAGCGTCAGCCCCATTTGAAACAACGGCGATTCCGCGCTCTTGAGCAAATGGCGCCAGCCGCGGTCCGTGAGCTCGTCGAGAGCCACGGACACAAAGGGCTCGTCAGCGAAAGGCCCATCCAGATAGAGGCGTTTTGCAATCTCGGACTGGCCGGCGCCCAGCTCGCCCTCCAGCATAAGAGGGACGCCGCGCGCATAGCTTTCGCGGACAGGGTCGGCGACCACAGCAGCACCCTCGACAATGCCATATGCACTCGACTCGTAGCGCGCCTCGACTTCGTCGACGTTAAGCCACTCGATGCCCGCATGTGCCGCCACACCGCGCACCTCACGGACCACGACGACCCAGAGCTCGCCGTATTCCCTGGCGACCGGACGCACGGTGAGACTCAAGCGCGCCCCCGCATGCCCCATCACCAAGCGCGCGCCGTCGCCCACGCGCCCCAGTCGCTCGGCGACAAATGCCGCAACGTCCTGCTCGAGCTGGGCGTCATCCATGGTCGAGATCGCGATGTCCCCGTGCTCATCGATCGCTAACGCTGAGGCCCCGGCAGCAGCCAGGGCCTCGGTCAAGATGTTCAACTTGGCATCGCTATCCATGTTTTGCCCCATATCCGCGGACACGGCACGCCGCCTTGCGCCCGTTCTGCCATGTGTTTCAAAATTGAACGATATTGCTCACCAAACACTATAGGGCAGAAGGCACTGTCCTGCGAGTATATGAGTTGCCCCGCATCGCCATCCTGGCGGGGCGATAAGAGCTCTTCGGGACCTACAAACCTGCGGACAAGCCATACCCGCAAGAGCTCCTATCGCTCCACCGTCGGCGCGCGGCCACCGGCGTGCGGCATGCAAATCGCCTGCCTTGCCTACCAGATTCCTAGCACGTGCTGCATCCCCAAGCTCATACATGCAATGCCAATCCAGCAGCAAAAGCCCAGTGCAATGGGCTTGCCGCCCTTTTTGACCAGCTCGACGATATCGGTATTAAAGCCAATAGCCGCCATGGACATCACGATAAAGAACTTCGACAGCTCCTTGATGGGCGCCGTGATGGACGCGGGGAGCTGAAACACCGTGGTGACCACGCTCGCCAGCACAAAGAACAGGACAAACATCGGAAACGCGCGCTTAAACGAGAAAGTATTTTTGGCGTTGCCGCCGGCCTTGCGCGCCAGACGCATCTGCCAGCAAGCAAGCGCCAGCGTGATGGGAATGATGGCCAGCGTCCTGGTGAGCTTAACAACCGTGGCGCTCTCAAGCACATTGGCGCCGGGATGCATGCTGTCCCAAGCGCTCGCCGCAGCCGTTACGGACGAGGTGTCGTTGATGGCGGTACCGGCAAACAGGCCAAAGCCCTCGTTGGTCAGGCCGAGCATGCCGCCGAGCGTCGGAAACACGAGCGCCGCGATAACGTTAAACAGGAAGATGACCGAGATGGCCTGGGCGATTTCGCGATCGTCGGCATCGATGACGGGCGCGGTCGCGGCAATGGCCGAACCGCCGCAAATCGACGAGCCCACGCCCACGAGCGTCGCAATCTTGCTCGGAACCTTCATGACGCGGCAGAGCACAAAGGCGATGACAAGCGAGGTCGAGATCGTCGCCACGATAATCGGCAGCGACTGGGCGCCCTTGGACAGAATCTGCGAGAGGTTCATGCCAAAGCCAAGCAGGATGACCGCATACTGCAGGATCTTTTTGGATGTATAGGTGACGCCGGCAGCGAGCGGCTCGCGACGATCCTTGGGAAAGGCAAGTGCCAGAACCATGCCGATGAGGATGGCAAACACCGGTCCGCCAACCACCTCGACCTGCTTGCCGAGCAGCGTTGCAGGGACGGCGATAACCAGACAGAACAAGACGCCTTTCCAGCGCTCGCGTGCGGCATGAGCCAATTGCATAGAGGATTCCTTCTTTCAGTCTGTTTTTTGCGACGGTTCATGATACGGCAACGAGCGGGGCACAGCGCTGCAAATGTTTCCATCGGGTAATTGAATTACCCCCACGGAGGGCCGATTCGCGGCATAATAAACAACTGACATATGAGTGTGAAAGAACGGTTGCGAGGCGCTATGGAAGATTCGATGCACATTGGCGAGCAGGAGACGAGCCTACAGGACCAGTCCTATCACACCATTCGGCGCAAGATCGTCTATCTGGACTATAAGCCGGGCGAAAAGCTGGGCGTCAAGCAGCTTTGCGATGACCTGGACATGGGGCGCACCCCCGTACGCGAGGCTTTGGTTCGCTTGGCACAGGAGGGCCTGGTGCGCACCGTGCCCCAGAGCGGCACCTATGTCTCGCCCATCAACCTCACCCTTGCCGAAAGCGCCTGCTACATTCGCGAGCACTTGGAAAAGCAGGTAATTGTGGAGTGCTGCGCCCGCGCCACGTCGGCCGGCATCGAGCAGCTCGACCGCGCCATCGCGCTGCAGGAAAAGGCCATGGCCGAAGAGGATCGCATCGGCTTCTTTTTGAGCGACAACCTCATGCATCACATGATTTTTAGCATCGCATGCCGCAGCACCGTGTGGTCTTGGCTCGAGGCAACCAACGCCGACCTGGAGCGCTTCCGCTGGCTGCGCGCCGCCACGCAGGTTCTGGACAATCAGGACATCGTGAACGAGCACAAGAAGATCCGCCGTGCCATCGCCGGTCGCGACCCCATCGAGGCGAGCTTTTTGGTGAGCAAGCACCTGCACATGATGTTCCGTAACCAAACCGAGGTTCTCGACCAGTTCCCCGAGTACTTCGAAACCAGTAAGCTCCGCTAACCTGCCAAAACCACCACAAAGGGGACAGGCACCTTTGTGGTGGTTTCTCCGCACAAAAAGCCCCGGCTCCGTCTGATGCGGAGCCGGGCCTTAATCGTTAGAACAACGGGTCTCGATTATTCAACCGTGACGCTCTTGGCCAGGTTACGAGGCTGGTCGACATCGCAGCCGCGCAGGATGGCGACCTCACGGGCGAGCAGCTGCAGCGGGACGCTCGCCGTGATGGGGCTGAACACGTCGCGGACGGCCGGCACGCGGATGATGCAGTCGGCGATCTTGTTGATCTCCTCGTCGCCCTCGGTGGCAACGACAATGACCTTGGCGCCGCGCGCCTTGCACTCCATAAGGTTCGACACGGTCTTATCGTAGGTGGCGCTCTTAGTGGCCACGGCGATGACGGGGAAGCCCGGATCGATCAGGGCGATGGGGCCGTGCTTCATCTCGCCGGCGGCATATGCCTCAGCGTGCAGATAGCTGACCTCCTTGAGCTTGAGCGCGCCCTCGTAGGAGATGGCTGCGCCCATGCCGCGGCCCACGAACAGCGCCGACTGCGCGTCCTTGCACAGCAGGGCGGCCTCGTGCACGGCCTCGGTCTGCGTATCCAGAATCCACTGGATCTGCTCGGCGGTATCGGAAAGCTCGCGGAACAGCATACGAGCCTGCTTGGTGGTCAGGCGATACTTGACCTGTGCCAGCAGCAGAGCCAGCAGCGTCAGGCTCACAACCTGGCCGATGAAGCTCTTGGTCGAGGCAACCGCGATCTCCTTGTTGGCCTTGGTGTAGATGACGCCGTCGCTCTCGCGCGCCACGGGGCTGCCCACCACGTTGGTAATGCCGAAGACCTTGGCGCCCTTTATGCGTGCGTCGCGGATAGCCGCCAGCGTGTCGGCCGTCTCGCCCGACTGGGACACGGCCACGACGAGCGTCGTCGGCGTGATGATGGGGTTGCGATAGCGGAACTCGCTCGCCGCCTCGACCTCGGTCGGGATGCGAGCCCAACCCTCAATAAGGTTCTTGGCAATGAGGCCGGCGTGGTAGCTGGTGCCGCAGGCGATCACGTAGACGCGGTCGATGTCGTTGAGCTCCTCGAGGGACAGGCCCAGCTCGTCGATATCGAGCTCGCCGGCGGGGGTCATGCGGCCCACCAGGGTATCGCGCACGACGCGAGGCTGCTCGTGGATTTCCTTGAGCATAAAGTCGGGATAACCGCCCTTTTCTGCCATGTCCAGGTCCCAGTCGATGTGGGTGACCTTGGGCTCGATAACGTTGCCGGCCTCGTCGGTGTACTCGACGCCCGCGGGCGTGAGCCTGGCAAACTGACCGTCCTCGAGCACCACGACATCGCGGGTGGCATCGATGAGCGCGATGACGTCGGAGGCGACGTAGGCGCCGGTCTCGCCCGCGCCGACGACGATTGGGGAGTCCTTGCGGGCCACGGCGATCACACCGGGCTCGTCGGCGCACACGGCAGCCAAGCCATAGGCGCCCACCACGTGGGTGCAAGCCTCGCGCACGGAGGCCATCAGGTCGTGCGTCTCGGCATAAGCCTCTTCGATCAGATGCGCGAAGACCTCGGTATCGGTCTCGCTCTTAAAGTGGTGGCCGCGGCCCTCCAGCTCTTCGCGCAGCTCGGCGAAGTTCTCGATGATGCCGTTGTGGACGATGGCGATACGACCGTCGCAGCTGGTATGGGGATGAGCGTTAACGACGGAGGGCTTGCCGTGGGTGGCCCAGCGAGTGTGGCCGATACCGCAGGTAGCGTCGCTATCGATATTGGAAAGCTCGCTCTCCAGACCCGCAACCTTACCCACGCGGCGGATGACGTCGAGGTGCGCCGCGGCGCCCTCGCCCACCTCGAGTGCAACGCCCGAGGAGTCATAACCGCGGTACTCCATGCGCTTAAGGCCTGTGACCAGGATGTTCTTTGCAATATCAGAGCCGGTGTAGCCGACGATTCCGCACATAGGATAGATCCCTTCGTTCGCGTGACTGCAAGACGTCCACGCACAGGGGGCGCTGAGACGTATAACGTTCGAGTATTGTACTCACGCAACCGCAAGCTGATATACCAGAAGTGGTATCTTAAACTGGATACCACTCGATTCACACACGTTCAGCCGGTCCAAACCACAACAATGGGGACAGGCACCTTTGTGGTGATTTGGGCCGGGGCGGCGGCCCGTTCCGGCGATTTGTCTCAATCTGTAACATCTAGAGCTCCGAAAGCGGGCTTACTGTTACAGATCGAGATTTTCCGTCCGACCTCGACGTTTTGTCTCAATCTGTAACGTGTAGAGCCGGTTTCACCGTCCAGATGTTACAGATCGAGACAATTGAAAGCCGGGGCAGCAAAACCACCACGAAGGGGATTGTGAACTGCCCCCTTCGTGGTGGCCTGCGCCGGAGTCGGCGTTTTCCCAGATAAAACCTGCCAAAATAAACCTGTCCCTAATTGGCAGGTTTTGACACCTCGGGGTCGGGCGATGCTACAATCAGGCTTGTACTTGAAACGCATCAAAGGGGCCGCTATGGCAAAGGTTAAAATCAGCGACGTCGCGCGCGAGGCCGGAGTTTCGTTGGGCACGGTTTCCAACGCGCTCAACCATCCCGAAAAGCTGCGCCCCGAAACCCTCAAACTCATCAACGAGACCATCAATCGTCTAGGCTACCTGCCCAACCAAAGCGCCCGTCAGCTGGCCGGCGGCACCACCAAGTCCTTTGGCCTGGTCCTCCCCCGCCTCGATCACGGCTTCTCGCTCCAGATCGCCAGCGGGGCCCACAACGAGGCCCGAAAGCACGGCTACGATCTGCTCATCGCCAATGCCGACAACAACGATATTCTTGAGGATCATTACCTGCGCTACTTTATGGGCACGCAGATGTCCGGCGTCATGGTTCAGCCCATGGCATCCCCTGACTGGCACCCGGCCATGGCCAAGATGCCCGTGCCCATCGTCTACCTGGACATCCACTGCTCCGAGCCCGGCTACTACGTGGCTGCCGACAACGAGGCCCAGGGGCGCATTATCGCCGAGCTCGCCATCGCCCGCGGCGCACACCATATCGTCGTTGTGGGTCGAGCGGCATTTATGCAGCTCACCCTGCGCGTTCTTGGCATTCACAAGGCGCTGGCGATGCGTCCCGACATTAAGATCGAAGTTATCGACGCCGGCGAATGGAATACCGCTGCCGACGGTTACAGCATCGGCGCCCAGATTGCCGAGCGCTCCGGCGACGAGCGCCCCGATTTTGTCATCGGCCTCACCGACGTACTGGCCTCGGGCGTCATCTCGGCGCTGGTCGATAAAGGCATTTCCGTCCCCGAGCAGGTCCGTGTGGCCGGCTGCGACGGCAACCCGCTCGCCTGGAGCGGGTCGGTTCCACTCACCACGGTGGCACCCCCAGGCTACGAGATTGGCCGCAAGGGCGTTCAATTGCTCATGGAGCAGATCGGAAACAAAGCCCCGGCGAAGACCAAGCACGCCCGCATCGGTTCCGCCGCACGCATCGTCACCGCGGTCACGGCCGTCGAGGACATCAACCGCCAAGAGCTCGTACGCCCGTTTTTACTGGAGCGCGCCAGCACCCAGGCAAGCAGTCACACCGAAGCCACCGCCATCAACCTCGGCGCCTACCTTTAGCGCACGGCCTCGACCGCCGCCGTCAGATCGAACAGCGTGTCGAGCACGGCGTTGCAACCGTCCACCACGTCCTGCGGCAGCGGGACGATATCGGGCACGGCAAAGACATGGCAGCCGGCCGTGATACCCGAGACGCAGCCGTTGCGCGAATCCTCGACCACGGCGCACTCCTCGGGGGCAAAGCCCGCGCGCTTGCAGGCAAGCAGATACATCTCGGGATCGGGCTTGCCGTGCACGACGTCCTCGCCGCAAGTCACAGTCTCAAACTTGTCAAAGAGACCGAACGCCTTAAGGTTGCGCTCGGCGGTAACGTGGCGCGAAGACGTCGCAAGGCCCACGTGATAGCCCGCAGCCAAAAGCTCGTCCAGGCACTCGGCAGCGCCGGCCTTAAGCTCCAGCTCGGTCTTGACCATCTCGTCGCGAATCTCCTTGTGGCGGACATAAATCGCCTCGGCGGTCTCGTGGCCACCGTAGCGCTCCTCGAGAATGCCCATGACATCTACCAGCGTACGGCCGATAAACTGATGAATCAGCGCGTCATCAATCGCGAGCCCCAGCTCGGCAGCGCCCGCCTTCCACGCCTTAATACCCAGTCGCTCGGTGTCGACCAGCGTTCCATCCATATCAAAAATGACAGCCTTGATCATTTCGGTCCCCCCATTGGCTTGCATTGCCGCTACTCTACCGCACTTTACGAACTTGTATATAACGTATATACATATTGCACTTTCGTTACATAGATAGAAGTCTTATGGCGAGCGGCTCGGTAGGATTATAGTTTCGTCCGAGCTTTCAACTGTAAGGAACGTTTCATGCTTTCAGACACCACCGCACCCGCAGAGGAGCTTCAGAACAAACTCGCAGCGCTCGAGCAGCTGCTTTTGGCATATGGACGCGTCGCTATCGGCTTTTCCGGCGGCGTCGACAGCAGCTTTTTGGCCGCCGTTTGCTCCCGCATCATGCCCGCCAACACCCTTCTCGTCCATCTCACCACGCCGCTCATCGGCACGCCCGAGCAGGCTTCGTTTGAGCGATCTGTTGACGGACAAGCCGATGAGAGCCCGCATTTTAAGCTTCCGGTGCTTAATCTTTCGGTTGACCAGCTCCAGCTTCCTCAGGTTGCCTGCAATGACGCCGACCGCTGCTATCACTGCAAACGCGCCGGCTTCACCGCCATCGTCAACCACGCCAAGTCACTGGGTTTCCCCACCGTCATCGACGGCAGCAACGCGAGCGACCGCGGCGACTACCGCCCCGGCATGCGCGCTGCCGAAGAGCTCGGCGTGCGCTCGCCTCTTATGGAGGTCGGCTTTACCAAGGAAGAGGAGCGCGAGCTGCTGCGCGCATGGGGCTATCCCGTCTGGAATCTGCCCGCCGGCGCCTGCCTTGCCACGCGCATCCCCACGGGCGAGAAGCTTACGCGCGAGAAGGTCGACCTGATTCGCGCCTGCGAGGATTACCTGCACGACCTTGACCTTTCGCAGGTCCGCGCGCGACTGGTCGGCGGCTGTATGCATATCGAGGCCGCCCCGTCCGACGTCGCCAAGATCGCCGCCCTCGGCGGAACCTTGGTCGATGCCGAAGGCAAAACCACGCTGCCCGCCGCCATCGAGTCGGCCCTACGCGACCTAGGCTGCAACGACATCTCCCCCGAGGTCACCCCCTACATCCACGGCGCGATGAATCAATAGGCAACGCCCCAATAAGTTGCGGCGAAATAGTTCCTGAATAACGGCTTTTTGCGCTAACCAGGAACTATTCCACCGCAACTTCCAAATGATCATTCGAAGCCGGCTGCCTTGAACCGTGAATCTGACTGCTCGCCACGAAATGGGCCTATTTACTACGTTTCGCTGGCCACCCTCGACCATGCCGAAAAACACAAAATTAAAACCGCAGGTAGACGGCTTGCCGATTTTCAGAAAACACGGCTATGGTCGACCGGTGCGGGTCAAACGTAGTAGATAGGCCGTTTTTGTGGCGCGACACCAGATCGGTCTTTTTGGACGGGACTTTTTGACTATTTGCGCCAGCCTAGTTGCCTAACTAGTCAAAAAAGCCCCGTCCCAAATTAGCTAATTCAGGTTGAGCATAAGTGAGCGAGCGGGTTCCGGGTGCGGCAAGGTGACGTGAAACAAGCGGGCGCTGACCTTTTGGTCGCGCCCGCGAAGTTGAACGTCAGATTGCCGTGCCCGGGGCCTGCACAGCGCCAAGCAGTTACGCCGTTTGTAAAACGTCGTAACCTATAGGTTTATTTTGGTCGGTTTTATCTGAGTAAACGCAAGCAGGGCCACGACGCTTATGGCGTCGCGGCCCTTTTCCTTGGAGAAGGATCGATTAATGGAACGGGAAGACCGTTCTAGCCCTCGAGACCGGCGTTGATAAGCTCGGCAATCTCTACGGGGTCGGTGCTTTCGCGTACCTTGTCGCGGAAGCCGGCGTCCATCAGCATCACAGCAGCCTTGGAAAGCAGACGCAAATGCGTGGTTCCAGCCTCGCCAGCGGGCACGTACAGCGCGAGCGCCACATCGACGGGCACGCCATCAAAGCTTGGCCACTCAACAGGCTCGGCCAACTTGAGCACGGCCACGCCCGGCGTATGAATCGCATCGCTCTTGGCATGCGGAACGGCAAAGCCAGCGACAAGACCGGTCTCGGCCTCATTTTCGCGAGCAATAAAGGCGGCCTCTACGGCAGACGCGTCATCGGCAAAGCCAAGTTCGACAGCCTGCTCGGACAAATAATGCAGAGCATCCTCACGCGAGGCGGCAGCATGTCCGATCGTCACCTGATTGGCAGATACAAATCCCATGGAAAACCCTCCTTACAGCACGGACCTGACCGCGACTTCGATGCCGTCGGCATCCAAACCGTACTTGTGCAGCAAATCGACCGCGGGGCCAGACTCGCCGTACACGTCGCGCACGCCGACGCGGCGCATCGGCACCGGATGCTGCTCGGCAAGCACCGATGCCACGGCCTCGCCAAGACCGCCGATAATCGAATGCTCCTCGGCGGTGACCACGCGACCGGTCTTCTTTGCGCTGGCGACAACCAGGCGCTCGTCGAGCGGCTTGATCGTATGCATGTTGATAACCTCGGCATCGATGCCATCGGCGGCGAGCGCCTCGGCAGCGGCGAGCGCCTCGGCGACCATAAGGCCGCAGGCGACGATCGTCACATCGGACCCCTCGCGCACGACCACGCCGCGACCGATCTTGAACTCATAGTCCTCGCGGTCGTTGATGACCGGCGTCGCCAGGCGGCCAAAGCGCATGTAGACCGGTCCCTCAAACTCGTATGCGGCGCGCACGCAGGCGCGAGCCTCGGTGTCGTCGGCCGGAACGATGACGGTCATGCCCGGAATCGTGCGCATGAGCGCAATATCCTCGCAGCACTGGTGCGTGGCGCCATCCTCACCCACCGAAATGCCCGCGTGGGTAGCGCCGATCTTGACGTTGAGATGCGGGTAGCCGATGGAGTTGCGGACCTGTTCGTAGGCGCGACCGGCGGCAAACATGGCAAAGGTGCTCGCGAAGGCAACGCGGCCCGTGGTCGCGATGCCGGCGGCAAGACCCATCAGGTTGCTCTCGGCGATGCCGGCATCGTAAAAGCGCTCAGGGTGGGCAGCCTTAAACTTACCCGTCTGCGTAGCGGCAGCCAGGTCGGCATCGAGCACTACAAAGTCATCGTGCTCATTGCCCAGCTCGACGAGCGCCTCGCCATAGCTAACGCGCGTGGCGACTTTCTTGACCTCTGCCATTAGAGCTCCTCTCCTGCTGCCGCGAGCTCGGCCATAGCCTGCTCAAACTGCTCGTCATTGGGCGCCTTGCCATGCCAGCCAACCTGGTTCTCCATAAAGGAGACGCCTTTGCCCTTCACCGTCTCGGCGATGATAGCGACGGGCGCGCCGGTCACCTTGCGGGCCTCGACGAAAGCAGTTGCAACCTGCTCCATGTCGTTGCCGTCGGCCAGCTCGATCACATGCCACTTAAAGGCGCGGAACTTATCTGCGAGCGGCATCGCCGAGTTAACCTCGTCGATCGTTCCGTCAATCTGCAAGCCGTTGTGGTCAACGACCGCCACAAGGTTGTCGAGCGCATGGTTACCGGCGAACATGGCCGCTTCCCACACCTGTCCCTCCTCGCACTCGCCGTCGCCCAGCAGTGTGTAGACACGGTAGCTGTCGCCCCAGTGCTTGGCGGCAAGTGCCATTCCAACCGCAGCGGAAATGCCCTGGCCGAGCGATCCGGTGGACATGTCAACGCCCGGGGTGTCGTTCATATTGGGGTGGCCTTGCAGACGGCTGCCAATATGACGGAGCGTCTCGAGCTCCTCCTTGTCAAAGAACCCGCGCTCGGCAAGCACGGCGTAGAGGGCGGGGGCGCAGTGGCCCTTGGAAAGCACGAAGCGATCGCGGTCGGCGCGGCGCGGATCCGCCGGGTCGACATCCATCTCTGCAAAGTAGAGATAGGTCATGATGTCGGCAGCACCAAGCGATCCGCCCGGATGTCCCGACTTGGCAGCATGAACCGCCGTCACGACACCCTTCCTGACCTCGTTGGCAACCTTCGCCAGCTCCTGATTGGTCATAGGGAATTCCTCTCTTGAGCGCGCCTGCCCGGCATGGACAAATGCCAGGCAGGCGAAGCCATCGTTACTGGGCGCTGACAACCTTCTGCCAGTCGGCCTCAAAGCTCGCGAGGCCCTGATCGGTCAGCGGATGGTGCAGGCACTTCTTAAGAGCTGCCATGGGCACGGTCGCGATGTCGGCGCCGAGCAGCGCGGCCTGGGTCACGTGGTTGGGCGTGCGGACCGAGGCGGTGATGATCTCGACGGTGTCGTCGACGTTCTTGCCCGTCCAGTCGTAGTTCTTAATGCAGGTCACGACGTTGTCGAGCTGCGAGATACCGTCCTCGGCGATGTCGTCGAAACGACCGACGAACGGGCTGATGTAGCGAGCGCCGGCGTTGGCGGCCATAAGGGCCTGCGTCGGCGAGAAGACGAGCGTCATGTTGACGCGCACGCCCGCATCGGCCAGCGCACGGCAGGCGGCGAGGCCGGCCTCGCACACGGGAAGCTTGACCACGATGTTGGGGGCGAGGGCGGCAAGGCGCTTTCCCTCCTCGATCATGCCCTCGGCCGTGGTGGCGGTAGACTCGGCGGAGACGGGCAGGCCCTCGCAGAGCTCGGCGATCTTGAGCATATGCGGCTCGAAGTCGGCGAGCTTGCCGCCGGTCTTGGCGTACAGGGACGGGTTGGTGGTGACGCCGGCCAGGCAGCCCCAGCTCTTGGCCTCGGCGATCTCGTCCAGGTTGGCGGTATCGATAAAGAACTTCATGGTGAACCCCTTCAAAGGAATCTAAAACTCAAAAGAATGGGACAAAGGGACTGTCCCTTTGTCCCATGTGCCGGGCCCGCAGCTAGGACTTGCCCCAGACCCGGCGTCGCGTAGGAAAAGCTACTTACTCGGCAAGAGCCTTCTCGATGCGAGTCGTGACGCCCTTAAGATTCAGGCCCACGACGTACTGCTTGATCGGGCGCTTGATGTGCTCGACCACAAAGCGCTTGCCGTCGATGTCCTGAGTGGCGAGGTTGCGGTAGAGCTTTTCGACCTGCTCCTTGACCTCGGGGTCGTTGAACGCATAGTGACCGGAAACATCCAGGATCTTCAGGCTGAGCTCATCGTCGGCAAGGATGTCGTCGACCTGCAGGTTGACGTCGTCGCCGGTCATCCACTTGCGCCAACGCTCGGTCTTGATGGCCTTGACCAGCAGGGTGTGATACAGGTCGGAGGGGTCATCGCACAGACCGTTGTCGACCAGGATCTGCTCGGTGGCGCAGAGCTTGAGGTAGGCACGGGTCTCCTCGGTGCCATACTGCGGAGCAACATTGGAGGCGGTCACGTGTGCCGGAATGTGCTCGAGCAGCGTCGCGTCATCCAGGTAGTCGGCGTTGTGCTCCTTCAGGCCCACACCGTAGCGCTTGGCCATATCGGCAAGCTCACGAGCGTTCTTAAAGTTGTAGTGGCCAACCTGCTCCGTCCAGCGGGTAAGGGTGCCGGTCTGACCGACGATGAAGGTGGGCATGGGGCATCCGCGCTTCTCGAGCTCGGGCTGCAGCTGAGAGATGAACTCCTCGTACTTGTCGGTGGAGGTCAGGCCGCCGTTGGTCTCCTCGGTGCCGACCTCATATGCGACCTCGGGCAGATTGTGCTCGCGACGATACTGCTCAAGATAGTCGATGAGGTCGATCGTGCGGCGAAGCACCACATCGAGCGGGATGACCTTACCGATCTGATAGGGGTCCTTGGTCGGATCCACCATCAGCAGGTCGAAGCCGGCCTCCATGTCGGCGACAAAGGACTTGCGAGCGAGCTCCATGGCCTCATCCTCGGGCAGGTGGGCGTTGCGCTCCTCGTCGCGCTGCCACGGGCCGCCGTGGTCGCGGCACAGGTAGTACGGACCGGTGTAGCCAACCTCGTCGGCGACCTTCTTGATGTCGGCGGCAAAGCGCGTCTGGTCCCAACCGTTCACGTAGCCGGCGCCCATCTCGTCCATATCGACCTGGTTGCGGCTGGCGATGAACATGGGCGGAAAGTCCTCATCGCGGGCAAGCTCGAACACGGCCTGGATCAGATTGGGGCTCATGGGGCCAATGCCGACCATGGTTGCGTGGTCGCCGCTATCCTGCAGCTTGAGCATGCCCTGAACGGCCTGGCGGATGGTGAGATTGGACATTTTGTTCTCCTTCTCCTAAGGATTTTTGACAAAAGTTCCCTGGGGCCCGGGTTCGAGCCCTTTCAGTGCGGATGGATTTTGTTGTTTAGGGGCGGTTGCACGGAGTCAAATCCAGCCCTCCGCGCAACCGGGGTCCTTTAAGGTTTACTTAGCCTGCTTGTCAAGCTTGGGCTTCATGGCGATTAGGATCGCGGCGGCGACCACGGAGCCGATCACGATGTCCAGGCAGAACAGCGCGACGTTGTTCGTGGCCAGGGCGACGATAAAGCCACCGTGCGGAACGTAGCAGTCGATGCCCTGGAAGGCGGCAAGAGCGGCGCCCACGGCAGAGCCGATGCAGATGCCGGGCAGGGTGTGGCCAAGGTCCTTGACCGCGAAGGGAATAGCGCCCTCGGTAATACCGATGCAGCCCATGAACAGTGCGGAGATGCCCATCTGACGGTCGGCGTCATCGAACTTGTTCTTGGCGATGAGCGCGGCAAGACCGCAGGCGATCGGGGGAATGGCGACGGCGACGCGGAACATGCCGTTGGGGCCATAGATGCCGGAGGCCATGATGGCCATGGTAAAGGTCGAGGCGGTCTTGTTGATGGGACCACCCATATCGAAGGCGGTCATAACGCCGATGACCAGGCCCAGGACGACGGCGGAGCCGCCCTGCAGGCTACCGAGCACGCTGGTGAGCCAGTCCATTACAAAGCCAAGCGGCGTGGCCAAGATGTAGATGTAGGCCATGCCCAGGACGAGCGAGGTCAGAATCGGGATGGTCAGGATCGGCATGATGGTCTGGATGGTGTTGTTGACCTTCCAGGTTTTCATCCAGCGGACAAAGTAGCCGCAGATGACGGCCATGATCATGGCGCCCAAGAAACCGGTCGAGACGCTGTTGCCGCTGGGAGTGACGACGGCGTTGTTGACCAGATAGCCCAAGACAAAACCGGGGGCAAGTGCGGGCTTGCCGGCCATCGAGTAGGCGATGTATGCCGCAAGCACCGGGATCATCATGGAGATGCCGGCCATGCCGATGGTGTTAAGGCTCACCATCAGTGGGTTGGTGACCTCCATGCCGCTGGTGCCGGCGGTGCCGGATGCCAACGAGAATGCAAGGAACACGCCACCGATAACGACGATGGGGATAAAATAGGAAACGCCGGTATTGAATGCATTGAGCAGCGTCTTACCGGGATCGGCAAAGATGGACTGCTTGGACGCCGGTGTCGGGGCCTGCGGGGCAGCGGAGACGGCCTTCTTCTCTGCCTTGGCCTCGGCCTTGGGCGCGTCAACGGCGCCACCCGTCGCCTTGATGATCTCGACAGCCTGGTCGATGATCTTGACCGGATCGGCAATCACGTCGGAAGTGCCGACCTTCAGGAACTTGCCCTCGGCCATCTTCTGCTCAAAGCGATCTTCGTTCTCGACGCCCACATCGACGGACTCAAGGACCAGGTCGGCGGAGTCCACGTCTTCCTGCGTGAGCTCATTCTCGATGCCCAGACCACCCTGAGCCTCGACCTTGCACTCGATGCCACGAGCGGCGCATTCATCCTGAATCGCCTTCTGGGCCATATACGTGTGGGCGATTCCCACGGTACAGGCGGCAACGCCTACGATCTTCATTGCTTCCCTCTTTTCATAGAGTTGCGTGCGCAAGACACCGTTTGCGGAGGCCTCCGGAGCATCCCCTGCCGTTTGGACTTGCTGTCTTTTCGACAAGACCAATATAGGTGCTCACTTTTCTTAATGCCAGCTCATTTCGGTAAACGCGCAGGTCAGAGCGTTGGTTATGCTCTTTGGTTATGCGTTTAACCAAAATTGAATCCTGCGTTTTTAACCTCGATTTAAAAAGTCAAGAAGTATTTGATTTTCTCGGTGGACGGCAAACTCATATATCTGTCTTGGATTTAGGTGGCCCGCAAGCGCCGCATTGTTGCATACTCATGAAGGGCGGGAGGGGGCGCCAACAGGAGAAGCACCCGCGCCCAAAACTCAAAGCACCAAGCCGGGAAACGTTCATCTGTCGGAAGGAGTCGCTGTGGCAAAACAGCGCGTTACGATTGCAGACGTCGCTCGCGAGGCAGGGACCTCAACGGCAAGCGTCTCGTACTACCTCAACGACAAACGGGATAAGCTCAGCGAGAAAACGCAGGCGAAGATTGCGCGCGTCATCAAGGAACTCGGATACGTTCCCAACGCGCAGGCGCAGACACTCACCGGCAAACAAACCCACGTCATCGCCATTATCATTTTGGATAACACCAACAAGTGGGCAGGACTTGTCCTCAACGGCATGGAACAGGTCATGCTCCCTGCGGGCTACCAGACGGTCGTCTGCACGAGCAACTTCGATCCCGACACCGAGCTCATGTACGTCGAAAAGATGCTCTCGTTGGGCGTCGATGGCTTTATCATCCAGCCCACGGCAAACTTCAAAGCCGTCCACGACCGCATTAGGCGCGCCGGCAAGCCGGTCGTCTTCTTCGATGCGGCCATTTATAGCCCAGGCACCAGTTGGATCAAAACCAACCTCTACGACGGCGTATACAACGCCACGCAGGCGCTTCTCGATGCCGGCTACGAAGATTTCTTTTCCATCGCCGCCAATATGACCGAAATGCGCACCCGCATGGAGCGTTTCCAGGGCTATGCCGAGGCGCTGGCCGCAAACGGGCAGCTCTACAAAGCCATCCCCATCGACCACAACAAGCCGTCAATCAGCGAACTCACCGAGTACTTTAAGTACAAGTTCAATCCCGCCAAGCGCACGCTTATCTTTGTACAAAACCAATGGGCACTTCCCCGTGTCTACAAGGCGCTTCAACCTATGGCCCATCTGATTCCACAGCAAATCGGCCTTTTGGGACTCAACTGCGAGGATTGGACCAATCTCACCACGCCCACCGTCTCCACCATCATCGAGCCCGTCGACCAGGAAGGCCGCGAGGCGGCCGAGATGCTGCTCGCCCTGCTTGATGGCAGCAGCGAGCCCGGCGAGCAGCGCATCCTCGAGTGCAAGCTCAACTGGCTCGACTCCACCTCGATCTAGACCGCGGGACAAAGTAATCAGGAGTGTTTGTCCCAAATCTTAAGTATTTGTTCGATCGAATGACCTGCGATGGCACCTGCTAGACTGGTAGATTCCCAACCGACTATCCAGGAGCCGCAATGTCGCGCAAGTCCGCCTACAAGCAAGTACTTTCCATCGGCACCGCCGTGGTACTGGGGTTTGCGCTGTTTACGGGATCGCTCGACGGCGCGCCCAAGCTGCTGTCACCGCAAAGCGATGAACAGGCGGCGGCTCTAGCCGAGAAGCAAAATGAAAGCCCTAGCCGCACCGAAGACGAGGCCGATCTGGTCGCCCGACTCGAATCGGGAACGGCAAGCTCCGCGGACTCCGAAGGCAGCCCGGACGCCGACGATGGCTCCGAGGCCACCTCGACCGACACCAGCGACACTGCCTCGGATAGCTCCGTCACCCCCATCGACGAGGTAGAGAACCCCGACCTCGACCGCGCCCGCGGTGTATACCTCAGCAGCATTCCCGACTATGCGGGCAACCCCTACGTCACTCTTCGCGCCGATAGCACGCACCCGCTGGGCACGCCGTCGTTCACGCTCGACGAGTACGAGCGCGCCACGGAGGAAGGCTGCTTTAAGAAGTTCTCCAAGCTCGACAGCCTGGGTCGCACCCGCAAGGCACTCGCCTGCGTAGGCCCCGAGTCGCTCGGTCAGGGCAAGCGCGGCGATATCTCGCGCATTCATCCCGCCGGCTGGCACCAGCAGCGCTACGACTTCATCCCCGGCCAGAGCCTCTACAACCGCTGCCACCTTATCGCCTGGTCGCTCTGCGGCGAAAACGCCAACCGCAAAAACTTGCTCACCGGCACACGCTATCTCAACGAGACGGGCATGTTGCCGTTTGAGGAGCAGATCCTTGACTATATTCGCGACACTGGCAACCACGTGCTCTACCGCGTCACGCCCATGTACAACGAGGAGGAGCTTGTCTGCCGCGGCGTTCGCCTAGAGGCGCAGTCAGTCGAGGACCATGGCAAGACGCTCTGCTTCCACGTGTACTGCTATAACCTGCAGCCGCACGTGCAAATTGACTACGCCACCGGCCGCAACCAGGCCTCGGGGGACTAGCGGCGACCGCATCGCCCGTAACCAAAAAATGATCCGTTTTCCTCCGTCGTATGCGGATCAAAAAGGGCCGCCCCGGTTACTCAGGGCAGCCCATTCGTCAGCACCTATACTTCAGGCAAGACCACACGCTACTTAGCGCGGCCCTCCTCATAGCGCTCGACCAGCTTGGCCTGCACGTCGTAGGGAACCTGCTCATAGCCGGCAGGCTTCATGGTGAAGTCGCCCGTGCCGCGCGTGATGGAGCGCAGGCGCGTCGAGTAATCCGTCAGCTCGGCGAGCGGAGCCTGGGCGATGACCACGGTGTCGCCGCGCTCATCGGTCTCCATGCCCGTCACGCGACCGCGCGAGGCCGAGATGTCGCCCATCACGGCGCCGGCGTAGCTTTCGGGAATGGTCACGGTGATCTCCTCGATGGGCTCCAGCACCACCGGATCGGCATCGGCGCACGCCTTGCGCAGACCGATACGAGCCGCCGCGCGGAACGCCATCTCGTTGGAGTCGACGCTGTGATACGAGCCGTCGTACACCGCGACGCGAATGCCCGTGAGCGGATAACCGGCGATAATGCCGTCCCTCATGGTCTCCTGCACGCCCTTGTCCACAGCAGGGATGAGCGAACGCGGAATGCGGCCGCCCACGACCTCGTCCACAAACTCGTAGCCGTCACTCGTACCGTCGGGCCCAATGAGCGGCTCCACGCGCAGCCAGCAGTCGCCGTACTGCCCGGCGCCGCCGGTCTGCTTCTTGTGGCGGCCCTGGGCACTCGCCGTGCGACGAATGGTCTCGCGATACGGAATGCGGATCGGCACACTCTTGGCCGCAACCTTGGTGCGGTCCTCCAGACGGTTGAGCAGCACCGAAACCTGCGCCTCGCCCACGGCGGAGATGATGGTCTGGCCCGTCTCCTCGTCGCGGTCGATGCTCATGGTCGGATCGGCCTTGCATGCCTTCTCGATAAACGTGTAGAGCTTTTCCTCATCACCGCGGTTCTCGGCCTCGATGGCGATGCGGTACTGCGAGTTGGGGAACTTGAACGCCGCCGCCTCGACTTTACCGGTAATGGAGAGCGTATCGCCCGTCTCGGCCGCCAGTTTGGGCGCCACGATGATATCGCCGGCGTAGGCGTGACCGACCTCGGTCATGTCGCGGCCGCACATCACATACAGGTGAGCCAGACGGTCGCTCTTGCGCGTGCGGGCGTTGATGAGCTCAAGGCCCGGCTCAAGCGTGCCCGTCAGCACCTTGATAAAGCTGATGCGACCCTGCTGTGGATCAGCCAGCGTCTTAAACACAAACGCCACCGGGCGGTCGTCATCGCTCGAGATCTTGAGCGAATCGCCATCGATGAGCGGCATCTCGCCGTAGTCCGTCGGCGCCGGGAAGTACGTGGCGATGTCGTCCATCAGCGAGTTGACGCCCTGCTCCTTAATGCAATCGCCCGCAAAGACCGGCACAAAGATGCGCTCGGCGATTGCCTTGGACAACAAGCCCTCGAGCTCCTCCTGCGTCAGCGTCTCCTCGCCTTCCAGATACTTCATCATCAGCTCGTCGTCGGCCTCGGCCACCAGCTCGCACAGATGGTCGTGGGCCTCCTCGGCCTGGGCACGATACTCCTCGGGAATCTCCGACTCAACGGCCTCGGCACCGTTGCAGTGGCGCGCCTTCATGCGCACCAGGTCGATGATGCCGTCAAAGTCCTCGCCCTCGCCCCAGGGAAGGGTTACGGCGCCCAGACGCGTGCCAAAGCGCTCCTGCAGCAGCTCCATGGTGGTCGCAAAACTGGCCTCGGGACGCGACAGGCGGTTCACGAACACCGCGCGCGCCAGGCGCAGGTCCTCGGCCGCATACCACAGCTTAACGGTCGTAGGTTGCGGGCCAGCCTCGGCGTCGACCACAAACAGAGCCGTCTCGCAGACGCTCATCGCCGCGAAGGCGTCGCCGATAAAGTCGGGGTAGCACGGGGCATCGAGCACGTTAATGCGGGCGCCCTTCCAGTCGATCGGCGCAATGGTCGTCGAGATGGAGAACGAGCGCTTGACCTCTTCGGGGTCATAGTCGAGCGTGGGCTTGGTGCCGTCGTGGCCGCCCAGGCGGGCGGTCTTGCCGGAAAGGTGGAGCATGGCCTCGGCGAGTGAAGTCTTGCCCACCCCGCCTTGGCCTACGAGCACCACGTTCCTTACGTTACCGGTCTTGGGAGCACCCATGATGACCTCCTTGCAGGGCCGCGCGCGATGCGCGACGCCAACGGGGAGAGTTCGCGGTCGGTGCCGTCCCGGGAGCAGCATGGTCGGCAGCCGAGCCGACTCACCCTCCAAATGTCCTATGCCACCACCCTACCCTCACGGGCGGCTGTCCATGCATACCTTTCGGCACACGTATGAATACAGGCGGCGAGAGGAAGAGACAAGCTTGTGAGGCAATTATTGAACCCCGTCGATGTAAACAAAAAGCCGCCACAGACCGTAAGACCTGTGGCGGCTTCGCCTCAATTAATAGTTGAGTAAATACCTGAGCCTATCCCTCGATACGACTCAAGAACTCGCGCGTACGCGGCTCGCGCGGATGATCGATCACCTGCTCGGCAGGGCCCTCCTCGACAATGCGGCCGCCATCCATAAAGACCACGCGGTCGGCAACGTCGCGGGCGAACTGCATCGCGTGGGTCACGATCACCATCGTCATATTCTGAGCCGCGAGGTCCTTGATGACACGCAGTACCTCGGCCGTCAGCTCGGGATCGAGTGCCGAGGTCGGTTCGTCAAAGAACAAGATTTCCGGATCGAGCGCAAGGGCGCGGGCGATACTCACGCGCTGCTGCTGACCGCCCGAAAGCTCGCAGGGCACTTTGTTCTCGTTGCCCGTAAGCCCCATCTGCGCAATCAGCTCGTGTGCACGGGCCTCCGCTTGCTCGCGCGGGCGCTTGAGCACGCGGATCGGCGCGTCGGTGATGTTTTTCATCACGGTATAGTGCGGGAACAGATTGTAGTTCTGGAACACCAGGCCAAACCGCGAGCGCGCCTGCTTGGGCACATCGCCCTTCGCATAGACCGAGCCTGAGCCCGCGTCCGTCGCGACCGCAAGATCGCCAAACGAGAGCGAGCCGCCGTCGAGCGTCTCGAGCAGCGTGGCACAGCGCAGCAGCGTAGACTTACCGCCACCCGAAGGCCCGATAATCGCCACGACCTCGCCACGCTTCACCTCGAGCGAGATATCCTTAAGCACCTCATTGCCGCCAAACGCCTTACGCGCGTTTGTTATCATCATTACCGTTCCGGACACAGGAACCTCCATGTGTTTGAAAAGCACAACGGGACAGGCTAGTCGTGGTAATAGTCGAGTCGTTTCTCGGCAGCGCCCAGCAGCATCTCGACTACGAAGTTAAAGACCCAGTAGATGAGCGCCGCGATCGCAAACGGCACCATGCTCACCTGCGAGGCGACCAGCGCCTTGGCCGTCGAGAACATCTCGCCCACGCCGATGGCGAACGCCAGCGACGTGTCCTTGACCAGTGTGATGATCTCGTTGCCCATCGCCGGCAAAATGCGCTTGGCGACCTGCGGCATCACGATATACAGAAACGTCTGCATACGCGAATAGCCCAGCACCTCAGCGGCCTCGTATTGACCGCGCGGAATGGACTGCAGGCCCGAGCGATAGATCTCGGCAAAATAACCGGCATAGTTGATGATGAACGCCACGACGCACGCCGTCCACTTGGAATCGGGCGTGAGCGAAATGCCGAAGACGTAGTACGGGGCAAAGTAGATAGCAAACATCTGCAGCATCAGCGGCGTGCCGCGCATAACCGAGATATAGATGCGCGCGATCCAACGAAGCGGCGCGATCTTACTCATGCGCATAAACGCCACGGGGATTCCCAGCGGAATCGACCCGAGCAGCGTCAGCACAAACAGCTGCAAGCTGACCAAGAATCCCTGGCCAAGCATCTGCATCATGACTTGGATAGACAACCTACCCTCTCTTTCGCAGTAACGGAACAGCAAACCCAATGCTAAAGCGGGTTTTCCAGGTGCCCGGGTTTGCCGTGAAAGAGGAGCGCCGCGTACTAAATGTACGCAAGCGACGGTTTGAACGGCAAAATCGGGTGCCTGGAAAACCCGCTATTTGAGAACCCAGTTGTCGAAGGAAAGACCGTAATCTGCGTATTTGTCGCACAGGTCCTTGACCGTGCCGTCCTCGTAGAGTGCCTTGAGCGACTCGGTTACAGCATCGGCCGACTTGGTGTCGCCCTTCTTAAAGCCGACGGCGTAGTGCTCGCTGGACAGCGGCTCATCAAGCTGCGTGTAAGCATCGGGCTTGGCGGCAAGCTGATACTGGGCAATCGAAAGGTCGCACGCCACGACATCGACCGCACCGCTCTCGAGCTGCATAAAGGCCGTGTTGTACTCGCCAATGGTATCGAGCGTGGCAAACGTCGCCGCCAGATCCTTCTGGTCACCCTCGAGCACGTCCTGCGCAGCGGAATCGGTCTGGGTAATCACAGTCTTGCCGGCAAGATCGTCCCAGCTCTTGATACCCGCGTCCTTCTTGACCACGAGCACCTGCTCATTGAGCATGTACGGCTCGGAGAACGTGTAGTCGTCCTCACGGCCCTCCATGGTAAAGCCGTTCCAGATGCAGTTGATGGCGCCTGAGTTAAGCAGCGTATCCTTGGCGTCCCAGTCGATGGCCTCGTATTTGACCTCCCAGCCCTGCTTATCGGCAACAGCCTTGGCCAGATCGAGATCAAAGCCGGTGTACTCGCCATCGTCGCCCACAAAGCCGTACGGAGGATAGGACTTATCAAAGCCCACCACGAGCTTCTTGGACTCCGCAGCGCCCTTCGCATCCTTGGCCGCGGCAGAACCAGCAGCGGAGCCCTTGCCGGCACCACCGCCGCAGCCGACAAGACCAAGGCCGAGCACCGTGGCAAGCGAGCCGGCTAGACCAACAAACTGACGACGAGACATATCGGTATTCATGGTATTCCCCCTCGATAGCACTTTAGTTAGGTAAAGTGAGTCATGTAACGTTCAGAATCATACACTCTACCTTGATAAAGTACAAGAGAGGGGTTGCCCGGCACGGGCGGGGAGCGGCGCGTAATTAAGTTTCCTGCTCTACAGTCCTGCGCAAGACGGAGAGCACAAGGTTGGTGCACCCGGAATGCCGGCATTCCGGGAGACAACGTGCTCGGGGCCTTAAATAGGCGTCCCCTCCAATCGGGCACGTTGAATGCACGGTACAATTGCTTCGGACTTTTCTTTTCTTTAATAGTGGAGTTAATTCATGGCAGAATCTCGTGCGGAGCGTAAGGCTCGTCGTGCTTTGATCGAGGCGGCTGAGGGGTCGGAGGAGAAAAAATCTTCTAAGAAATCCAAGTCGTCTCAGGATGCGAAGGGTAAGTCGGCGAAGGGCAAGGCTAAGGCCAAGCGCCCCAGTTCTCGTCGGAGCGAGGACAAGGCATCTCAGACTCGCTCCAAGCGCTCGCATAAAGATCCGGTTTTGTCTGCGCGTAAGGCCGTGGACCCCAAGTCTCCCTGTTCAATCATGAAAGCTTGTGGTGGGTGTACGGCGCTTAATCGTCCTTATAAGAAGCAGCTCGCTGCCAAGCAGGCTGCCATGGAAGAGCTTTTTGCCGAGCTTTGTGAGCGCGAGGGCATCGCCGTTGATCCCATTCGCGGTATGGGTGTTACCCTGGGCGACCCGGGCAAGTATCCTGCGCCGCGTGGTTTTCGTCATAAGGCTGCCACTCCCTTTGCTCCCGGTAAGGAAGGCGCTGTCCGTTGCGGTTTCTTTGAGCGCGGCACGCACAAGATCGTTGCCGTGCCCGAGTGTCCTGTCGAGGCGACGGGCGCTCGTCAGATTCTCAACGGCATCGCTCGCGAGGCCGAACGTCTGCATATTCCCGCCTTTAGCGAAGACAAGCATCTGGGGCTGCTTCGCTATGCCGTCGTTCGCCGCGGCTGGCGCACCGACCAGATTATGGTCACCCTCGTGACCGCTCAGCGCGACCTGCCGCATGCGCAGGAGTTCTTTGAAGCCGTCGCGGCGCTTGATCCGCATATCGTCACCGTCGCTCAGAACATCAATGGGCGCCCTGGCAATGCCATCTTGGGCGAGGAGACCCGTATCGTCTATGGCGCCGAATGCATGCGCGACCAGCTACTCGGTTGCGAATTCGACATCTCCCCTACCGCGTTCTATCAGACCAATCCGCAGCAAACCGAGCTGCTCTATCGACTTGCCATTGACGGCATGGACCTGCAGCAGGGTGACATTCTTATGGACGCTTACTGCGGCAGCGGCACCATCAGTCTGTGCGCAGCTAAAGAAGCCCAGAACAAGGGTATCGGCATTATGCTGCTCGGCGTGGAGCGCAACACGGCAGGCATTGCCGATGCGCGCCGCAATGCCGAGCTCAACGGCCTCACCCGCAGCGCTTGGTTTATGGCCGACGACGCCACCGATTACATCCTGGACGCCGCCGATAACAACGAGCGCGTTGACGTTCTCTCCATCGACCCGCCACGCGCCGGCTCCACACCAGAGTTCCTCGAAGCCGCTTGCGCACTCAAGCCGCGCCGCATCACCTACATCAGCTGCAATCCCGTCACCCAAGAGCGCGACCTACACCAGCTCCTCGACGGAGGTTATCGCCTGCTCAAGATCACGCCGGTCGACATGTTCCCTCACACCGACCACACCGAGACCGTCGCGGTCCTCGAGCGCCGCTAATCCACCCCGGTAGATTTTTGGGACATGCCTTAAAATCTACCTTCCTCATCAACAGCAAAAGTAGATTTTAAGGCATGTCCCAAAAATCTACCGGCACAAGAAAAGGGGCGGCCCGCCTGGACCGCCCCTTTTTCATTACACATTGGCCTCTCGTTACATGCGTTTGCGAAGGTCGCACACGCCGGCGGCAGCCATCTCGCGCAGCAGCGTGTCACGGTCGCGCGTCACGATCAAATCCAGCGGGAAGTGAATCTCATCGAGCATCTTGCGGGCATGGTCGAGCTTGCCAATGGCCATGCCGATGTGCGCATCGGTCGAAACGCCAATGCCCACGCCCAGCTCGGCGCAACGCTCGGCGATCTTACGGCACACGCCCCAATGTTCAGCATCGTTGCCGTGCTCAAGGCTGTGGTTATTGATCTCGATAATCTTATGCCTGGCCTTGGCCGCCAGCAGCACCTCGTCGATATCAAAAGGCACGCCCGAACGGCCCGCATGGCCCAGCATGAACACCTTGGGGTGCTCCAGGGCATTAATGTACATCTCGGTCGTCTGGGCAAGCGTCGCGCCCTCGGCAAACTGCGGATTATGCACACTTGCCACCAAATAATCCAAATTACGCGTCACCAAATCGAACAGCGAATGCTGACGGCTGTACGCATCGCCGGCGATATCGAGCGAAACGGGAATGTCTTCGCCAAACAGGCTGCCGTCCAACGAAACGATATCGGCCTCGGCGCCGCGGAGCAACAGCACGCCGCTCCAAATGCGCGGCCAGATATCCTGGTTGATAAAGAACTGGAAACTACGCAGGTCATTGGGGCAAGGTGTAACCATCGAGCTTAAATGATCGGCGGAGCCGAGCACCTGAAGGCCGCGCTCGGCCGCCCAATATATGTTCTGCTCAATGGTCGAATACGCATGCGCAGAGAACATCGTATGAGTATGGATATCACAAGAAAGCAGGTAGGGCATCAGGTCTCCTTATCCAGTATGGCCGTCGCGTATATTCATTGTACGCATAGCCTTCGACAGTCGTAAAACCACTCCATCCCAATGACACAACGTCCATGACAACGGGGTCCGGCTTAACACCAAACCCCGTTTCACGTAAAACATTGTAGGCAGAGCGCTTTACTTTGGACGATACTCGTCGGCCAGTAGCTTCCAGGCGGGCAACGAATTGACGATGGTCTCGTGACTCACACAGTAGCCCAGACGGAACCAGCCCGTCATGCCAAAGCTATCCGAGGGCACCGCGAGCAGTTCGTACTTCTTCGCGCGCTCGCAGAAAGCGTTCGCATCGGGCTCCAGCGCCTTGACCCACAGGTAGAACGCACCATCAGGCTCAACATACGTGTAGCCGTACTCCGCCAGTGCATCGGTAAGCGCCGTGCGATTACGCGCATAGGCCTCGACATCGCTCGGCTCATCGATGCAGTCGATAATCACGCGCTGGAAGAGCGCTGGCGTACACACGAAGCCCAGCGTGCGGGCGGCACCGGCAACGGCGGGCATCAGGCGAGCAGCCTGCGGATTGGTGTTGGGGACCAAAATCCAGCCCACGCGCTCGCCCGGCAGCGAAAGCGACTTAGAATACGAGTAGCACACGATGGTGTGTTCGTAGATCGAGGGCACCCAGGGCACTTCGGCACCATAGACGATCTCGCGGTACGGCTCGTCCGAGATCAGCATGATCGGGTTCTCGGGATCGCGCTTGGCGTTGACCTCGCGCAAAACATTAGCCAGGCGTGTCAACGTATCACGCGTATACACCGCACCCGTCGGGTTGTTGGGCGAGTCGATAATAACAGCAGCCGTCTTGTCGGTAATGGCCTTAAGAACGTTGCCCACGCTCAGCTGAAACGTGTCTTCGTTGGCAAGCGCTTCGACGCACGTGCAGCCCGCCTTCTCGATCCATACGCGGTACTCAGGAAAATACGGCGCAATGACGATAACCTCATCGCCCGGATTGGTGATGGCATTGAGCGTGCAGGTGAGCGATGCGGCCGCACCCACGGTCATAAAGACGTCTTTGCCCTCATAGCTCGTACCAAAGCGACGGTTGAGCGACTCGGCAACAGCCGCGCGGCACTGAGGCAGGCCCGGTGCGGGCGTGTAGCCGTGCAGCTGATCGCTCGGCAGCTCAAGCGCCTTCTTAATGGACTCGGCGACGGCAGCGGGAGCGGGAACGCTCGGGTTGCCCAGCGAGAAATCGAACACGTTTTCCGCGCCGATCTGCGCCTTGCGCTCAAGGCCATAGCTAAAGATCTCGCGGATGATGGAGCTCTCCGCACCGCGAGCATACATGGTTTCGTTGATCATCTGTTCCCCTTTCGCATAGGCGGTATTGTACGCTTTAGTTGAGCAAAGTACTTCAGCAATGCGGCCCAATGTTGATTGGGGACAGACTTAAATGCGTGAAAACACTCATTTAAGTCTGTCCCCAATCAACAGACGGCCCCATATCGCTCAAAAAAGCCTCCGCAGGTTTCCCCGCGGAGGCTTTCATGACAAAGATTACTTGTCGTCGACGTCGCCGTCGGTGACCTTCGTCTCATCAACGCTCTCGGCGTCAGCAGCAGCCTCGGACGCGCCCTCAGCATCCTCCTGCATAGCCGCCTGCGCAAAGGCCGCGGCATCAGCCGCAAGCTCCTCCTCGCTCATACGAGGCACGCGCTTTTTGGCCGGCATGCCGGCCGCCTTGGCATTGCGCTCCTCCTTGGCCGCCAGGATATCGCCCTCGCGCTCAAGGTAGGTGTCCCACTCGTTGTCGAGCAGGGCGTTCACGGCATCGCCCTCGACAGTCTCGCGCTCAAGAAGCACCTTGGCCATCAGATCGAGCTGGTCGCGACGGGCATCCAAGATCTCGACAGCACGACGATGGGCCTCGCGCATGATGCGCTGAACCTCGATATCGATGCGACGCGCCGTCTCCTCGGAGTAGTCCTGATGGTCGGCATAGTCGCGACCCAGGAACACCTGGTGCTGCGCCTCGCCAAAGACCTGCGTGCCCAGCTCCTCGCTCATGCCCAGGCGCGTGACCATCTCGCGCGCCATCTTGGTTGCGCGCTCAAGGTCGTTACTCGCACCCGACGTGATGTCGTCGCACATAAGCTCCTCGGCAACGCGACCGCCCAAGAACACGGCAAGCTCGTCGAGCATCTCGTTCTTGGTCTTGAGGAAGTGGTCCTCCTGCGGCAACTGCAGCGTATAGCCCAGCGCCTGCCCGCGGCTGACGATCGAGATCTTGTGGACCGGATCGGAGTGTTCCAGGATGTGACCAACCAGGGCGTGGCCGCTCTCGTGGTAGGCAATCGTGGTGCGCTCGGCCTCGGTCATCACGCGACCCTTGCGCTGCGGTCCGGCGATCACGCGCTCCATCGATTCCTCGACCTCGTCCATCGAGATCACGGAACGATGACGGCGGGCAGCCAACAGTGCAGATTCGTTGAGCAGGTTTGCCAGGTCGGCGCCGGTAAAGCCAACGGTCATCTGGGCGAGCTTCTCAAACTTAACGTCCTCGTCCATCGGCTTGTTCTCGGCGTGCACGCGCAAAATCTGCTCGCGGCCCTTCACGTCCGGACGGTCGACCGTCACCTGGCGGTCAAAACGGCCGGGACGCAGCAGCGCCGGATCCAGAATGTCAGGACGGTTGGTAGCGGCGATCAGGATAACCGACTCGCTCTCCTCAAAACCGTCCATCTCGACCAGCAGCTGGTTGAGCGTCTGCTCGCGCTCGTCGTGACCGCCGCCCAAGCCGGCTCCGCGCTGACGTCCCACGGCGTCGATCTCATCGATAAAGATGATCGACGGGGCTTGGGACTTGGCCTCCTTAAAGAGGTCGCGCACGCGGCTGGCGCCGACGCCCACGAACATCTCGACAAAGTCGGAACCCGAGATGCTAAAGAACGGTACGCCCGCCTCGCCGGCAACGGCCTTGGCAAGCAGCGTCTTACCGGTACCCGGAGGGCCCACCAGCAACACGCCGCGCGGAATCTTAGCGCCCAGCTTGCGATAGCGGTCCGGATCGCTCAAAAAGTCGCGGATCTCCTCGAGTTCCTCGACCGCCTCGTCCACGCCGGCAACGTCCTCAAACTTAACCTTGGGGCGCGTGGCCTCGTTGGTCTTGGCGTTGGTCTTGCCAAACTGCATGTTCCTGTTGTTGGCGCCCATCATCTGGCGCATAAAGTAGAACATGATGGCGATCAGGGCGATCGTCGGAAGCACGCTCATCGCCAGGTCGCCCCAAAAATCGGGATCATTGGTGTTGACGATGTACTTGGTGTCGGGATGCTCCGCCATAAGCTCAGCAAGCGAATCGGAGCCGACATAGGTCGAGGAGAAGCTCTTGAGCTCGCTCGTATCGCCCTTGTCCTTGTTTGCCTTCCAGTAATGACCGGTCACGCTGCCGTCCACCACCGTATACGTCAGGTCGTCAACGCGATCCTGCTTAATGGCGCTGACCATCTCGCTCGTCGCGAGCTTTACGGTATTGCTGGAATTGGCAAAGCCGGAGCCCATGTTAAAGAAGGCATAGCCCAGGAGCGCGCAAGCCAAAATAAAATACAGCCAGCCCGTGCGCGTGGGCTTCTTGCCTCCGGGCATCCCCGGAATCTTAGGGTCCCGGGGAGTCTGGGAATTGTTATCGTTACGGTCGTCGGGCATCTTACGAATAAACCTCCGATTTCAAAATGCCCAGATACGGAAGGTTACGATAGCGCTCGGCATAATCGAGGCCGTAGCCCACCACAAAGGCATCGGGGCAATGGGTTCCAACATACTTGGGCGTGACGGCCGAGGTACGGTCCTCAACGTCCTTCCACAGGAAGGCGGCGACCTCCAGCGAGGCGGGCTTGCGGCTCTCGAGGTTCTTCATCAGATACTTGAGCGTCAGGCCCGAGTCCAGAATGTCCTCGACGATCAGCACGTCGCGACCGCGGATGTCGATATCCAGATCCTTAATGATACGCACGATACCCGAGGACTTCACACCGTCGCCGTAGCTCGAAACAGCCATGAAATCGATGTTGGTCGGCAGCTCGATCTTGCGCATCAGGTCTCCCATGAAGACTACGGCACCGCGCAGGACCGCAATCAGCACCAGATCCTTACCCGCGTAGTCGCGAGTAATCTGCTCGCCCAGGCGAGAGACGATACCGTCGATATCCTCCTGCGTAAACAGAACCTTCTCGATATCCGGATGTTGAGAAGCCATGACAACCCTTTCTTGTGCTTATCGTCCACACACCGCCGTATGGACGCGAACTACACATTCTAGCAGCGCACAGGGTATATTTTCCAGCCCGTGCGCCATCAGCGCGGGAATACCGTCAACGTCGCACAGAATAGCTGGTGCATGACGCTATTCTGCATCGACCACACGAAGCAGATACGCCACGCGCGTCGCTGCCGTGCATTTAAAACGCTCGTCCGCTCGAACGCCTGCGACCCACACCACGGCACCTCCCGGAGCCGTTCTTACCACGGGAACGCTCGCACGCTCGGAAACGGGGACACGCGCCTCATTCAACAGGTCGGACACCTTCTTGCTTCGGCCGCTCATGCCTAACGGACACATCACATCCCCCGGAGCGGGGCCGTCAACCCACAGGCGCGCCGAACGTGCCTCGGCGGGAATCTCACCGCGCGCGCCGGCGAGCATTCGCTCGCTATCACGATCGGCAAATCCCAACGCTGCCGCATCCACCAAAGCAGCTACTTCTCCTGCAGCCACTAGCTCACGGGCGCGTTGCACAATATCACATCCAGGCTCGACGGCCATCGGCTCTGCCACCAGGATGCGTCCCGCCCCCAGCGGCAAACGACCGGGAATGGTGACCCAATCGGCAACTAACCCCTCGCGTGCCTCCGGGGCCTTAAACGCCAGCATGCCAAACTCCACACGCGCATCAATTCCCGCCGGCAGCGTTACCGAACCCGAACCCGCGGCAACGCAGGCAAGCACACGCTCGACGTGCCGCATCTCCGGTCGCGCGTCCGGATCGATGCGCTTCATCGCCAACCGCACGATGCGCCGCGCAATCACAACCTCGGCGGCAGCAAGACGGCGCGCGTCGAGCACCAGTGCGCCCGCTGCCTCCTTCCGCAGGCAGCTCCGAAACGACTGTGCCGAAAGCTGGGAAAGAAAGGCGTCTTCGTCGCCAAGAATTTCGCAGGCGGCGCCAATCGTCTTGCAAACGTTTGCGTTGCGCCGCGCCACTACCGGCATCACCCGATGGCGCACGTAGTTACGCAGATACGAGACATCCTCGTTACTCTCGTCCTCTCGCCACGGCTGACCATGCACTTGCAGATAGCCCACCAACTCGTCATGAGTCAGATCGAGCAAAGGCCGCACCACGATATTCCTCCGGCGGGGAATGCTCGATAGGCCTGCGGGCCCCGACCCTTTAATGGCATTCATCAAAAACGTTTCCGCGCGGTCCGAAGACGTGTGTGCGGTGCAGATGCGAGCTGCCGTTCGCGGTGCCCCCGTCTGGGCGCAAAGCTCTCGAACATATCTGCGTGCCGCGGTATAGCGCACTTCGCGCGCCGCGGCCTCGATATTGCCCGACTCGTCGTCAAAATAGGCATGCTCGACACACAGCGGCAAGCCGTATTGTGCACACAGGTCGCGCACAAAGGCTTCGTCGCCATCGGATGACTCGCCACGCAGATGATGGTTTACATGCAGCACATGCAGCCGCTCGCGCGCAATGGGGGCCACACCGCGCCCGTCTTGGATATCCAGCTTTGATGTGCAGGCCATAAGGAGCAGCGCCGTCGAGTCCGCACCACCTGATACCATGAGCACCACAGGAGCAGCCACCTGCCGTCTTGTCTGGGCATCATCGCCCGTCCTGGGTGCCGCGTGGCGTCCATAATGCTGAGATACCGTTGGCATTCGCTTCCTCCTCTATTCGACCGCACCCATTGTATCCTTTGGAATCTTATGTCTCGTCTGCACCTTCATATCCTCGGCAGCGGCTCAAAAGGCAACTGCGCGCTCATCGAAGGCCCCCAGGGGCTCATCATGGTCGACGACGGCCTTTCTCGTCGCGAGACATTGAAGCGCATGGCAGAACTGGGGCTCTCGGCAGATGACGTGTCCGCCCTTGTTATCACCCACGAGCACGGCGACCACATTAAGGGACTAGAGGTATGGTGCAAACATTGGAATGGTCCCATTTTTGCCAGCAGAGACACACTTGCATCCAAAGAAAGCCTCGCGCATCTGTCTGTCGAGGAATTCGATCCCGGTGACATTCTCTCCGTTGCCGGCATCCGTGTGCAGACCTACTCAACATCACACGATGTCATCAATCCTGTCGGCTATCGATTCGACGCCCTCGATGATTCCATCGGCTTTGCCACCGACACCGGCGAGCTATCGAGCCAAGCCATGAGCACCCTCAAGGATTGTCGAGTCCTCGCGCTCGAAAGCAACCACGATGTGACCATGCTACGCGAGGGAGAATATCCCCGCTTTCTTCAGGAGCGAATCCTGTCCACGAGAGGGCACCTCTCCAACGACCAAGCCGCCAACGCGGCGCGCGAACTCGTCACCGATCGCACCGAACAGCTCATCGCCATGCATATCAGCCAAGACAACAATCGTCCGAGCCTGACGGTCAAAAGTTACGCCCGAGCGCTCGATGCAACACTTAACGATGAGATCGGCAGCACTGCAACCAGACATTCTGGCTCGCAGCAGCTCACCATACGCCCCGCAGGACAATATCGCCCCATGAGCATTCAATAGCGCGTCGCAAGAAAAAGGGGGCTGGGAATCTCTTCCCAGCCCCCAATTTAAACGCTCGATTGAAGCAGCAACGTCGCTAGTCGATGGAGATCTTCGTGACGTTCTTCTTCTCGACGATCTTGGGAACCGTAACGGTCAGGATGCCGTCAGCGTACTTAGCCGAAAGGCCCTCACTCGATGCGTCCTTCAGATACACGCCACGCGTCGCGCTGTACGAGCTGAACTCCTTCTGCAGGAAGTTCTTGCCCTCGTTCTCCTCGTCCTCCTCGACATTCACGCTAATGGACAGACGGCCCTCGTTGAGCTCAACATCAATGTCGTCCTTGGCGACGCCGGTCAGATAAGCCTTGACCTCGTAGCCGTCGCCCTTGTCCTCAACGTCAACGGGAAACGCCTTGGAAGCGATCGAATTGCTCGCCAAGTCGGTCATATCGTCAAACAGATCGAACAGCGAGCTTGCAGAGGGACGAACGCCAAAAACCGAACGATAAGGAACCATGCTTGCCATGTTTACCACTCCTTTTAAGGACTGCCGAGTCATCTTTTAGGTGACTGGGACTTCTTTTGACGCTCTTATATATGCCCACCCAGTGCTCATATATACATCGACTATAAAGTTTTTTGAGTCCCTTACCATAAGCATATCTAAGTGCATATGACTTAGGTCTTTGGAAGGTTAAGGTTCTTTGAACTGAGCTTAAATAGCGAGCATGTCCCTGGTAAATAAGAACAAGGGGCTTACAATGGGCGCGTACACGTTGTTGGCAACGAGCTAAAGGGCATCATGGACAACCAAAACCAGAGCAATACGTTTAAGCCGGCTCAGGGGGGAGAATCCACCTCGCAGCCGACGCGGTTTCATCGCCCCCATATCTCGCAAGAACCCATCAACGATCCTGAGCCCGAGTATGTAACGAGAAATCGATACCAAACACTCGAGGATGCCCAAACAGGACGCAAGCATATGGGCGTCGCCTCAGGAGATCCCGTATATCTTAAAGATGCACCGTTATCTAAAAACAGCTCGTTCAATGACGAGCCAGCGAATGCACCCGCAACCCCGCAACAAAGAGGTCCTCGACCTAAGCAAACTTTGACGCATTCGGCCCGCTATCTCGAGACGCCAAAACAGGGAAAATCAATCTTCGTTTCATCGAGCCAACGACGCAAGAAGCATCGACTGACAATCCTGCTATTGATTATTGCAGTCATAGCGGTTGCCCTTGTAATTCGATTCGTTGTCTTTAAGTAAGGGCCCAATAGCAAAATAGCAATTAGAGTGACAGGAGCAATTGAGTCGTTAAGCTCAATTAACGCAAAAAAGGGGGAGGCCGCGAGGCCTCCCCCTTCTTCGAGTCTTGCGACGGCTCGGTGCCGTCCACCGGTCAG
>CAKTWW010000022.1 GCA_934630855.1 uncultured Collinsella sp.
CCCGTTCTGGGCGCGCCTCAATCGTAGCCCGAGACGGGCCCGGGCTGACAATCTCGACTGTAATGGACGTTCTTAAACGACTAGTCAAAAGGGACACTCTTCCGGGGCACTCATTGGGGGCAGACTTAAATGACCGGCCTTACCTAAGTGCCGACAGGTTGCCCAAAGACTGGTCATTTATGTCTGTCCCCAATGATTACTGCCCAACGACTGTTCATTTAAGTCTGTCCCCAATGAGTAGGTCGGTGCCCTTTGTGCGGAGGTTGCTTTGTTGCTTTATACTAATGCGGTTAGACATCCATCCTGCAATCGAGGAGATTTCCATGGCATCAGACGTTCGCGTCCGCTTTGCACCCTCACCGACGGGCAAGCTGCACATCGGCGGCGCCCGCACCGCTATCTATAACTGGGCTTTCGCCCGCGCAAACGGCGGCACGTTCATCCTGCGCATCGACGACACCGACCCCACTCGCTCCACCGATGAGAACACGCAGATCATTCTGCGCGCCATGCGTTGGCTGGGCCTTGACTGGGACGAGGGTCCCGAGGTGGGCGGCGATTTTGGCCCCTACGCGCAGACCGAGCGCCTGGACCTGTACAAGCAGGCCGCCCAGAAGCTCTGGGACGAGGGCAAGGCCTACCCCTGCTTCTGCACCAAGGAGCAGCTCGACGCCGACCGCAAGGCCGCGCAGGAGCGCAAGGACCCCTTCCAGGGCTATCAGCGCCGCTGCCGCGATCTTGATCCCGAGGAGGCCCGTCGTCGCATCGAGGCCGGCGAGTCCTACGTCCTGCGCATCAAGGTGCCCGAGGACCGCGGCGACGTCGTCATCCACGACGCCGTTCACGGCGAGGTGACCTTCGACGCCAAGGAGCTCGACGACTTCGTCATCTTCCGCTCCGACGGCACGCCCACGTACAACTTCGCGACCGTCGTCGACGACGCCATGATGAAGATCACCCATGTCATCCGTGGTGACGATCATCTGTCCAACACCCCGCGCCAGGTCATGGTCTACGAGGCCCTCGGCGCGCCCGTGCCCACGTTCGCCCACATCTCCATGATTCTGGGTGCCGACGGCAAGAAGCTCTCCAAGCGCCACGGCGCCACCTCGGTGGAGGAGTACCGCGACGCCGGCTACCTGTCCGACGCCTTCGTCAACTACCTGGCCCTGCTCGGCTGGTCGCTCGACGGCGAGACCACGATCATCCCGCGCGATGTCCTGGCCAGCAAGTTTTCGCTCGACCGCATCTCCAAGAACCCGGCGACCTTCGACCCCAAGAAGCTTGACTGGGTCAATGCCGAGTACATCAACGGCATGTCCGACGCTCAGTTTGCCGATGAGGTCATGGTTCCCGAGCTGCATGAGGCGGGCCTTATCGAGGGCAACGTCGAGTACGGCGAGGACTGGATCGACGCGCTCGCTGCCATCGTCAAGCCGCGCACCAAGATGCCGGCCGACGCCGTGACCGTCGCCGCTCCCATCTTCGCTACGGCCGAGACGCTCGAGTATGACGAGAAGTCCGTCAACAAGGGCCTGGCCAAGGAGGGCATGGGTGCCATTCTGGACGCCGCCAAGGCCGCGCTCGAGGGCGTGGGCGAGTGGACGGCCGCCAACATCGACGCCGCACTTGAGCCGCTGCCCGAGCAGATGGACCTCAAGAAGCGTGTGGTCTTCCAGGCCGTGCGCGTCGCCGTCTGCGGCAACATGGTGAGCCCTCCGCTGGGCGAGACCATGGCGCTCGTCGGCCGCGACGACTGCCTGGCGCGCATCGACCGCGCCCGCACGATGGCGCTGTAGCAGCTGCGCAAACGTATGTATCCGAGCCCCGTTCACCCGAGCGGGGCTCTTGTTTCTATAGATGTATGGGATGGGAGGTACAGGGACCATGGCCGAGCAACTGTCGCTGTTTGGTTCGCCGGAACCGGAGGAGACTCCGGTGCAGTCTGCTCATGCTGCCGAGCAGGTCAAGCCCGAGCCTGCGCCTGAGCCCGTCACCGCCTACGCAAGCGTGGTCCTCGACATCCCAACGCGGGCGCTATCCGAGCCGTTTGCCTACGGCATCCCGCAATCCCTTGCCGGCGAGGCTCAGATCGGCTCTACGGTCCTGGTCCATTTTGGCAACCGCGCGGCTGCTGGCTACATCGTCGACATCGCCCCTGCGCTTGGCGACCTGCAAGGCAACGACGCCCTCGACCCCGCACGCATCAAGCCCATCGAGGCCATCCTCAGCAGGCCGCTCTTTACCGCCGAGGCTGCCCGTATCGCGCGCTGGATGAGCCGCGAATACGTCGCGACGCTTTCCGAGTGCCTGCGTCTGTTCCTGCCGCCGGGTGGAAGCCCGCGCGTTGTCAAGGGCGATGACGGTGTGTGGACCGTTGAGCGCCCCGCCGTCAAACCCATCCAAAACCGCTGGGTTATGCTCACGCCCGAGGGCTTTGACTATACGCCTCCCAAAACGGCGGTCCGCCAGCGCCAGCTTATCGAGGCGCTCCGGTGCGGCCCGGTCACGACGCGCGACCTCAACCTGCTCTACAACAGCATGTCGGCGACTATCAAGGCACTCGAAAAACGCGGCGTCGTGGTGGTGGAAGAGCGCCGCGCGTGGCGCGGCTGCAGCGAGCAGACCACGCTGTCCTCGGCAAGCGGCAAGGCACCGGTTTCGCTCACGAAAGGCCAGCAACGGGCGCTCGCGCAAATCGAGCGCGCACGCCTCGATGCCCACGGCGACGTAGTGCTGGTCGACGGCGTCACCGGTTCCGGTAAAACCGAGGTCTACCTCTCCGCCATCGAGCGCGTGTTGGCCGCCGGCCGTTCGGCCTGCGTGCTCGTGCCCGAGATTTCGCTGACGGCCCAGACCGTCGGCCGCTTCCGTTCGCGCTTTGGCGAGACGGTTGCGGTCTTCCATTCGCGCCTCTCGGCTGGCGAGCGTCTGGACCAGTGGGACATGGTCGCGAGCGGCGCGGCCCGCGTGGTCGTCGGAGCGCGTTCGGCGCTTTTCTGCCCACTCAGCGACCTGGGCCTCATCATCATCGACGAGGAGCACGAGACCAGCTACAAGCAGGGCTCCAGCCCGCGCTACCATGCGCGTGAGGTAGCTGCCGAGATGGCACGCCGCTATCGCTGCCCGCTTGTGCTGGGCTCGGCCACGCCCTCTGCCGAGGCGCTCGATCGCTGCCGCCGCGGCACGTACAACGGCGCCGCCTGGACGCGCATCGAGATGCCTGAGCGCCCCGGACACGCGGTCCTGCCCACGGTCCGAATCGCCGATCTGCGCCGCGAGTTCGCACATGGTAGCCGCTCCATGTTCTCAAAACCGCTGATGGAAGGCCTCGAGCGAGTGGTCGAGCGTCGCGAGAAGGCCGTGCTACTGCACAACCGCCGTGGCTTTGCGCCATTCCTGATGTGTCGTGAGTGCGGCTGCGTCCCCACCTGCAATCACTGCTCCACGGCGCTCACGTATCACGAGCGCACCCACACGTTGCAGTGCCATACCTGCGGATCTTCCTGGCGCGTGCAACCGTATCCGGCGCCCACGAGTCGCTGCCCCAAATGCGGTAGCCGCTACCTGGCAAAAATGGGCCTGGGCACGCAGCAGATTGAGGACGCCCTGCACCAGATGCTGCCCGAGGACGTCGCCATCATCCGCATGGATGCCGATTCTACGCGCGGCAAGGATGCGCACAAAAAGCTGCTCGAGCAGTTCGATGCGGCCGATTGCGCCGTGCTGCTGGGCACGCAGATGATCGCCAAGGGCCTCGACTTTCCCGAGGTCACGCTCGTCGGCGTCGTCAATGCCGACTTTGCGCTTAAACTGCCCGATTTTAGAGCAGGGGAGCGTGCCTACGACCTGCTGGAGCAGGTGGCGGGTCGCGCCGGTCGCGGTGAACGCCCCGGCGAGGTCATCATTCAGACCTACCTGCCCGAGGACCCGGTCATTCGCGCCGTAGCCGAGCATGATCGCTCGATCTTTACCGACTATGACCTGGACCAACGTCGCGACGCCCTCTATCCGCCGTTCGTGCGCTTGGTCAACATCCTGGTGTGGTCGGCGAATCGCGATGAGGCGCAGGACTACATCGGGCGCATCGGGAAGCTCCTCAAGCGCCGCTGGCATGCCGCCGCGCCCGACTTTTTACGGGCGGGGAGCGCCGTGCCGCAGGTGCTGGGCCCTGCATCGTGTGTAATCGAGAGAGCCAAGGACCGTTATCGCTTCCATCTGCTTGTGAAGTCGCCGGTAGGGTACCATGTCTCTGATGATATCGACGCCTGCCTCAAAGAGGTGGGCTCCGTGCGCGGCGTGAGCTTGAGCGTTGACGTCGACGCCTATGATTTGATGTAACAACCCGAAAGGATGGCCATGGAAGCCAACGGAATCGTATTGTCGCCCGACCCTCGTCTGCGCCAGGAGTGCGCTGTTATCGAGGAGATCACCCCGGCGATCGAGGCGCTTGCCGAGAAGATGAAGAAGATGATGTTCGAGAACGGTGGTTGTGGCCTGGCTGCCCCGCAGATCGGCGAGCTCATTCAGCTCGTGACCATCGACTGCGATTACAGCGACAAGAACGATTACGACCCGTACGTGCTCATCAACCCCGTCATTGTTGAGCAGAGCGATCATCTCGTTCCGTTTAGCGAGGGCTGCCTGTCGATCCCCGGTATTAGCTGCGAGATCGAGCGTCCTGATCATGTCGTCGTCGAGGCGTACGACCTGGATGCCAACCTGATTCGCTATGAGGCTTCGGGCGATCTGTTCTGCGTGTGCCTGCAGCATGAGATCGACCACTTGCATGGCAATACCATGTTCGAGCGACTGAAGCCGATGCAGAGGATCAAGGCAGTCAAGGAGTACCAGGACGCCCTGGCCCGCGGCGCTCGACCGGGCGAGACGGAGTAAGTCGTCCGTCCCCGGGGCGGGGCCCCTATATATCATCCCGTGCTCAAACATTCTCGCTTCGCTGCGAAACTGCGCGCGGGACGATATATAGGCGCCCCGCCCCGGGGACTGCGTTTCCTTGGCTTGTCTCGCCCGGGTGCCGTTGGGCCAGGGATGGGCGTCTTCGCTGATAATTGCTTTGTTGAGAGGGCTGCTTTTGATGCGGCTCTTTCTTTGTTTTTGGGTATATTTGAATCTGTTGAATTGTTCTGGCGTCATGGATCGTGACTTAGCCTGGCGCTGTTATTTGTAGCCGTCTCGGCTTTGGTTGAGGGGAGACGATCTTTATGCGTATTGTGTTTATGGGTACGCCCGATTTTGCGGTGCCTTCGTTGACATCGCTTGTTGCGGCTGGGAATGAGATTGCACTGGTTGTTACTCGTCCCGATGCTGTTCGTGGGCGTGGTAAGAAGCTTGAGCCTTCTCCTGTTAAGGCTAAGGCGCTTGAGCTGGGGCTGCCGGTTATTGAGGCTAATCGTATGACGCCGGAGGTCGTTGAGGCGCTCCAGGCTGCTCAGGCTGATATTTTCTGTGTGGCTGCCTATGGCTGCATTTTGCCTGATGAGGTGCTGCATATGGCGCCGCTTGGTATTGTGAATGTTCATGCGTCCTTGCTGCCTCGTTGGCGTGGCGCTGCTCCTATTCAGCGTGCCATTCTTGCTGGTGACGAGGTTGCTGGCGTTTCCATTATGCGTATCGGCCATGGCGTGGATACCGGTGCCTATTGCGCTCAGGCATCCACTTCGGTTGCCGGTACGCATGCCGAGGCGCTCACGATGGAGCTTGGCGAGCTGGGTGGCAAGTTGCTGGCCGATACGCTTCCTTCGCTTGCCGATGGTACCGCTGTTTGGACGGAGCAGGATGAGGCGTTTGTTACCCATGCTGCTAAGATTTCCAAGCAGGAGATGCGTCTTGATCCGCAGATGACGGCGCTTGATTGCGTGCGTCATGTGCTGGCTTCGTCCGATACCGCGCCTGCTCGTTGCGTGATCGCCGGTAAGACCGTGCGTGTGCTCGATGCCGTGTCGGCCGATCTGTCGCTCAGCGAGGGTGCCGTCGTTGTTAAGGCCAAGCGTGTTTACCTCGGTCTTTCCGACGGGGCGGTCGAACTGCTCGAGGTTAAGCCTGATGGCAAGCGTGCCATGGCTGCTTCTGCTTGGGCTGCTGGCCTGCAGGGCGCCGAACTTAGCTGGGGTGTTTTGTCATGAGCAAGTTGTCTCCCGCGCGCAAGCTCGCGCTCGACGTGTTGATGGAGGCCGATCGCCGCGGCATGTACGCGCGCGATGTGCTGTCCTCCCGTGCTTCTGCCAAGGCCATTGACCAGCGCGATTCTGCTTTTGCCGCTCGTCTGGCGTTGGGCGTTGCCGCCACGCAGGGCATTTTGGATGAGCTACTCGACCAGTTTCTGGATAAGCCCAAAAAGGTTGCGCCTCGTGTACGCATGGCGCTTCGCATTTCGGCCTTCGAGATGCTTTACCTGCATACGCCGGGTCGCGTTGCCGTAAGCCAGGGTGTTGAGCTGGTACGCAGCGGCGCTAAGTCTGCCGCTGGCCTTGCCAACGCCGTGCTTCATAAGGTTGCGGACAATGTTGAGAACTTTGCCACGGCATCCGATGTGGATGAGTCCGAGCGTCGCCTGGTGCGCCTGTCACGTTTGATGGGTCTGCCTCGCTGGCTGTGTGCTCGCATTATGGCCTCGTTCGATACGCCCGAGGGCGCGCTCAACTTTGCCGGCAATCTGGCGCCCGCGCCGCTCGCCCTGCACGAGAACGCCTTTGCGACCAAGGCCGACCCGTATATTTCTCAGCTCGTCGCACCCGTCTTTCCGGGTTGCCATGCGCCGGTCGATGCGCAGGTTACCGTTGCTTCGGGCGTGTTTGAGCGCGCGGCGGCGGTCGCCTCGGATCTCAACGCTCAGCTTATTGCGACTGCTGCGACGCGCCCCGGGCGTTGCCTGGAGATTGGCGCCGGTCGCGGCACGAAGACCTATGTGATGATGTGCCAGGCCAAGCGTGCCGGTTACGAGCGGCAGCATACCGCGCTCGACCTGCACGACCGTAAGTGTGACCTCAATCTCGCGCGTCTTCACAAGGCCGGGATTCAGGGTGTTCGCACCGTCTCGGGCGATGCATGCGAGCTCGATGAAGTGCTCACGTCCTTTGATGCCATGCTTGGCGAGCCTGCGCTGTTCGACACGGTCTTTATCGATGCGCCGTGTTCGGGTACGGGCACCATGCGCCGCCATCCCGAGATTCCGTGGCGCCTGACCAAGAATGATGTGACGACTGAGCTGCCCAAGCTACAGCTGACAATGCTCAAAGAGGCCGCTGCGCGCGTGGCTGCCGGCGGTGAACTCATCTATGCCACCTGCTCGGTCTTTGACGAGGAAAACACGCAGGTCGTGGATGCCTTCCTGGCTTCTCCCGAAGGTGAGGGCTTTGCTGTTGCGCCGTTCTCCGAAGCCCAGATTCTGCAACTACCAGAGTTCGAGCAGGCCAAGAAGCTCGTATCCGTCCGTCAAAACGATCGAGGCCTCTTCCAAAGTGTCCCTGTCAACGCCGACTCCTACGACGGCCACTTCTGCGCCAGACTAGTCCACCACTAATACGGAGCCCAAATTAGCTACCCCGGCAACAAAAAAGGCCCCGCGATCGGTGTTGATCGCGGGGCCGCTTTTGTTTCTAGTGGCTATGCGGGCAGTTGGCGCAGCAACCGCTGGTGGCGCTGGTGCTGGAACCACCGCTGCGCTGGTCGGTGTTGTAGAAACCGCTGCCCTCAAACTTAATGCCACTGGCCGAGAACGTCTTGGCAGCCGGAGCGCCGCAGCTCGGGCATACGACCTCGGGGGTCTCTGACATGGGATGCTCAACCTCAAACACGTTGCCGCAACTCGAGCACTTGTAATCGTAGCGCGCCATAATACTTCCTTTTCAGCACAAAGCGGGCAGATCTCTCTGCCCGCATAAATTCAAACGTCTGTAACTGTACCCTATATCGGGGGTTTTATCACGCTTCGCCCCAGAATCTATGGGTGCTACGCAGGAGCTGTGCAGTTTTATTCTCAGCTGCCTCAATATCAGCTTCGTCAGCCTGCCAGGTCCAGTTGCCCGTGGCCACGCCCGGCACGTTCATGCGGGCATCGTCGCCAAGCCCCAGGACATCCTGCAGCGGCATCATCACCAGGGGAGCGTCGCTTGCCAGCGCATCGCCCATCAGCTTAGCCGCCACCTCAACACCGCTCGGCTCGTCGCCGCCCGCAAAGGAGCGCGTGCACCAACCGGCGAGCGTCGACGTGTCGTGCGTCGAGGTGTATAGAATCTTGCCCGGCGTGGGATGCACGCCGCAGCGGACGTCGTAATCGCTAAACTCCAGCACGTCCATGCCGGGGAAGCCGCAGGTCGAAGCCATCGCGCGAACGCCGGGCGTCAAATAGCCCAGATCCTCGGCGATAAAGTTGAGCGGACCCAGCTCGTCGTAGGCAGTCTGGAACAGATCCTTGCCCGGGCCTGCCAGCCAGCGGCCGTCGGCGCAGGCCTTGCCCGCGGGAATGCTGAAGTAGCTGTGGAAGCCCAGGAAGTGGTCCAGGCGTACACGGTCGTAGAGCGAGAACGCACGACGTAGACGGTCCAACCACCAACGATAGCCGTTCTCCTTCATGTGATCCCAGCGGAAGGTGGGGTTGCCCCACACCTGGCCCTCGGGTGCAAAGCTGTCGGGCGGCGCGCCGGAAATCTCAATCGCCTTGCCGGTATCGGACAGCCAGAAGTTCTCGGGCTCGCTCCACGCGTCAGCCGAATCGTCCGAGACGTACATCGGAATGTCGCCGATAACCTCGATGCCCTTCTTGTGCGCGTAGTTCATAAGCTCGCACCAAGACAGGTCGAAGCGATACTGCATGTACGCCTGCAGCTCCGCCTCGTCGTGGAAACGTTTGTCGTCGATCAGATGCTCGTTGTAGCGCGCGACGTCGGCCGGCCAATCGTGGCGCGACTCGCCTTCAAAGTGCTTTTTGACGGCCATGTAGACGCAGTACTTCTCGAGCCAGTCGGCGTTGCGATGTTTAAACGCGGTGTAGAGCGGGTCGGCATCCTCGCCACCGCGGGCTATCCAGACCTTAAAGTCGGCGGCCAGCTCCTCGTGCGACTCCGGCAGCAGGTCGATATTGCCCGCAAAGGCCGAAGGACCAGCGTAGGGGGAGCGGAAGAAGTCAGTGGGGTTGACGGGCAGAACCTGCCAGTAGCGCATGCCCATAGCGGCCAGATGGTCGATAAAGCGACGCGTGGGCGCGCCGATCGTGCCGGGCTTGTCGTCGTCGGTCGGCACCGAGGTGATATGGCACACGACACCCGCGCCGTGATCGAGCGGCTCCTGTAGGCGCTGCCCGGCGTGGTGATAGATAATCGACGAACCCAGCGGATACAGGTCGAGCGTGACCGTGCCGTTGTGAATCTCGCACTCGTGGCCGCTGATCACATCTGTAGCGCATTCGCCGAGCGCCGGAATCGTCACGCGATGCGAATTGCGCAGGCTGCGGTTGATGATGACGGTCGCGGACTCGCCGTCCTTGCCCGTGCGGTTGTACGCCAGCACCTCGTCGTTGAGCGCGAAGGCTTTGATCTCGCCGTCGATCATAAACGGCAGGGCGCGGCGCACGGCCGAGGCGTTCTTGACGATAGCCAGCGTGTCGAAGTCGTGCAGGTCTTCCTTGGTCGGCAGCGTGCGGCGGTTGCCCGGGTCGGTGAGGCCTTCCAGGCCATACTCGTCGCCGTAGTAGATCGAAGGCACGCCGGGGAAGGTCATCTGCATGAGCGTCGCGAGCCAAAAGCGGCTCTTGGCAAGGCCCATTGCGCCTTCGTCCAGACGCCATTTGCTGCGCTCGCACTCGGGCAGCTGCGACTCGTCGGGACCGCCGCCAAGAACCGAAATAATGCGCGGGCGGTCGTGGCTCGACAGCAGATTGAGCGCGCAGGCCAGGGCCTCGCTCGGATAATTCTCGCGCAGGGTCTCGATGTCCTCGGCTGCCTGATAGGCGTTCTTGTAGCCCATCAAAAAGCCGATGACCATGTCGCGGAAGGGGTAGTCCATAGCAGAATCGAGCTCGGAGCCCTGCAGGTAGCGGCGCAAATGACCGTAGCTGACCTTGTTGGAGGCGTCTTCCCAGACCTCGCCGAGCAGCAGCGCATCGGGCTTTTCGGCGAGCACGGCCTTCTTAATCTCGGCCAGGAAGTCGTCGGAGAGCTCGTCGGCCACGTCTAAACGCCAGCCGTGGGCACCGGCGCGCAGCCATTTGCGGATGACGCCGTCCTTGCCCAGGAGCTTCTCGCGCACCAGCTCAGACTTCTCGTTGATGGCGGGCATATTGCCCACGCCCCACCAGCAATCGTATGAGCCGTCCTCGTGGAAGGTAAACGCGTCGCGCCACGGCGAATCCTCGCTCTGCCAAGCGCCCACACCGGGGTAGTTGCCGTAGCGGTTGAAATAAATGGAGTCGTCGCCCGTGTGGTTGAAGACGCCGTCCAGGATGATGGAAATACCCAGCTTTTCGGCCGCCTGGCATAGCTCGGTAAAGTCCTGCTCGGTGCCCAGGATCGGGTCGATCTTAGTGTAGTCAGCCGTGTCGTAGCGATGGTTGCTCGCGGCCTCAAAGATGGGGTTGAGGTAGATGGCCGTAAAGCCCAGCTCGGCAATGCGGGGCAGGTCTTCCTGAATGCCCTTGAGCGAGCCGCCGTAGAAGTCCCACGTCTTGATGGAGCCGTCCTCGGCGCGCTCATAGACGGGCGGCTCGTTCCAGTCCTCGACCATGCGGCGCTGAATGCCCTTGCGCGGTTTTTCGACCTCGGCCAGCGTGCGCTCGCGCCAGTGCTCATCGCGGGCGTAGCGGTCGGGGAAGATCTGATAGACCATGCCGCGTTCGTACCAGGTGGGACGGTTCTCGCGGTGCTTGTAGACGGTAATCTGGAATGACGGCACCTCGGCGTAGTCGTAGGTTACGCCCTCGCCGCCGGTGCGGCCCTGCGGTGCGCCCAAGCGGACCTCGGGTTGGCCCTCGATATTGCATATAAAGCTGTACCAGATAAGACACGGTTCGGGGCATGGAAGCTCGCCGGTAAAGATGCCGTCGCCCTCGTGCTCCATGGGGATGAGGGTCTCGCCGATGCCATCAACCCAGGTGCGCAGGGTAAGCGTTGCCTGGTTGGGGTCGGCATCCTCCAGAATCACCGAGAGCGAAACGGAAGTTCCAGTGGTCACAGCGCCAAATGGAGTGCGAAATTGCGGTAGGCGGCTGTTGTGAATCAATCTCATAGTACGGTCCAGTTCTATACAGTCATGGCCAACGGGCCATGGGCTTAACGCACAGTACATAAGTATATCGTTGTGCTTTAGTTGTCTAAACCACAGCCGTTCACTATCGGCGAACGGTTGTGCGCGCAAAATCGATTTACCAACCCCAGTAGATTTTTGGGACATGCCTCAAAATCTACTGAAAAGGGGCGCCCGGTTGGGGCGCCCCCTGGTTTGGTGAGGATTCGGTTTTTGGATCGTCCGAATTAGCGGCGCTTGCGGGTGGCCGTGGCCTTGCGGACGGAGGTCTTCTTTGACGGAGCCTTTTCCTCTGCCGGAGCGGCGGGGGAGACCGGAGTCTCCTTGGCGGCCTTGGTCTCAACCTTGACCTCGGCGGGCTTCGGTGCCGGGTCGGCCTTTACCTCGGGCTTTGTCTCTGCCTTGGGAGCAGCTGCCTTTGCCGTGGCCTTCTTAGCCGTCGTCGTGCGCTTGCGCGTGGTGGTCTTGGCGGCCGGTTTGGCCTCGGTCTTGGGCTCGGCTGGCGTCTCCTCGACCTTGGCGGCAGGCTTTGCGGCGGCCTTGGGGGCGGTCTTCGTCGCGGCGGCCTTGGTGGTCGTCGTCTTTGTAGCCGTAGCCTTCTTGGCGGTCGCGGCCTTGGCCACGGTCGTCTTCTTGGCAGCGGTCTTTGCCGGGGCCTTGGCGGCTGGCTTAGCCTCTGCGGCCTCGGCCTTTACCTCGGAAGCGACCTCGGCCTCGGCGGCCTTCTTGGCGGCAGCGGTCGTGCGCTTGCGCGTGGTCGTTGTCTTTGCAGCGGTCGTCTTGGCTGCGGCGGTCTTGGTAGCAGCAGCCTTGGTCGTCGTAGCCTTCTTGGCCGTCGTCTTGCGCGTCGTAGTCTTCTTGGCGGCAGGCTTCGCAGCCGGCTTTGCCTCGGCCTCGGGCGCGGCCTCGGCCTTCACCACGGGCTCAGCCTCAACCGGCTTCTCCTCAGCCTTAGGCTCCTCGACGGCAGCAACCGGCTCAGCAGCGGCCTCCACAGCCGCCGGCCTCTCGATCTCTGGATGCATAAAGAAGTACAGGTCCAGATACTTGTCGGCCGAACGCGTCCAGCTAAAGTCCTGGCTCATGGCCTGCGTGACCAGCTGGTTCCACGCATCGCGGTTGTCCCAGAACAGACGTGCCGCGCGGAACACGGCGTCGCCCATTTCGTCGCCGTTAAAGTTGCTAAACGAGAAGCCCGTGCCCTCGCCGGTAAACTCGTTGTAAGGGATCACGGTGTCCTTCAGGCCGCCGGTCTCGCGCACGATGGGCAGGGTGCCGTAGCGCATGGCGATGATCTGCGACAGGCCGCAGGGCTCAAACTTCGAAGGCATCAGGAACATGTCGGCGGCAGCGTACATGCGCTGCGACAGCGCCGGGTCGAACTCGATGCGCGCTGCCATGGTGCCAGGGTACTTGTCCTGGAAGTAGCGCAGGCCGTCCTCGTAGTCGCGGTCGCCGGTGCCCAGCACCGCCACCTGCACGCCGCCGGCCAAAATGCGGTCGAGCGCATACATGACCAGGTCCATGCCCTTCTGGCGCGTCAGACGCGTGACCATGACCATGAGCGGACGGTCGTCGCGCACCTCGAGGCCCAGTTCTTCCTGTAGCTTAGCCTTGCAGACGGCCTTGCCAGAACGGTCCTCGACCGTGTAGTTCGCGGCAATACGCTTGTCGGTTGCCGGGTCAAAGCCCGCGACGTCAATGCCGTTCAGGATGCCCTGCAGCGCGTAGGAACGCTCGCGCAGCACGCCGTCCAGGCCCTCGCCAAACTCGGGCGTCTGGATCTCGTTGGCATAGGTGGGGCTCACCGTGGTGATGGCGTCGGCATAGCGCAGCGCGCCCAGCATGTAGTTGACGCTGCAGGCGTCGCAACGCAGCTGCGAGGCGGCCGCCGGAATGTGCGCCACGCCCAGGATGTCCTCCATCACGGTGTCGCTAAACTGGCCCTGGAACGCCACGTTGTGGATCGAGAACACGGTCTTCACGCGGTCGTACAGCGGCAGGCCCTGGTAGAACTCGCGCAGGAACACGGGCGCCAGTGCCGTCTGCCAGTCGTTGCAGTGCAGGATATCGCACTCAAAGCCGGCCGGCAGATGCTGCAGGCTCTCGGTGATGGCCTTGGAGAAGAACGCAAAGCGCTCGCCGTCGTCAAAGAAGCCGTACGGATAGTCGCGCGCAAAGTAGCGCTCGTTGTCGATGAACATATAGGTGACGCCGTCGTGCTCGAGCTTCTCCAGCCCGCAGTACTCGTTGCGCCAGCCCAGGCTCACGTAAAAGTCGGCAAAATGCTCCATCTGCGCCTTGTACTCGTCCTTGATGGTGGCGTACTTGGGCACCATCACGATGACTTCGGCGCCGGCGCGCACAAGCGCCGAGGGCAGCGAGCCTGCCACGTCGCCCAGGCCACCGGTCTTAACAAACGGTGCGCACTCGGCCGAGGCAAACACGATCTGCATCTTTTTGCTGGTTTCTGCCATATTGTCTCCCATGTTGCAATTCGAGAATAGCCGCCAGGCGCGAACCGGGCGGCTATTCTTAAGTTTACGTGCGATTATGCGACGCCAATGTTAACGAACGATGGTGGTATCGGAAGTTAACGGAGCCTTGCCCAGCACCAGGATGTTCTCGGGCGTGCCGCGAAGCTCGGTGTTGACCGGCACCACGTTGTTCTTGTCCAAGATGGCGTTCTCGACGCGGGCGCCACTCTTGATGATGCAGCTCTGGTTGATGATCGAGTTGGTCACCGAAGCGCCTTCCTCAACCACAACGCCGCGCGACAGGATAGAGTTGCGCACGGTGCCCTTGATGATGCAGCCGGCCGAGATGATCGAATTGCAGGCGTGGCTGCCGGTCGCGTAGCGCGAGGGCGGCACGTCGTGGGCCTTGGTCAGAATCGGGCGCTCGGGATCGAAGAGCTGATCGGCCACGGTCTGGTCGAGCAGATCCATGCTGCGGCGATACAGCGACTTCTCGCTAAACACGCCCACGACCTCGCCCTTGTACTCGTAGCTGCACACATCGATGTTGCCAAAGTCGCCCTGGAGCGCCTCGAGCAGGTCCAGGTAGTCGGCGGCCTGGTAGTGATCGATGATCTCGAGCAGGGTCTCGCGGTTGACGATGCAGCAGTCCATGGACGCGTTGTCGCCGTACACGACGCCGGCGCTTACGCCCGTCAGGCGGCCGTTCTCGTTAATCTCGAGTTTGGTCTCGTCCTCAACGTTGCGCGTGGCCTTGCAGTACACCACGGTCATCTGGGCGCCGGAGTTCTCGTGCGCCTCGATGATGGTGTTGAGGTCCATGTTAAAGATGATATTGGTGCCCATCATCACAACGTAGGGCTTGTCTGAGCGCTGGAACAGTGTCTTGTTGGAGATGATGTCGCGTAGCAGGAAGCGCATGCCGCCCTTGGTGGTGCCATACGCGTTGCCGGGGACCATGAACAGGCCGCCCTTCTTGCGGTCCAGGCCCCAGTCCTTGCCCGAGCCCACGTGGTCGATCAGGGAGCGGTAGTTGCCCGGCATGACGACGCCGACGGTCTTGATGCCGGCATTCATCATGTTGGACAGCGGAAAGTCGATCAGGCGGTAGCGGCCCAAGAACGGCACAGACGCGATGGGACGGTCCTTGAGCAGCACACTGCCGTAAGTCGAAGAGTAGTTAGCGGTGATGTAACCGATGGCCTTGCGATTGATCATCGGATCATTCCCCCTTCCCGATAACGACGTCATTTCCAACGACGGCCGTATCCTTGGTGGTATCGACAGAGCCGAGCTTCACGCCCTCTTCGACCGTGGAGTTCTCGCCCAAAATAGCGCGGCAGATGTGCGCGCCGCTCTTAACGTGCGCACCCGGCAGCAGCACGGAGTCCTCGACCACGGCGCGCTCCTCGATGATGACATCGGTCGAAAGAATCGAGTGGCGAGCGGTGCCGTAGATCTTGCAGCCGTTGGAGACCAGGCAGTCGTCCAGGCGGCCGTCCGGACCAATGTAGTGCGGCGGACGCGTGGTGATGTTGGACATGATGGGGAAGTTCTTGTCAAAGAGGTCGAACTCGGGGTTGTTGCCCAGCAGGTCCATCGAGGTCTCGTGGAAGCTGGCGATGGTGCCAACGTCCTTCCAAAAGCCGTGGAACTCGTAGCTGTACAGGCGCTTGTCCTCGCCGAGCAGCTTGGGGATGATGTCCTTGCCAAAGTCGTGGCTCGAGCGCTGGTCCAGAGCGTCTTCCTCCAGCGCCTCGATCAGCACGTCGGCCGAGAAGATGTAGATACCCATGGACGCGAGGTTCGAATCGGGCTTCTCGGGCTTCTCGGTAAACTTGGTGATGCGGCCGTCCTCGGGGTCGGTGGTCAGGATGCCAAAGCGGCTGGCCTCCTCCCACGGCACGGGCATAACGCTCACCGTAAGGTCGGCGTTGTTCTCGATGTGCGTTTTGAGCATCTTGCGGTAGTCCATGCGATACAGGTGGTCGCCGGAAAGAATCAGGACGTACTTGGGTTCGTTGGCCTTGATATAGTCCAGGTTCTGCGTAATGGCGTCGGCCGTGCCCGCATACCAGGCGCCGCCGGTCTGCGTCTCGTACGGCGGCAGGATCGACACGCCGCCGTCACGGCTGTCCAGATCCCAAGCCTCGCCGGAGCCAACATAGGCATGCAGCAGGTAGGGGCGATACTGCGTCAGAACGCCCACCGTGTCGATGCCCGAGTTGGAGCAGTTTGAGAGCGAAAAGTCGATAATGCGGAACTTGCCACCAAAGCTAACCGCCGGCTTAGCGATCTTTTGGGTGAGTGCCCCCAATCGGCTACCCTGTCCTCCTGCGAGGAGCATCGCGATGCATTCTTTCTTACTCATCGATTTCTCCTTCTGTCATCGATGTTCCTAAACCCATTAGCGACGGGCGCGGCGCCAGGTCGCGCCCGTCGAGTAATGCCGTGCTGGCAAAGGGAGTTCGCCTTAGGCGTGCCAGATCTCGTCGCGGTACTCGCGAATGGTGCGGTCGCTCGAGAACCAGCCACTGGACGCGGTGTTGAGCAGCGCCTTGCGGTTCCAGGTCTCCTGGTCGCCGTAGCTGCCCGTGAGCTTCTCCCAGGCGTCAACATAGCTGCGGAAATCGGCCATGACCAGGTCGGGGTCGTTGTTGTTCATGAGCTCGTTGTAGATGCTCTCGAAGTTGCCCGAAAGGCCCGCAAAGGTGTTGTCCTTGAGCTCGTCCATCACGCGGCCCAGACGCTCGCGGTCGCCGTTGAGGGTATCCCACGCAAAGTAGCTGTTGGATGCCCAGAGCTGCTCGACCTCGGGAGCGGTCAGGCCAAAGATGGCCTCGTTCTCGCGGCCGGCCAGGTCGGCGATCTCGATGTTGGCGCCGTCGAGGGTGCCCAGCGTAATGGCGCCGTTCATCATGAGCTTCATGTTGGACGTGCCCGAGGCCTCCTTGCCGGCGGTGGAGATCTGCTCGGAGATCTCGGCGGCGGGGTAAATGAGCTGGGCGTTGCTCACGCGGAAGTTGGGGATAAAGCAGACCTTCATGACCTCGTTGACGCGCGGGTCGTTGTTGACGACCTCGGCCACAGAGTTAATGAGGCGGATGGTCTCCTTGGCGAAGGTGTAGCTCGAGGCAGCCTTGCCGCTAAAGATGAAGGTCGTCGGCGTCACGTGGAAGTTGGGATCGGCAATGCGACGGTTGTAGATGTCCATCACCTTCATGATGTTCATGAGCTGGCGCTTGTAGGCGTGGAAGCGCTTCACCTGAACATCGAAGACAGTGTTAGGGTCGATAACCAGACCGGTCTCGGCCTTAACGTAGGCGGCAAGACGCTCCTTGTTGGCGCGCTTGGAGGCACCCACGGCCTTCAGGAACTCGGTGTCGTTCTGGAACTCTTTGAGCTTTTCCAGCTCAGAGGCATCCTTGAGCCATCCGTCGCCAATGGCCTCGGTGACGAGCTTGGCGTAGGTGGGGTTGGCTTCGGCAAAGAAGCGACGGTGCGAGATGCCGTTGGTCTTGTTGTTGAACTTCTCGGGCGTGAGGGCATAGAAATCCTTGAGCACGATGTTCTTGATGATGTCGGAGTGGATCTTGGCCACGCCGTTGACGCTGTGGCTGCAGATCACGGACAGGTTGGCCATGCGAATCTCGCCGTCCCACAGGATGGCGGTCTGGCGCAGACGCTCCTGCCAGCCCTCCTGCGTGGTGTCGAACGACTCGTGCCAACGACGGCTGATCTCGTCGATGATCTGGTACACGCGGGGGAGAAGCTTGGAGAACGTGCCGATGGGCCACTTCTCCAGAGCCTCGGGCAGGATGGTGTGGTTGGTGTAGCTCACGACCTGCGTCACGATGTTCCAGGCGTCGTCCCACTCGAGCTTCTTCTCGTCGATGAGGATGCGCATGAGCTCGGGGCCGCACATGGCGGGGTGCGTGTCGTTGGTGTGGATGGCCACAAACTGCGGCAGCAGCTCCCAGTTCTCGCCGTGCTCCTTCTCAAAGGTGTCGAGCAGGCTGTAGATACCGGCGGAGACAAACAGGTACTCCTGCTTCAGGCGCAGCAGACGGCCGTGCTCGCCGGCGTCGTTGGGGTAGAGGATGGCACTGATGGCCTCGGCCTCGGCGCGCTCGGCGTCGGCCAGGGCATAGTCGCCGCGGTTGAAGGCCTCCAGATCGAAGTGCTCCTCGACCGGCTCAGCGGCCCAGACGCGCAGCTTGTTGACGGTCTCGCCGGCATAGCCCACGACAGGGATGTCATAGGGAACAGCAAGGATGTCCTGCGTGTCCACCGTGCGGTAGAACGTGCGGCCGTCCTCCTCAAAGCCCTCAACATGGCCACCAAACTTGATGGTCACGGCCTTGTCCTGACGACGGACCTCCCAGGGATAGCCGTGGGTGAGCCACTCGTCGGTGGTCTCGACCTGGCTGCCGTTGACGATCTCCTGCTTAAACAGACCATAACGGTAGCGCATGCCGTTGCCGTAGCCGGCGATGCCCTCGGCTGCCATGGAATCCAGGAAGCACGCGGCCAGACGGCCCAGGCCGCCGTTGCCCAGAGCCGGATCGGGCTCCTGGTTCTCGATGACGGACAGGTCGAAGCCCATATCGTCGAGCGCCTCGGCGACCATGTCGCGCACGCCAAAGTTGAGCAGGTAGTTGTCGAGCAGGCGGCCGATCAAAAACTCGATCGAGAAGTAGTACACGCGCTTTTTGCCCTCGGTGGTCGCGCGGGCGTCACTCTTGGTGGCGACGGTGCGCGCCTTCTCAGCCACGAGCTTGGCCAGGGCGTTAAAGCGGTCGAGGTCGCTGGCGGCCTCGACGCTCTTGCCGCTGATGCTCATGACGGCATCGCGATAGAGCTCGGTAAACTCTTGCTTGTTGTCGAAGATCTTATTCATACGTTCCTTTCCCCCGGGGATATCTCCCGGAACGGTTATGACTTACATCCTACGCCCCAGAGGGGCGGGTGATTACAACGGTAACGGCTTTGTTACGCTTCCTTAGCGGTCGACTTAACAGAAGCTGACCTGGCCTTGGTAGTTGCCTTTTTGGCAGCCGGCTTCTTGGCGGCGGGCTTTGTCGCAGCCTTGGCCTTGGCCGCAGCAGTCTTGGGCTTCACCGAAGACGTGCGCTTGCGCGTGGTCTTCTTGGGAGCCTCAACCACCGGCGGCTTGTAGCTGCTGGGGCCACGGCGCTTAAGCACCACGCCTGCCAGGCCGGGCACCTTGATCTCGATGGAGTCCATCTGCCCGTTCCACGGGTAGGGCTCGCTCGAGCAGGTGTAAGGCTCCTCGCCGGCGTATCCGCTGCCACCGAACTCGGGACGGTCGGAATCGAAGATGACCTCCCAGTCGCCCTCGCGCGGCACGCCCACGCGGAAGCTCTCGTAGCTCGCCGGGTCAAAGTTGATCAGGATCACTAGGTCGTCGTCCACGTCCTCGCCCTGGCGCACAAAGCTCACGATGGACTGCTTGGAGTTGTCCGCATCGATCCAGGTAAAGCCGTCGTCGGTGTAGCCGCGCTCGTACAGGGCGGGCTCGGCGGTGTACAGGTGGTTGAGCGCCTTGATAAACGCCTGATGATGCTTGTGGGTCTCGTACTCCTCGGTCAGGAACCACTGGATGGACTCGTAGTAGCGCCACTCGATAAACTGGCCGATCTCGTTGCCCATAAAGTTGAGCTTGGCACCGGGGTGCGTCATCTGGTAAAAGGCCAGGGTGCGCAGGCCGGCAAACTGGCGCCACCAGTCGCCCGGCATGCGACCGATCAGCGAGCATTTGCCGTGCACGACCTCGTCGTGGCTCAACGGACAAATAAAGTTCTCGGTAAAGGCATACATGATGGAGAACGTGAGCAGGCCGTGGTTGCCGGGGCGCCACGGAAAATCGGTCTGCATGTAGTGCAGGGTGTCGTTCATCCAGCCCATGTCCCACTTGTAGTGGAAGCCCAGGCCGCCGTCTTGCGGCGGATAGGTTACGAGCGGCCACGCGGTGGACTCCTCGGCCATCATCATCACGTCGGGGTAGTGCGCCTCCACAGCGCAGTTGACCTGACGGATAAACGCGCTGGCGTCCAGGTCCTCCTCGGTACCGTACTTGTTGAACTTCTTTTGGCCGGGATCGTCGATGCCAAAGTTGAGGTACAGCATGCTGGACACACCGTCCATGCGAATGCCGTCCACGTGGAAGTTCTCGAGCCAGTACAGCACGTTGGAGACCAGGAAGGAGCGGACCTCGCCGCGGGCGAAATCGAACTTATGCGTGCCCCAGTTGGGGTGAATCTCGTGCTCAAACAGCATGTGGCCGTTAAAGGTGGCAAGGCCGTGGGAGTCGGCGCAAAAACCGCCGGGCACCCAGTCCATGATCACGCCGATGCCCGCCTCGTGGCACGCATCGACAAAGTGCATGAGCTGCTGCGGGTCGCCGTAGCGCGACGTGGCGGCATAGTAGCCGGTCGTTTGGTAGCCCCAGGAGCCATCGAAGGGATGCTCCATAAGCGGCATGACCTCGATATGCGTGTAGCCCATGTCGCGTACGTAGTCCACAAGCTCCACCGACAGGTCGTCGTAGGTGTAGAACTCGCCGCGCTGCGCGGGGAAGGGATCCATGGGGCCGGGGTAGTTGCCGTACTCGTCCGGCTCGCCCTGCGGCGCGTCACCGTGGCGCTTCCACGAGCCAATATGCACCTCGTAGATGTTAAGGGGCTGCGACATGTGGTTATGGCCGGCGCGACGCTTGAGCCACGCGGCGTCGTTCCACTTATAGCCTTCGAGGGTCCACAGCACGCTTGCCGTACCCGGAGGGCACTCGGCCTTAAAGGCGTACGGATCGGCCTTGTAGAGTTTTTCGCCCTCGTTGGTCTCGATCAGGTACTTATACAGTTGGCCCTGCTCAGCGCCAGGAATAAAGCCTTCCCAGATAGCGCTCGTATGCACGGGCACCAACGGGTTGGCTTCCTCGTCCCAGTCGTTAAATTCGCCAATGACATGCACGCTCTTTACATCGGGCGCCCAAACGCAAAAACGCCAGCCGCGCGTACGATTCTGCGTGTCGGGGTGCGCGCCCATCTTTTCCCAGCTGCGCTCCCACATTCCGATGCCAAACAGATAGACATCGTCCTTAGAGAGCTCCGGTGCGTGCGGAGCCGGCTTGCGGGTTGCGGGCTTTTTGGTTACTGGCTTTAGCTTTGTATCGCTCACGTTTGATCCCATCATGACGCGGCAGCGTGTTGCCTTGGTGACTAAATGCGAAAGGTCCAGGGCTGCACGAATCGAAGGGACGGCGATAGTTCTATGATTCGTTCCACCTCGCGTGCTCGGTGGAACTTTCGGCAGAAACTACCATAACACCTGTACATTACTTTTATGGAGGAAAGTGGTTTTGCGGTGGCTTTTAATCGGTGAGCGCCATGTTTAGACCACTGGCAGAATTGCGATGGTAAAACTCTTGACAGTTTTACCAATTAGGGTTTCAAGATTGTTAGTTTGACGTTTGGTAAAACGTTTTTAGCAGGATGTTTACCATTTGACATCGAAAGGTTCATTTATGTTCCAGACCGCCGCCCCCAATGTCGCTTTTATTTTCGATTGCGACGGCACGTTGGTGAACAGTACCCCCGTTTGGGCCTATGCCCAGCCCGAGTTATTGCGCCGCCACGGTATAGAGGTGACGGTCGATGACTTCGCTCAGTTTGAGCACCTGTCGCTCGAGGACGAGTGCCAGGCCTACCACGACATGTGGGGCATTTGCGCGAATGGCGGGGAAGTGTATCGCGAGCTGAGCGAGATCCTGATTGACGGCTACTCCAAGGTACCGCCGCGCGAGGGCCTGCTGGCGTTTTTGGAGCAAGCAAAGTCGGCGGGCATTGCCATGTGCGTGGCCACATCTACGCCGGCCGATCTGGTTGCGTCGGCACTCGCGGGCGCGGGGCTTGACGCCTATATGGAGTTTATTACCACGACGGGCGAGGCGGGTCGCTCCAAGCAGTTCCCCGATGTGTACGAGCTGGCGCTGCGCCGCTTGCAGGAGCGCCATGGGCATGCGTTTGATACCGCCTGGGTGTTCGAGGACGCCGTCTTTGGTCTTATGAGCTCTGGTGCCGCTGGCTTTAAGCGTGTGGGTATTTTTGACCCGCATGGCCGCATGGAGCGCGACGAGGTGCGTGCCAACTGCGATATCTTTATTGATAGCTATGAGGAGCTAACGCTCAATCGCGTGCTGGCGTTTGAGGGGTAGGCGAGTGCCGTGGCTTACAAAGTACTGGTTGCGTGCGGCTCGCCCGTGGTGGCAAGGGCCGAGTTGCTGCGTCGCCTTGCAGGGGAGTGCGACCGCGTTGTCGCCGTGGACCGCGGGTTGGATGCCCTGCTGAGCGCCGGGCTGGGATGCGACGTATATGTGGGTGATGCCGACACGGTAAGCGACGCCGGTCGCGTGCTGGTCGATGCCGCTGCAAATTTTGAAGTTGAGCGCCACGACCCTTACAAGGACTATACCGACTTGGCGTTGGCGCTGGATTCCGTGCGCCGCCGCTGGCCTGGTTCCGAGGTAGTTGCAACCTGCGCCACCGGAGGCCGACCCGACATGGCGCTGTCCGTGTTGGGGCTTTTGGCGGGCTATGATGACGCCCCCGTCTGGATTGCCGAGGACGATGTGACTGCCCGCATCCTTCACGCCGGCGAATCGTGGACCATCGAAGGCGCCAACGGCAAGACCTTCTCCATCATCGCCATCGTCCCCAACACCCAGGTCAGCGAACACGGCCTGGAATGGGAGCTGGATCACGCCCCAATAGCCCCACTAGCCGACACCGGCATCAGCAACATCGTGCGTTCAACCGCAACGATCACCGTCCACACCGGCACCGCAATCGCCTACCTACTCCATTAGGGATTTTTGGGACTGGCCTTAAAATTGCGCCATGGCCGAAGGCCAGGGTGAAATTTTAGGACCTGTCCCAAAAATCCCGTAAGAAAAACTTCCAACAAAAACCTCTTGCATCAAAGAAAGTCTTCCCCTATAGTATCTCCTCGTCACGGGGGCGTAGCTCAGCTGGGAGAGCGCTTGACTGGCAGTCAAGAGGTCAGGGGTTCGATCCCCCTCGTCTCCACCATCGTGAATGCAAGGCCACTCAATTGAGTGGCCTTTTTATTTCTAAACTCTCAGACTCCCATCTGGGGATTGACTCTCGTTGTGCGTGTTCGATACCACCACATCGATGTTTACCTCCAAGTGGAAGATTATGTGTCGACGCCCCATTTACTCCAAAAAGTTCATAACCAGAGAGACCATAGATTCTTTTTCTTCAGGTCTAGACTCGGCTATCATGAGCGCGACGGCTACAAGCGTGCTGTCTGCGATTCGTTTGTCTAAGCCGCGAAAAAGCAGTCCGTTGCAATCTAGATAGTAGAGAAAGAGGCTGCATCCGATGCGCTTGTTTCCGTCGAGAAATGAATGGTTTTTGATGATGAGGTACAACAGATTTGCTGCCTTTTCCTGAACGGATTGATAGAGGTCTTGGCCACCAAACGACTGGTTGATTACCGAGATACTGCTGCGGAGGGACTGATCTTTTTCTACGCCAAACAGGTCGCTCGTAAATCGGCTGCGCATTTGGGCTATTAATTTCATACAGAGCTCGTATTCGAGTGTGTATATCCCAGTTTGTCCCTTGGGCCGATCAATGGATTCACGATCGTACTCATCGAGCAGTTTAAAGACATCTATATAGCTCTCAACAATATCGAGTATCTCGCGAGAACCGAGGTCGTCGGGTAGACGTTCGATAATCTGAGCGACTGTTCCTAGTTGCTCGAGCCTACGTTCGTTTTCAACGTGTCCTTGAATAATAAACTTGTGGAGCACATTGGTTGCCCAGCGACGGAATTCAATACCGCGTTGGGATTTAACGCGGTATCCAATGGACAATATCATGTCTAAGCTGTAATGATCAGTTTGATATCTTTTACCGTCAGCAGCAGTTGTCGCAAATTTTGCGACAACTGAATCATCGTCGCTTAATTCCTCCTTTAAAGCGTTATTGATATGCTTGCCGATTGTTTTGACATCCCTATCAAACAGCGCTGCCATCTCATTTCGGGTCAGCCATACAGTTTCGCTTCCTTTGTCAATTACAACAGGAATCGTGACCTCTCGGTCGTTGGATTCAAAGAGAACAATCTGATTGCCATTCATTTTCGCGCTCCACATCAATCCATTGGGCACATGCATGTCCAATTCGATACTCGATTGTCTGCCGAACTTTATGGGTGTCGGCCAGCAGGGGCGCGTACCTGCCTAAGGGCTCTGAGTGACGGTCGCTGCGAATAAAGCATCCATCTCGCCGATACGTACCATTGGGGGCCTCCGCACCGGCTCACGTTGCCCGTATACCATTTACTCTATTATATCAGATATAGAACGCATGTTCTATATGCATTCTCTTCCATTTTTGGAGAGCCTCGCACTGGGAGACGCGATCGTCAACCTCTTCCCATAATCCGTATGCCCACATCTAGCTGCACCCCAAAAGTTATCCAACAAACCACCCCAAAATGCGTTGACTCTGTAGCCAGGTGTGCCTGTTGTGCGATAAGCATCTTCGCAATGCGACGCCCACGCCAACACCCTCAAAATGTTGCGCAATTTACTTCCGGCTTTTGTACTTTGTTTGTTAGACATTCATAGTTCTGCAACCATGCTGCGGCGCAAATATACGAGCATCGCGCTCATATTTTATCGAACCCCTCACATTCACCTGCGGCAATGCGAATAATCTGGCAGAACAACCCCCCCCCGGCGCTGCAAACAAGCGAGATGTTGTCCAACACATCCCAAATTTGGTCCTCCATTTCCTTGTGCTAGGATACCTAACGATACATGGGTTCAACTGTGCTTACGGCTCCAATAGAGCGCTGCGCACAGGGTCGATCAGCATCCGGCCGTAACGGCGGTGCCAGAAAAACCACGAGCTCCAATAAAGTTGCCATGCGCAAAAGCTGCAAGTGACGGCAAATCTTTTAACTGTCGTTCTCGCCGTCATTCCGCAATGGCAAAACGTAGCGCGCCATAGCTGTTTGCGTGCGGTCCAGTTTTGTACCCGCTTGACTGGGCCGCACGCAGCCAGCTGGGGATGCGGTCATTTTTGCGATACACGGCCGCGTCTCTAGCAACTGCACGCATACATACCGTTCACGGTGGGGCAGAGCCACGTGCTTGTCTGACTGGGCTCAGGGTTTGAATATGGAGCGCCTTCGCGCACAAGCGCCCTGGCGTAGCCATACCCAAACCCCGTGAGCCACACGTAAGACAGCAAAGGGGGTAGTGCTCGTGTGGTATGTGATCCAGGTCATTAACGGTCGCGAAGACATAATGCGCGAGCGCATCGAGCGCGTGGTGCCGCAGGGCGCCATGCAGGAGCTCTTTTATCCCCAATATCAAACCGAGATCAAGGTACACGGCGAATGGGTCAGCACGACCAAGCCGCTCTTTCCCGGTTATCTGATCTGCGATACGGCAGATCCCCGCACCGTGCAACAGTATCTGCTACGCATGGACGACTTTGCCCGGGTGCTTGCCCAGGACGGTCAGTTTGTGCCGCTGGCAAAAGAAGAGACCCAGCTCATTGGCAGCTTTACCCATAAGGGAGACAGGGTAGTGCCCATGAGCGAGGCCTTAAAGGACGGCGACCAGGTCGTAGTGACGGCCGGTCCGCTGCTGGGCCACGAAGGCCTGATCAAAACAATTAACAGACGCAAGAGCACTGCCTATTTGGAGCTCGATCTGTGCGGCCGACGCGTAACCACCCGCGTTGGCCTCGCGGTGCTTTCAAACGAGCAGCGCGTCATGCGAAACCTCAAAAAGGCGATCGCCTAGCTGCAGGCGACTGCTTAACGGAACAGGGAGGATCCTCGGGGGCGGGGACGTAGTGTTGGAAGAGAACGTGCAAGAAAATCAAATGGGGGATGTGGCAGCACTTGCTGTCACTCTTGAGGATAGGCGCGAGGCTGCCAAGCTTAACAATGTTGGAAAGCATGAGCCAAAGCTGTCGGAGAACGGCATTCCGGCCGACGTACTGGAAAAGTTGCTGCTCGGTGACGACATCATTGAACTGGAAGAACCCATCGTAAACGGTGGGCTGTTCTACCGTTTTATCAAACGTTCATTCGATGTTGTCTCTTGCGGTTGCGCGCTCATTATTCTCGCGATTCCGATGGCCGTCATTGCCGTCAAGATTAAGAGTGAATCCGAAGGCCCCGTCATTTACGCGCAGCGTCGCGTTGGCAAAGATGGCAAAATCTTTAATATCTATAAGTTCCGCAGCATGTATACCGATGCTGAATCTCGTGGTGCCCAGTGGGCTCAGGACGAAGATCCGCGCGTAACGCCGTTTGGCAAGTTTATGCGCAAGACGCGTTTAGATGAGATTCCCCAGTTTTGGAACGTGTTCAAGGGCGACATGAGCCTTATTGGTCCGCGTCCTGAGCGACCTGCCTTTTGCGAAGAGTTCGAAAAGCGAATTCACGGCTGGCATTTCCGCACTATGGTCCGCCCAGGTATTTCTGGTCTTGCCCAGGTGACGGGTGGGTACGACCTGCTCCCAAGCGAGAAGGTCATGTTTGACCTTGAGTATATCAAGTCAAGAAATATCAAGATGGATTTTGTGATCATGCTCAAGACGCTTGGTGTTGTGAGTACGGGGGAGGGGGCACGATGAATGAAATCGATCTTCCTGAATACAGCGTACTTATGTCTGTGTATAAAAACGACAAACCCGATTTCCTCGATCTCGCGATTGTCTCAATGGCATGTCAAACGGTTGAGCCAAAAGATTTTGTAGTTGTTTGCGATGGTCCGCTAACAAGCGAGCTTAATGCATGTCTTGATAAATGGAAAAAGGTGCTTGATAAAAAATTTACTTTACATCGCTTAAATGAAAACCATGGCCTTGGTTTTGCTCTCAATATCGGTCTCTCTTTGTGTGAATGCGACATAGTTGCCCGAATGGATTCTGATGATATTTCCAGACCCAATCGTTGTGAAATTTTGCTTTCAAAGATGATATCCGAGAGTCTAGATCTAGTTGGCGGTGCAATCGAAGAGTTTGATCGTGAGCCTGGTGACATGGGGTATGTTAGACTGCCACCGCTGACAAAAAATGATATTGACATGTGGTTGAGGGGAAGAAATCCCTTCAACCACGTGTCTGTCGTGTTCGACAGACACGTGGTTGAGCAGGCGGGCGGCTACGAGCCGTTCCCTTGGATGGAGGACTACTGGCTGTGGGCGCGCATGATAGCCAAGGGCTGCCGCTGCGCCAATGTACCGGATGTTGTGGTCGACGTGCGTACCGGAGAGGGCATGTACGCCCGTCGCTCCAACATGGCCTACCTGAAGAGCCAGGTGAGATTCTTCTCCGAGTTGCGCAAACTGGGACTTGTGGGCCGCGTCGGGCAAGCCAAGGCCGTGGCCGAGCGCGCGGTTGCTACGCTGCTGCCGACGGGGCTGGTGAAGGTCGCCTACAACAAGCTGCTGCGCCAGAGGAGGGCCGTCTAGATGCGGGTGGCCTACGTCATATCGACTCTGGACCGCTGCGGCCCGGTGAACGTGCTGTTCGATATCGTGAGTAACCTGGGCGACGGCTTCGAGGTCGCCGTCTTCACGTTGGCCAAGGAGCCTGCGACCTCCCGCGCGGCCGACTTCGAACGCATTGGGTGCAGGGTCGTCTGCGCCTGCGGCTCTCGCGTCGTCTCGATGCTCGCGGGGCCCAGGCTGCTGGAAAGGGCCATGCGCGAGTTCGGCCCCGACGTGGTGCATGCCCACGGGTTCCGCGCCTACCTGGCCTGCGAGGGGCTTCTCGTCCACACGGTGGCCACGGTACACAACTGTATATACGAGGACTTCCTCACGAGCTATGGCGAGCGCCGCGCCCTTTGGATGACCGAGAAAGAGCTTGCGGCTCTGCGCCGGTTCGACGCCGTCGTGGCGTGCTCGGAATCCAACGCCGCCTATCTGCGCCAGGAGTACGGTCTTTCGTGCGAAAGCGTGCGCAACGGTGTGGACCAGAGGAGGTTCCTTCCGCTCACTGCCAGCCAGCACGATGGCTTACGAAAGGAGCTAGGCATCGAGCCGGGGGCGCTCGCGGTGGTGGCGACCGGCGGATGCAGCGAGCGGAAGGGGACTCTTCCCCTCGCGTTGGGGTTCCCTTCCGCTCTGACAAGGTTTCCCTTCCATTCGGGAGCGGCCAAGGTCGAGCTACACGTGTTCGGCGAGGGGCCGCTGTACGCCGAGTGCCGGGACCTCGGCCTTGAGGATGTGGTGTTCCACGGCTTCGAGCCTGACGTGGTGCCCTGGCTGCAGGCGGCGGACCTGTTCGTGTCGGCCTCGCGTTCGGAAGGCATGCCACTGGCGGTGCTAGAGGCGCTGTCGTGTGGATGCCCCGCACTTCTCTCGGACATAGCGCCTCACTGCGAGATCGCGGAGGCCGTACAGGGCCAGGGCTGTGTGCGGCTGTTCGACGCGGCCGACGAGGCGACCTGCGCCGACGGGCTTGCCGGGGCGCTTGCTTCGCTGCCCGAGAGGCCCGTCGACATGTCGTGCTTCGGAGCCGAGGAGATGGCTGAGAAGTACGGGATAATTTACAGACAACTGAACGCGAAGGCTACTTTATGACAAGTGCTACCCCCAGAGCCAGCATAGTTGTCCCTGCCTACAACTGCGAGCGGTATATAGGCGAATGCCTAACGTCCCTTCAGAGGCAGGGCTTCAGCGACTTCGAGGTCGTCGTCGTCGATGACGGATCGACAGATGAGACCGCTGAAGTCGTGGACTCGTTTGCCGCTGGCGATTCGCGTTTTAAGCTCATTAGGACCGAGAATCACGGCGTCTCGCATGCCAGAAATGTTGCGCTGGGTCAAGTGACTGGCGACTACGTGTTGTTTGTGGATGCTGACGACTGGGTTGCCCCCGACTACGTCGAGACGCTTGTGCGCCCGCTCGTGTCTGGCGAATGCGGCTGCTCCTCCTGCGGGATAGCCGGCGTTTCGGACGGTGGCGTACCTTGCTTTACCTGTGGCGAGACAATTGAATATGTTGGCTCAAAAGCGCAGGTCAGTATGCTTGATAAGCCGAGGGGATTTTTGTGTAATAAAGGATTCCTCGCATCCCTTATTACACAGAACGGGCTGCGTCTTGACGAAGGCGTCGCGCAGTCGGAGGACATGCTTTTCCTGCTCGATTACCTGTCGCTGTGCGACAAGCTGGTCTACGACTCGGGGGTCAAATACTGCTATCGGCAGCGAAGGGGCTCGGCGACCAACAGCACCTGCAACCCCCGATGGCTCGACGTCATAAAGGTGTTCGACGCCTACCGTCAACGCCTTTCCAAGAGCGCTTATTTCAGAAAGGCCGTGGCCGACAACTTCATCCTCATGGGATATGAGGCCGTGTATCGAGCCGAAAATTGCGACGCCGGGGCTGAGGTGCTGGCCGCCGCTCGGCAGATGTCGCGGTGGTGCGAGGAAAATGCGGACAAGACGACTGTTGTTGCCCGCGCCAAACGCCTCGCATACAAGCATGCCATGCCTCTTGTGATGGCCGTGCGTGAGAGGGGTTTACGATGAACGCTCTGCTCTTCCCCTTGGCTTTCGTCTCGCCGGCTGTATTTCTTGCATTCATGCTGGGACTTAAGGAGAATAAGGAGTGGCCCGTCCTCAAGGCACTTGCACTGGGGCTGTGCGCAGGCATAGCGTTCTACGGCATGCGTTGCGACGCAACGACCGACATCTACCGGCACATCGCATTGCTGCCCGCATACGACACGACGTTTCTCGGTTGCTTCGACGCCGGGCACTATGGCGGCCTGTTCGTTTGGGATATGTGGTGCTGGGTCATCGAGAAGATTGGTGACCCGTATCTCCTGCAATCGTCCGCCGCTTTCGTGGGGTACGCGATCATCGGATATATCTGTATAGACTACTCGACGCGACAGAGCGAACGGTGTAATAGTTGGGTCGTGCCGTTCCTTTTCGCAGTTTGTGCCATACCTGTGTTTCCTTTGGTCGCGGGCATACGAAGCACGATTGCCGTGCTCATCTGCGCTTTGGCTTTCTACCTCTATAACATGAAGGGGTGCCCGATGCTCGTCGCGGCGCTTCTAGATGTGATGGCTGTCATGATTCATCAAGTGGCGCTGTTTCCACTTGTACTTCTGGCAATCATCCCCCTTGCGCGGAAGTGGCCAAAAGGAGCACTCATCGGATGCTTTGCCGCCTTTATGCTCGTTGCATCTATTGGCCAGATCCTTTTGCCTTTCCTTCCGAGCGGCAACAACGTTTTCGGTTTCCTGCGTAAGGCGATTGAGGCGCTTCTCATGTACGATAAGGGTGACGAATGGACTGCCGCGAATGCTAGTAGTCTTAACGGAATAGTCAACAGAGTTTCAACGCTTTCATTGATTTGCACCGTCCTCGTGTCTTCGTTGCGGCATCTCGGCCAAAGTCGCTGCGATGAGAGACTTTTAGGACTTGGGCTCTACGTGAGCCTCATTGCGGTTGCCAGTGCAGCCCTTATCGTCGTTTTGCCGGTGAACGGAGAGCGGTTTCTTCCTGCCGCGTACGCGCTGGCTGCTCCGCTTGTTTACGACTTCTTGAAAACCGGGAAAAGGCATAAGAGAAGCGGACACCATATCATAGAGGCAGTGGTTTTTCTGCTATGCGCAGCCGCTCTCTGCCTTCATGTTTATTCGCTTATTTACGGTTCCTCCGATACGGCCACCCTAGTTATGACGTGTTTCTTCGGCGTTCTCGGCGCGTTGTTTGTCGGCTAGCTCGCCCTCTGCTTCACGAGTCATGAGGAAACAAATACAACGACGGCGAGGAGATTCAATGCCAATAAAATGCTCCATCATGTTTGACGCACCCGCTGAGGGCCCTTCAATCACGGTCTGCGTACCCGTGTACAACGTCGGGCGCTACTTGCGCGAGTGCCTGGACTCCATATTCTTGCAGGACTACCCCCGCTTCGACGTCGTTATGGTCGACGACGGTTCGACCGACGGAAGCGGTGCGATTTGCGACGAGTATGCCGAAAAAAATTCGCAGCGGGCCTTCGTTGTTCATAAGGACAACGAAGGCCCGCTGCTCGCACGCCGTGACGGCTTCGCGCGAGCAGCAGGCCAATACGTCATGTGCGTCGACTCCGACGACATGCTGCTGCCGGGGGCTCTCTCGGCCGTGGCGGCAGCCGTCGACAAGACCGGGGCAGACGTTGTGCGTTTCGGGTTCACCCGCGAGGCGGGCGCAGCCGGACCTTCGGTCGGCGATTTCTCCTGTGAGCTCTACCCAGCCGGGGAGAAGCCCGCGATGCTGCGGGCAATCTGCTGCAACACGAGCGGCTCGGAGAACCCCATGTGGTTCAAGGCCGTGCGACGCGAGTGCGTGGGGGCGGACGTGGACTTCTCGGAGTTCAAGGGCCTGACCTTCGCGGAGGACTTCTTGCAGACCCTCACGGTGTACGATCGCGCGGAGACGTTCTGCTTCCTGGATGCGACGCTGTACTATTACCGCCCCGGCAGCGGCATCACCAGCGCCTACAACCCGCACTTCTACCGCGACGTTTGCCGCTGCCTCGACGTGGCCGAGGGCTTCGCGGGACGCTGGGAGGCGGACTACTCCTGTGACGGACTGATAGCGGGTCTTGCGGCTTGCAGATTGGACTCCGGGGCTCAGTACGCGGAGTGGCTGGCGGCTCAGAGGGACAAAAAGGGGCTCGATGTGCTGCGTGCATCGAAGGATTTCGTAAGGTGCTCTTCTTTACCTGGGGCTGATGAGTTCTTACGCTTTGACCGACGGGTCGTCGTCAATGCGCTCAAGCATGGAAGGTACCTGTGCATTACGGCGGTTGCAAAAGCGAGGGCTGTCAGAAAAAAGATTATTTCCTAGCCTCCCCTGTGAGTGGTTCTTAATCAAACGTTTGTTTCTACTTAATGGCAGGGTTTGCACATCGTTTATTGAAGATGCATGTTTTGATTGGATTAACATTGTTGGATATTTTCTCTACCGAGGAGAAGGGCGGGTTCGGGAGCAATCTCGCCTATGCAATCGTGGCACAGGGAATCGGCTTACTCTCAAGCGTCCTAACATCGCTCGTGCTGCCCAAGTTTCTCGGTGTGGACGACTACGCGTATTGGCAACTTTTCCTGCTCTACTCGTCCTATTCAGGGTTTGCGCTCCTGGGATTGAATGACGGGATCTACCTCAGACTCGGCGGCAAGACATACAGCGAACTCGACTATGGCGAACTCAAAGCGCAGGAAATCATTGTGATTGCATCCCAAACTCTTGTTGCCCTGGGATGTCTGTGTGCCATTTACCTAGGCAGTTTTGAGCCGTATCGCGCTCTCGTACTCTGCCTGTGCGTGCTGATGGGACTGCTGACCAACCTCACTCAATGCCTGCGCTACGTGTTTCAATGCACGAACCTGACGCGCATTTCTTCTCTGGCAGATCTGATTGCAAAAGGGCTCTTCATCTTTTGCATAGCAGTTGCGCTGCTACTCGGAATCGATTATTCAATGCCGTTTATCCTTGGCTATATTATTTGCCAAGCCGTAGCACTCGCGTACGTTCTAATCTGCGCGCGGAACATTTTACATGCGAGCGCTAACTTTCGCGGAGTTCTTAGCCTTTGCGCGGCCGACATTGTCGCTGGACTTAAAATCATGGCCGCGTATTACGCCGATTCTCTCATCGTGGGTTTCACTCGCATGATGACCGACTGGCATCTAGGGCTTGCCGCCTTCGGCAAGCTGTCCCTGTCGTTTTCGTTGACGAACTTCGTCTTGACTTTTATCGGCCAAGTGTCTATGGTGGCCTTTCCGGTACTTAAACGACTCGATGCGAATGGTCAGAGGGAAAAGTACCTGGCACTCAGACTTCTCCTCCATACTGTCCTGCCCTTTGTTTACATTTTGTATATTCCCGCAAAGATCATTCTAGGACTTTGGCTTCCTGAATATGAGGACAGCTTGTACTATCTGGCGTTGACTATGCCCCTATGCGTATACAACTGTAAGGCGAGTCTCCTTTTCAACAATTACTTGAAGATGGGACGCCGTGAAGGTGTGCTTTGTTCGATTAACCTCGCAACAATGGCGCTCAACATCATTTTTGCGAACGTGAGCATAGTAGGGTTTGCAAGCGTAGAGATGGCGACGTGCGGGATAGTTTGTTCGGTAGCATTGCGTGACTTGGTATTCGAGCAATTCATGGCTCGAAAATTCGGGAACGGCATCACCCGCGTCTGCGCCTCCGAAGCGTTGCTCACCGTCGGTTTCATCGCCGCCTCTTGGTACCTGGGAGCGGGAAGCTTTTTTGTTGTTGCGGCTATGCTCGCGATTTACACCTTATTTAATCGAGAGGGAGTCAAGCTCGCTATCGCTGAGGTTGAAAAAAGGTTCATTCGATAGACTGTTTTCATTCCGGGTTGGCGAGAGGACGACAAGGAGGCTTGGGGTCGTGAACCTCTAGCCTCCTTTTTTCGACTATGGCGTGCGAAGCGCCCACGACTGGGCGGCGGTGCCGTTGGGCTCGTAGAGCCACACGAGGTTGCCCTCGCGCGCCGACCCGCAGTA
>CAKTWW010000023.1 GCA_934630855.1 uncultured Collinsella sp.
TCCGGTTCTCAAGGTGCACGCCTGGCGGCCGATCCGGTTCGACCGGGCCGCGCGGCAAGGAGATATATTGCCAGACCTCGAAGCTCTGTGGGACGTCAATTCCACTCTTCATAAGTCCTACACAATATATCGCTTTCTATATAGGTAATAGAAAGTCTGGTGCAGCAATGCTGCATGTATCAGATGATGACCCTTCGGTTAAGAGATATATAAAGATCGGTCACCTGTAAATGTCTATCTACCCGCGCTTTTGGCTATATAAACAAGCGCTTAGATAAAAAGAGGGAGCGCCGCGCACAGCGCGACACTCCCCTAGCGATTCAAGAGAATCTATTAGGCCTCGAGAGCCTTCTTGGCGATGGTGGCCAGCTCGTTGAAGGACTCGATGTCCTCGTAAGCCATCTGAGCCAGAACCTTGCGGTCGAGCTCGATACCGGCAACCTTCAGGCCGTGCATGAACTGAGAGTAAGAAATATCGTTCAGGCGAGCAGCAGCGTTGATACGGGTGATCCAGAGAGAACGGATCTCGCGCTTCTTGTTGCGGCGATCACGATACTGGTACTGCAGGGAGTGCTGGACCTGCTCTTTAGCATGCTTGTAAGTACGCGAAGCGGCACCGTAGTAACCCTTCGCACGGTGCATAACGGTACGGCGCTTCTTCTTGGCGGCAACAGCGCGCTTAATACGTGCCATGTTCTATCAACTCCTAGACGGTAAAACGAAAAACGGGAACGCGAACTTAGGCGAGACGCGACTTGATGACCTTGCGGTCGGCAGCGGCGATCTCGGTCTCCTGACGGAAGCCACGCTTACGCTTGGTGGACTTCTTGCTCAGGATGTGGCTCTTGAAAGCCTTGGCGCGCATAAGCTTGCCGGTACCAGTCTTGCGGAAACGCTTCTTGGTGCCGCTGTGGGACTTCATCTTAGGCATGAAATACTCCTTAATCGGTTACAGAACACTAGTTACTTAGTATCGCTTGCCGCTTTATCCTCATCGAAGGCGCCCTTAATCGGGGCGAGCAGCATAAGCATGTTACGGCCTTCCATCTTAGGCTTGGACTCGACCGTAGCGTAAGGCTTGAGATCCTCGGCGAGACGCTCGAGAACGTTAAGACCCTGCTCCGGGTGAGCCATCTCACGGCCGCGGAACATGATGGTGATCTTAACGCGTGCGCCCTTCTTGAGGAAACGCAGAACGTGGCCCTTCTTGGTCTCGTAGTCGCCAACGTCGATCTTGGGTCGGAACTTCATTTCCTTGACCTCGACCTTGGACTGGTTCTTACGAGCAGCCTTGGCCTTCATGGCCTGCTGGTACTTGAACTTACCGTAGTCCATGACCTTGCAGACCGGCGGCTCCGCGTTGGGAGCGATCTCGACCAGGTCGAGACCCTGATCGTCGGCGACGCGCTGAGCATCGCGGATGGCGAACAGGCCGAGCTGAGAGCCATCGACGCCAATCAAACGGCACGAAGATGCAGTGATCTCGTCGTTGATGCGGGTGTCATCAGACTTAGCTATTTTCCCTACCTCCATTCATAAAAAAATAACCCGGCGCTTTTCAGCAACCAGGTCGTACGCATAGACATCCACGATATGAGGAAGAGAATCTAAGTTGTATGACCAGTCAGCTGCTCATTGGCGCCAAAAGGTGGGAACCCTCGGGTTCCTCTTTAGGGCATTGCGGGAACAACGCCTTGCGAATAATAACACGTGCAGCGCGTTATCACATTACGTACACGAAATAGGGGGCCTTGACCCCCTTGAAGCGCAGGTGCATGTATGGTGCCCGAGGCGAGACTCGAAGGGCCTTCGCTTCGCGAAGTCCCGGGCTTCGGGCGCATGGCGCCCTCGCCACGCTCCGCTACAAACAGGCCACAGGCCTGTTTGCTTAACGCTCCGCGCGCTCACGCGAGTTCGGCACGAAAAAGGGGGCCTAAACCCCCTTGAACGCTTACCTGCATGTATGGTGCCCGAGGCGAGACTCGAAGGGCCTTCGCTTCGCGAAGTCCCGGGCTTCGGGCGCATGGCGCCCTCGCCACGCTCCGCTACAAACAGGCCACAGGCCTGTTTGCTTAACGCTCCGCGCGCTCACGCGAGTTCGGCACGAAAAAGGGGGCCTAAACCCCCTTGAACGCTTACCTGCATGTATGGTGCCCGAGGCGAGACTCGAACTCGCACGTTGTTGCCAACGGTGGATTTTGAGTCCACTGCGTCTGCCAATTCCGCCACTCGGGCACGTAATGCGTGAGTTAGTTTATCACAGCTTTCTGTTGATTAGTCCGAAAATGGAACTTCGAGCATTTCGATGAGTTCGACTGAACGGAGCATCTCGCGCTGGCGGCACCCGCGTCCGTCGACCGAGGCCTCGCCCATCTGATTGTCATAGGGATCCTCGCGCATGCCTTCGAAAACAGGCTCGAACTCAGCCTGGAATCGATTGTTGGCAACCATACGCCACGGATCGAGATTGCCAAAGTAGTGCTGGCGACGCCACTCCTCCCCCATTCTGCGGGCAGAAGATCCAAATGACACATCGGCATTGAGCCAACCGGTCTGCGGGGTATAGAACTCCGCCCAATCATGCGGTCCCACCGAATCGGGCGCAACATACAGGCCGCTCTGCCAACGGGCAGGAACGCCCGCAATGCGACACATGGTGATAAACGTGAGCGCCATAACGCCGCAATCACCGCGAAGCGAATGCGCACAGTCATCGGCAATAGATCCCAAAAGCAGATACGGTGGCTGATAGCGATAGTCGATATGCTGCGTCAGGTAATCATAGATAGCGCGGGCGCGATCGAGCGGATCATCGAGCCCGTCAATGACACGGGCCGTCAGCTGCTGCAGATACGGCGTGAATGCAATATGCGGACGGTCCTCGGAAGTGTCCTCGGGCAGCGGCGTGTCCATGCACGGATGCGGCGGGAGCGCACCCCCATAGACGTCGCTGTATGCAGCATCGATGCGATAGCGATAGGTCAACGAGAATGAACGCTCAATCGAAGATGTCCACGAGGCAGTACGAGCCGAGACGTCTTCGGGAGCAACGGTGCCCTCCGGCGTCATGTCGAGAATCTCAATTTGAGACTGCTGACGACAGGCGGCGGCAACGGGAAGCCACGCGCGAACGGTCTCCCCCTCTAAAGCCCCGGGGACAGACACGGACGCCTTAAGCGTGATGACACGAGCCAGTCCGTTCTGCGACTCCATCTCCTTGAGCATTTGGTTGCGCAACGCAATTCCGTCCGTAGAATCGGGGCGCATACCGGGAACCTCTTTGGGATACACGCGAAGCGAATCGAGGAAGTTGTCGAGAACAAACAGTTCACCCTCGATAAAGCGCCAGTCAATACGCTTGCGGTCGATCAGATCGTCAAACTGCCCCTCGGTAAACTCCGGCCACTCCTCGCGAATCATCGCAATGGCCCGATCGCGCGACACCGAAAAATGAAGCGGCGTCTCAAGCATGCGATACCGCTCGGCACGGACACAAGCAGCCAGAGAAGGCTCAGGGTTCTGCTCCAAAAGACGGTCGCAAGCCGCAACAGCCTGCGTCAAATACCCGGCATCCTTTAAACGAAGAATCTCGGGCGGCAATCCAATATCGAGATGACGAAAATCATCACAGCGAACATCGGCAGAGCAGCCAACAGGACCCTCGTCAATAACCTTCCCATCCGAAGGCAGCACATTAATAACAGCCATACCGAAACTCCAAGTCACTAGAACGCTTGAAGCCCATTGTAGCGAGATAAAAAGAAAGCCCCAACAAGGGAGCCATCAACACCGCCGAACGGTAGTCAAATAAATAATTCAGGCTCGTAACCCTGCGGCGTTAAACGAAGGAAGCCCCGTCCCCCGGAACTGTTTCCTTGGCGCGACTTCTGGCGAAGCCAGGTGAGCGCAAAGGAAACAGTGTAGGGAGACGGGGCTTCCGGTGGGAAGTTTAGCGACGCTTACGCCTTGTTGACGGAGCCAAACTCCTCCATGAGCTCCTTGGTGCGGGCAACGATGTTGTCGCGACCAGGCTTGAGGAGCTTGCGGGGGTCAAAGCCCTTGCCCTGCTGATCCTTGCCAGCCTCGATGTACTCGCGGACGCCCTTGGCGAAGACGAGCTGCAGGTCGGTGTTGACGTTGATCTTGGAGATGCCCAGGGAAATGGCCTTCTTTATCTGATCCTCGGGGATGCCGGTGCCACCGTGCAGAACGAGGGGCAGGTCGCCGGTCTGAGCCTTGATCTCGCCCAGACGCTCGAAGGAAAGGCCAGCCCAGTCGGCGGGATACACGCCGTGGATGTTGCCGATGCCGCAGGCGAGGAAGTCGACGCCCAGGTCAGCGATCTGCTTGCACTCAGCAGGATCAGCGAGCTCGCCGCTGGAGGTCACGCCGTCCTCGGTGCCGCCAATGCCGCCGACCTCGGCCTCGATGGACATGCCCTTGGAGTGGGCAAGCTCAACGAGCTCCTTGGTGCGGTCGAGGTTAAGCTGGAAGGTCTCCTCGTGAGAGCCGTCATACATGATGGACGTGAAGCCGGCCTCGATGCACTTGAAGCAGTCCTCGTAAGAACCGTGATCGAGGTGAAGGGCGACGGGAACGGTAACGCCCGTGGCCTCGACGGCAGCCTTGACCATGTCGGCGCAGACCTTGAAACCGCCCATCCACTTAGCGGCACCAGCGGTGCACTGAAGGATCAGCGGAGACTTGGCCTCCTCTGCGGCCTGGAGAATAGCCAGGGTCCACTCGAGGTTGTTGGTGTTGAAGGCACCGAGACCGTACTTGCCGGCCTCGGCCTTCTTGAGCATGTCTGCTGCGTTGACGAGCATAAAAGAAACCTCCTGTAAGGTTGCTCCGATAACGCCTGTGATTTTACCACGGCATACCGGAGCATTAACGTTCGTTTGTTCACGAATATCGTCTGATCGGACATTTTTTGACCGTTTGCCCCACAGAATCGACCCGTTGGGGAAAATAACTTGACGATTAAGCGGTCTTCGTGATTCGAAAGTCAGCTCCGAAGCTACATCTGCATAAACGGGTTCTGCATGAGCTCGCGCGCAACGGTGGTCGAATCGCCATGACCCGTCAGACAAACGGTATCGGGTGGAAGAACCCTGGCAAGTTTGGCGAGCGAGCGCATAATTGATGCCTCGTCACCGCCGGAAAGATCGGTGCGGCCATGGCTGCCTGGGAAAAGTGTGTCACCCACAAAAGCGATGTTCCCCTGCTCGGTGGCGGCGAACAGGACGATGCCGCCCGGCGTATGCCCCGGCGTCTCGATCACCTGCAGGCAGACGTCGCCCACCTCGATCGTATCGCCCTCGGCAAGCAAGCGCGTCGGCTCACCCGGATCGGGCGTCTCAATGCCCCACATTGTTCGCTGTTCCTCGATGTTCGTATGCGGCACTGCCACGTCCTTGGCGCACAGCTCATATTGGCAGCCCTCGCCAACGGTGGTTCGCACGCCGGCAACACCACCAACGTGATCAGCATGGCCATGAGTGCATACGGCGCCAAGCACGCGTACGCCGGGATGCTCGGCTCGAATATGCTCCACCAAGCGCTCGCCTTCCCATGCGGGATCGATAATCATGCACTCATTGTCCGAGATAACAGCATAGCTATTGGTCTGAATGGGGCCGTTTACAAGCGTCTCGATCTCGACCGATCCCTTGGGAGTTAAATCCAAGGACACAGCACTCATGTCCCTCTCCTCTCTATAGAACTCGAGGCATCAAACGATGCCTCGAGTGTAGCGAATATCGATAATGTGGCACGTTCGTCGCGACTAAACGCGGCGCTTAAGCTGGGCGCCGCCCTCGCCGGGCATGAGGCGACGAGCGTCGTAGACCGAGTCGACGCTGCTGATGGAAGCCAGCAGTGGATCCAGGCCGCTCGCGTCCGAAATCTCGACCATGAAGCGCAGGGTTGCGATACCCTCGCGGTTGGTCGACGTGGCGGCCGAAAGGATGTTGCCACCCGCATCGCCGATGGCGATGGTGACATCCTTGAGCAGACCCATACGATCCAAGCACTCGACCACAATCTCGACCTGGAAGAGGGTGTCGGCGGCGCCGTCCCACTCCACGTCAATCATGCGCTCGGGATGCTCCATAAGGCCCTTGACGTTGGGGCAGTTGGCACGGTGCACCGAGACGCCACGGCCGCGCGTGATGAAGCCGACGATGTCGTCGCCCGTCACGGGATTGCAACAATGTGCCAGACGAACCAGCAGGCCACTGTTGCTCTCGCCCTTGACGATGATGCCGTTGCTCGCGCTCTTGCCGCGCTTTTGCGGTTTGCGGTTGGAGCCGCGGGCAGGCTGCTTCACGACCTCGGCGATGGCCTCGGCCTTGGTGAGCTGTTCCTCGGGCTTGGGATCCAAGATCTGCTCGACCTTGTTGCCCACGGCACGCGGGGCGACCTTACCGGCACCGACGGCCGCAAACAGGTCCTCGAGCTGCTTAAAGTTCAGCTGCTCCGCCACGGCATTGAGTGCACGCGTCGAGCGCGGCGTGGAGATGCCGTACCCGCGCTTGCGCAGGTCCTTGGCCAGCATATCGCGACCGGCGGCAGCGTCGTCGTCCTTAGTCGCGGCGGCAAAGTAACGACGGATCTTGGACTTGGCCGAAGGCGTCTTGACGATCTTGAGCCAATCGCGCGACGGCTTTGAGCTCTTGTTGGTCAGGATCTCGACGCGGTCGCCCGTCTTTATCTCGTGCGTGAGCGGCGCCACCGCACCGTTGATCTTGGCGCCAACGCAGTGGTTGCCGACCTCGGTGTGGACGGCATAGGCAAAGTCGAGCGGGGTGGAGCCGGCGCGAAGCGCCATGACCTCGCCCTTGGGCGTAAAGACAAAGATCTCCTGGTCGAACAGGTCGACCTTCAACGAATGCAGATACTCCTTGGCATCGGTGATCTCGTCGGAGGCAGCCCAGTCGAGCGAGTGCTTAAGCCAGTTAATCTGATCGTCCAGGCGCTGGGCATCGTTGGTCTTGGAGGCAGACGATCCGCCCGACTTTTTATACAGCCAGTGGGCGGCAATGCCGTACTCGGCCTGCTCATGCATCTCGTAGGTTCGAATCTGGATCTCGAGCGGTCGGGCCGTAGGGCCGATAACCGTCGTATGGAGCGACTGGTAGTTATTGACCTTGGGCATGGCGATATAGTCTTTAAAGCGGCCGGGCATGGGGTGCCACAGCGTGTGCACCGCGCCGAGCGTGGAGTAGCAATCGCGCACCGAATGGGTGATGACGCGCAGCGCCACCAGGTCGTAGATCTCGGAGAACTCCTTGCCCTTGCGCTTCATCTTTTGGTAGATGGACCAATAGTGCTTGGAACGACCGTTGATCTGGAAGCCCTCCAGGCCAATACGGTTGAGCTCGTCGGTGAGCGTCTTGATGGTCTCGGCCAGATAGCGCTCGCGAACCTCGCGTGACTCCGCCACCATGCGCGCGATGCGCTGATAGGCGTCGGGCTCCAGATAGAAGAAGGACAGGTCCTCGAGCTCCCACTTAATGGAACTCATGCCCAGACGGTCGGCCAGGGGCGCATACACGTCCATGGTCTCGCGAGCCTTAAACAGGCGACGGTCCTCACGCAGGGCGGCAAGGGTGCGCATGTTGTGCAGACGGTCGGCAAGTTTGACGATGATAACACGGATGTCCTTGGACATGGCGAGGAACATCTTGCGCAGCGTGAGCGCTTGCTTCTCGTCCATGCTGTCGACTTCGATGTTGGTGAGCTTGGTCACGCCGTCGACAAGCTCGGCCACCGTCTCGCCGAACAGGCCCGAGACATCGGCAAGCGAGGTCTCGGTATCCTCGACGGTATCGTGCAGCAGCGCGGCGCACACCACATCGCAGTCCATCTTGAGGTCGGCCAGAATGATGGCCACCTCGACGGGATGGTTGATGTACATCTCACCCGAGCGGCGCTTTTGGTTGCAGTGCTTCTCGGCGGCAAAGCAGTAGGCCTGCTCTACCTTGGAGAAGTCGTCCTCATTCATATATTTGAGGCACAGGCGCTCCAGCTTGTCGTAGCTGTCCGCCATAATCTCGGGCGGCAGTTCATCGGCATGCTTATAGTGCTCCATCTCCGAGAACGGCTGGAGGGTGGAATCATGGGCGGTACGGGCTGCGGCATCCATCGAGGTCCCCTTCCCCTAGGCCCGCGGTACGATCGGGCGGTTAACTTTGGCTAGCATATCAGAAGCGCACGAATCAAGCGCCCAGCTCCGGAAAGCCGAGAACTCCATGCGCGAGCGCAGACCCTCCAAATAGCGGATTGACCTGCTCAATTGCACGCGGCCGGGGTTTTCGGCCATCGCGATGCGGCGCGTGTCGTCAAACCCCGAAACGCGGCAGAAACCAAGCTCTTCGAAGATTCCCAGGCCACTTTCCACCGAGCGCTCGTCGACCGGCGTGCGGGCATCGATGGCAAGGCACATCTGCGCAATGTCGATATCGCTCGCGCTAAACGAGTCGTCTCCGGTCTTGCCGCGGTTGGAGCGCCACATAGTCTGCAGCGCGCGATAGAGCGTGACAAGCTCGTCGCGCTCGGGCGCATAGCAATCGAGCAGGCGCTCGTTAATGCGCGCGTCGCGCGACGAATAGAGCAGATGGATCACGGCGGGCTGTCCGTCGCGACCGGCGCGCCCGCTCATCTGGTTGAACTCGATGGCGCCAAACGGCATGTGGTAGAGCACGACATGACGGATATCGGGCAGGTTGACGCCCTCGCCAAAGGCAGAGGTCGAAACGATGCAGCTGAGGCTTCCGTCTCGGAACGCCTCCTCCACACGTCGGCGATCGGAACGCGCAAGCCCCGCGTTATAGAACGCGATGCGGGTCGCGCAATCGGGTACGCGCTTGCGCAGCGTCTTGGCAAGTGCCACGGACTGGTCACGCGAGTTGACATAGATGACGGTCTTCTCCCCCGTCGCCACAATGGACACCAGTCGGTTCTCGCGGCTCGCAAGATCGCGATCGTCCTCGAGCTGCAGGTTCTCGCGCACCGTCTCGTCGACCACTGTACGGGTAATCGGCAGCACGTGGGCAAGCTCGGCCACGACCGGAGCCGTCGCGGTGGCCGTCGCCGCCATGACGACCGGGTCGCCCAAGGCCTTGAGAATATCGGGCATATCGAGATAGGCACTGCGGTCGCCGCCCTTGGCAAGACCGGCATGGTGCGCCTCATCGATAACGACAAAGCCGACGCGGCCCGAACGCGCAAAGCGGTCGCGGTGAATGGACAGGAACTCGGGCGTCGTGAGCACGATGCCGGTGCGGCCCGAAGCCAAGCCGGCAAACACGTCATCGCGCGCGGCCTCCACGGTCTCGCCGGTCAGCACGCCGACGCCAATGCCGAGCGCGGCCATCGTCGACGAGAGGTGATAGGCTTGGTCGGCCACGAGCGCGCGCAGCGGATAGACAAAGATGCTCGCACGCCCACGAAGGACCGCCTCGCGTGCGGCATGCACATGGAAGATGAGGGACTTGCCGCGTCCCGTTCCCATAACGGCAAGAACACTTTGATGATCGGCCAAGGCATCGAGCGCCTCGACCTGTGCGCGGTGCGGCTGGTTCGAGCCAATGAAGCTATGGATAAGCGAGCGCGTGAGCTCGGTATAGGAAAGCTGGGCGAGCGTCTGGCGCTTGCGGGACTCCAGACGCAGGCCAGAGTCCGCAGGCTCCACGCCGCGGCGAAGCTCGCATGCCGGATCGTCAACGCTGGGCGCCGTGGTATCGCGGACCAGGACATCCTTGATCATGAGTTTAGGCTTTACGCGGCCCTGCCAATGCTCGGCCACGGCCTCGAACACCAAGTCGACGGCACTATCGCAATTGATGAGCTTATCAATCTGCGGCACGCGGAACATGATGGCCGGCACACTCGCGGCGCCATCCGTCGCCACAAAGCGCATGTGCTCGCCAGTCTTGCCCACCACGGCGCGATCACACATCGTCACGCCCTCGGCGGCCAACAGCGGCACCTTGTTGCCCTGGCCAAACGGCTCAAGGCGGGAAATCTGCTCGATGGTCTCGATATTCAGTTCGGAAAGGTCGACCGTGGCGGCAACCTCATCGGTGTCCTCAAAGTCCTCGGCGGGGAGCTCGGACAGCACAGCGGAAAGACGGCGGCGGAACTCATCGAGCTTGGAGGCCTCGATCGTCACACCCACCGCACCCGCATGACCGCCGCGGCGAATCAGCAGGTCGGAGCAGCGCTCAACGGCGTCGAACAGGTTGACCTTGCCCACCGAGCGACCCGAACCGCGCGCGATACCGTCCTCGATCGAGAACAGTAGCGCCGGCACGTGATAGCGATTGGTCAGGCGGCTTGCCACGATGCCCTTGACGCCCTCGTGCCAGCCCTCGCCGCCCACGACGATCGCACGGCCGCCGTCATAGGTCTCCTCGACCTTTGCCATGGCATCGCGCGTGAGCTCCGCCTCGATCTCGCGGCGTTGACGGTTGATCTCCTCGAGTTCGGCCGCCAGCGCGCTTGCCTCGATGGGATCGCGGGCAAGCAGCAAATCGAGCGCCAGCTTGGGATCGGCCATACGGCCGGCGGCGTTCAGACGGGGAATGAGCGAAAACGACAGGCCATCGGCCGTAATGCTAGAAAGGTCGGCCTTGGCGAGCGCGGCAAGCGCGATATAGCCGGGGCGGGCGGTCACACGCATCTGCTGGATGCCCTCGGCGACCAGCGCGCGGTTCTCGGGCGTCAGCGGCATCATGTCGGACACGGTGCCCAGCGCCGCGACCTCGATCAGCGAACGCCAATACGACGGCTTGCCCAGGCGCTCGCCCAGGACCTGCACCAGCTTGAGCGCCACGCCGGCACCGGCAAGCTCACGCGAGGGACCCTTGTCCTCGAGCTTGGGATCGGTCAGGGGCACGCCCTGCGGCACCTGGTCGGACGGCTCGTGATGGTCCGTGACCACCAAATCGATCCCCAGGCTCTCCAGATAGGAAACCTCTTCCTTGGCGGCGATGCCGTTGTCGACGGTCACGATCAGTTGAGGATGAGCGAGCTCATTAACGCGGTCGAGCGCCGCGCGCGAAAGGCCGTAACCTTCCTCAAAGCGATGCGGAATAAACGGCGTGACATCGGCGCCAAACACGCGCAGCGCCTCAGTCAGCAGGCAAGTCGACGTAATGCCGTCGACATCGAAGTCGCCGAAGACGGCGATGTGCTCGTGGTTGCGAATAGCGCGCTCGACGCGGTCGGCAACGACCGACATGCCCGGGATAATGAGCGGGTCGGCCCAGTCGCGGTCGAGCGAAGGCGTCAAAAACAGCTGGCCCTCCTCGATGGAGCCAATGCCGTGCGCGACCATAATGCGCGCCACCAGTCCGGGAATACCCAGACCAGCCGAAAGCTCCTTTTCAAGCTCGGGATTTTGCTGAGCGACCGCCCAGCGATGCGTCGTCTTAAGCGATGACATAGGCACCCACCCCCGATAGGGGCAGGTCGCCGCGATACCTCTCACGGTTCATAGCGATGAGTCCTCTGTGTATGCCCGCTTCGGCAGGCAGATCTGTTGAACGAAATGATTATACCGTGCAGCACGGACGCAAAACGTCGCGGTACGCCGCGGTTTCGGTAAACGATGGCAGTAATATCCTCGAAATATTCGAGCGTTTCTGACGCACGGACGCATGCGAGCGTCTAGCATATCCATTCAAAACGGATTCACGGGCAAAAGGAGTCGCAAGAGTATATGAAGCAATGGGTTGGACTGGGTAAGTTCCTCGCGGGGCACATGCAGGTCATCGTCCCGATTTGCGTGGCTCTCGGTGTGCTCTTTCCCCAGCAGATCGGTGTGCTCAAGCCCATCGTTCCCACCCTATTTGCCTTTATGACGTTCCAAGGTGCGCTCAGCAACACCTTTCACCAGGTAGCTGAGGTGTTCCGCCGTCCCCTGCATCTGATTTTGGCGTTATTTGTCTCGGCTGTGATCATCCCCATCGCGGCGTATGCCATGGGCTCACTGTTCTTTGGCTCCAACCCCAACCTTGTCTGCGGCATCGTGCTCGAATACAGCGTCCCCGTAGCCGTCACCGCTTTTATGTGGATCAGCATGTTCGGTGGCAACGGCCCGCTCGCACTCACCATCATCCTGACGTCCTCGGTCATCTCGCCCGTCACGATTCCGCTCACGCTTAAGCTCCTGCTGGGCGCCACCGTCTCGATCGACGTATCGAGCATGATGCAGAACATGGCCTTTATGATTGCCATCCCCGCCGTGCTCGGCATTGTGATTAATGAGTTCACGCGCGGCTGGGGGCACGAGAAGCTCTCCCCCGCGCTCTCGCCCGCCTGCAAGTTCATGATGATGGGCGTCATCGCGTCAAACTCCACCGCCATGAGCGAGTACGTGCTGCATATGAACGCCGAGCGCCTGGAAGTCGCCCTCTTTATTCTGGTGTTTGCCATCAGCGGTTTTGTCATCGGCATCTTGGTCGCCCGCGCGCTGCACCTGTCGTATAGCGAGACGACTACCATGTGCTTTACCTGCGGTATGCGCAATATCTCTTCGGGTGCCGTCATCGCCACACAGTATTTTCCGGGCGAAGTGGTATTCCCCGTCATGTGCGGCACGCTGTTTCAGCAGGTGTTGGCCTCGCTTATCGGGCACCTCTTTGAGCGCCTGACTGGCGAGGAGCGCGCCGCCCAGCGTAAGCGGGTCGAAGCCGGCCGCGACGCAATGGCACGCTAGACTGTCCGCATTACGCGGGTGTTAGTCTTGCTATACGAGCGTTTCCAGATGCGCACGCAGGCGCTCAGCATCGATATCGAGCGTCGTCTCGGCATTGACCTGGGCCAGACGCTAGCCAACAAAGTAGGGCGAAACCACCCAACGTGGAAGCGCCTTGGCAATGGTCCGACCGCCCAAGTGATAGAAAAACAAGTTGTATGACTCCGCGCGACCACCATGATGCTCGTTCAGGATATAACGCAGAGCTACCTGGATCGCATCGGCGAAGAGACCCGTCTCGGCTTGGTCTCTCGTGTCATCGCTGGCGGCGATACCCTGCGGGGCTGAAACATTGACCTCAAAGAACCCCATGATCGGTTCGGTTGAGATGTTGACCGCAACCCTTCCCCGCTGCCAAACATCGATGCCTTCGAAATTGGCGGAAGTCAGCGAAGCATAGCCGTCCTCCTGTTCCAAGCCCACAATCTGCATGTGTGGGTGGACCAAGCTGCCGCCCGAAAGCGGGCCTTTGTTCTTGTACATGAGCACACTGCGGTACTGTTGGGAATCGATCATCTGCTGCCAACAGCCCAGGGCAAACCGCATCACATGATGCAGCTCATCCGGCGCATAGGTCACCAGATCGGCGTCGTGATCGGCCGATTCGATCAGCACAGTTTGACGGGTATCGCTTAGGGTTTTGAATTTGTTCTCGAGCCAGATGCAGTCACCGTCGCGCCGAATGATATTGGCGAGCCCCTCGGTATCGCAAAAGGGACACGCGGTGCCAGGTCGACGGTTGTCGTCGGGCTTGCCGCTCGCCTGCCGAACGTCAAATACCAGTGCCACAGGCTATACCTCCAGCGGCACGATCTTGGTGCCATGGAGCTCGGAGACGCCCAGTGCCGCCGCGACCGCGTCGCGATTTGCCGTGGTAATGCCGCCGCCGGGAAGGATGGTCAGACGATCGCCCGCATACTCGATCAAGCGGGCCAGGTTTTCGAAGTTGCCCTCAATCGGCGTGCCGGCAGCGCCACCATGCGTCAGAATGCGCGTGACACCACAGTCAGCAAGCGTGTCAATCGCATCGAGCTGAGCCTCGGACGAGAGCTGGTCAAACGCCATGTGAAAGGTGATGTCGATGGGCTCGCGCTTGCACTCCTCGGTCGCGCAGCCCGCAGCCATCACAAGGGCGCCGAGCGTGAGCTCGTCAAGCGCCCAGCCGCCGGCGCAGGGCTTGCAGCATCCAAAGACCAAGCCGTCAACGCCCGCACTCACGGCAAGGCCCAGGTCCATCTCCATCATGCGCAGCTCGTCCTGGTTGTAGTGAAAGTCGCCACCACGCGGGCGAACCATGCACATCACTCGCGCGTCATGTTCGTGAGCATAGTTGACCGCAGCGCTGATGACGCCGGCAGAAGGCGTAGTACCACCGACGGCGAGGTTGTCGCACAGCTCAATGCGCCCCGCACCGGCCTCGATGGCCGCCGGCACCCGCTCAAAGTTCTCAGCACAAAACTCGTACAGCATAGATAGACCCCCAAAGACAGCAGATGTTTTCCGACGGGCATTGTCACACATCCCCATGAAGTTGCGGTGGAATAGGAACTGTTTTGGCCTCTGGAGCCCGTATTCAGTCCCTATTTCACCGCAACTCAAATGATCCCTCGGGGACGGAGGAAAACCGACCATTACGGCTGGCCGAAAAATGTTGCCGATGGTGAATGTTGCGCAACATGATTCGCGAATCTTAGGCAACCATGGCAGTATCGTCATTCGAATCTAGAGGAAAGGATTGCCATGTTTAAGAGCATCCAAAAGAGCGGAAGGATCGCAGCAGTCGCCATCGGCCTGATCGCAGCCCTGTCTCCGCTCGCAGCCCCTCCTGCAGCATTAGCCGGCGGCAGCGTACCGACCCCCGAGCTCGAGAAGTCATACAGTTTTAAGACCAGCAGCGACAGCTCGTATGTCCGAAAAGTAGATACAGGCTCAGGGTATTGTTACCTGTTTGACCGCGATGACGAAAACAACCTGAAAAAAGTATCCCTCATCAATTTGGGCGACGGAAGCGTAAGACCCGTTGACATTCCAAAGAATAGCCTCGATTCGACGAGCGTGTCGTGGAATGGCCAGCTGTCTTGGATAGAAGGCTCCGACTTGGTCATCTTCTCTCCTGTAAAGCAAAGTCGTTCAGTCCATTCGCTTGAACCAGGACGATACACTCAGGACTTTGCTCTGATTAGCGAAAACGGAGAAACAGCATGTGTTATACAGCACGATTCCGATGATAACTATTCGTATGCACTTTATGATCTTAAGACTGATAACAAGATGCAGGGCTACCCCAAAGAAAGCGATTGGTCGCGGATAATGCTTTCGAAAGATGGAGACTGTTTTTACGTCGTGACGACCAACGCGGATAAATCCACCGTCACTCTGAAAGTGTTCGACACAAAAACCGGCTCGACCAAATCAAACACTACTCATGTAAATAAGGTAACAGGCAGCATCGAAATAAGCTCAACAACCCCACTCCCGAACTCAGAAGGCTTTATTCTTCAAGGTGAGTCTTTTTTGATTAAAGCCGACCGCGACGCCAACCTGAGCACCATATCCGATGATGAGGATCACACTTTTTCTCCATATGATCACGGATCATGCGATTACTACCCCGTTTATATCAGCAATAGCTCAAGTGATCTTTCTGAAGAGGATGACGATGATTACTACCTGGACGAGCAAGATACGAGCCTCGGCGTCATCGATTTGCAAAATGGGAACACTATCAGCTCGATTGCCCTCCCCTTTGGCGATGGCTTCGTCTGCGATATTTCGCATGATGGCAGTGTCTTACTTGGGGAATACTCAGACGACGACAGGTCCTCAGCATGTCTAGTCGATGCTCAGACCGGGGCAAAGAGTGAGTTTGACTCTCATTGGTGCGACCTTTCGTTCATGAACGGCGATCGCAAGATTGTGGCAACATATTTCGACGAGAATGACCCCGCCACACTACACGTGAACATTTATAAATCGAACATCCCCCATTCGCTGCCTGAGGATGTTCTCTACTTTGTCCAGACTCACCTGCCGTTTGTTATTGGCGGTGGCGTGGCGATCGTCCTGGTTATCGGTGGCGTGATTGTTGTCCTTTGCATCCGCAAAAAGCGCTCGAAGGCAGCAAACGGTATGGCAACCGCAGCGCCCAAGCTTCAGCGTAAGCAGCGTCGTCGCCAGAAGCGCGTCCAGCAGAACGCCGCAGTGCCCGCGGCACCGGCGATGCCGGCAACTCCGGCCGAACCAGCCCGCTTCTGCCGTCACTGCGGAACCCCGCTTGTGCCCGAAGCCCAGTTCTGCCCCACGTGCGGACAAAAGGTAGACTAACGAACAAAACTCGATAGATCTCAACCACCAAGGCCCCGTTCCGGCACACTCCAGAACGGGGCCTTCTTTTGGCGCAAGGGTAGCTAATTTGGGACGGGGCTATTTTGACTACTTTGCATGTAAAGGTAGTCAAAATAGCCCCGTCCCAAATTAGCTACCCACGTGCATGCAAAAAGGGGCGCTGGCCGGGTTGGTCAGCGCCCCCTTTGTTGGATGAATTAACCACCAAGATATGCTTTGCGCACGTTGTCGTCGTGCAGGAGCTCTTGGCCGGTGCCGGTCATGGTGATCTTGCCGGTCTCGAGCACGTAGCCGCGTGTGGCGATCGAAAGCGCCATCTGCGCGTTCTGCTCGACCAGAAGCACCGTGGTGCCGGCCTTGTGCAGATCCTCGACAATCTGGAAGATCTGCTCGATCAGAATCGGCGCCAGGCCCATGGAGGGCTCGTCGAGCATGAGCAGCTTGGGGTTGCTCATAAGGGCGCGGCCCATAACGAGCATCTGCTGTTCACCGCCAGAAAGGGTGCCGGCGACCTGGCGACGGCGCTCCTTCAGACGCGGAAACTGCTCGTAGACGCGCTCAAGCCCCGGAGCCACCGTGGACTTGGGCTGGGTGTAGGCACCCATCTCCAGGTTCTCCTCGACCGTCATCTGCAAAAAGGCGCGACGGCCCTCGGGAACCTGAGCCAGACCCTTGCTCACCAGCTTGTCGGCGGGCGTATGGGTAATGTCCTCGCCCATAAACTTGATGGAGCCGGTCTTGGAGCGCAGCAGGCCCGAGACGGTCTTAAGCGTCGTGGACTTGCCGGCGCCGTTGGCACCGATCAGGGCCACGATCTCGCCCTCATTGACGTTAAAGGAGATGTCCTTGATGGCGTGGATGGCGCCGTACCAGACGTTGATGTTGTAGACGGAAAGCATCGGCTCTGCCATTTAGTTCTCCCCCTTATCCTGCTTGCCCAGATACGCCTCGATAACGGCGTCGTTGTTCTGGATCTCCTCGGCCGTGCCCTTGGCGATGACCTTACCAAAGTTAAGCACGCAGATGCCTTCGCAAATGTTCATGACAAGCGACATGTCGTGCTCGATGAGCATGATGGCGATGCCGAAGGTGTCGCGGATCTTGACGATGTTCGCCATGAGCTCGGCGGTCTCGGACGGGTTCATGCCGGCGGCAGGCTCGTCGAGCAGCAGCAGCTTGGGGTTCGTGGCAAGCGCGCGGACGATCTCCAGACGACGCTGGGCGCCGTAAGGCAGCGAGCCGGCCTGCTCGTTTGCCAGGTGCTCCATGTCAAAGATGGACAGTAGCTCCATGGCGCGCTCGTGGGCGGCCTTCTCGTGCTTCCAATACGTCGGCAGGCGCAGCACGCCCTCAAAACCGGAGTAGCGCTCCTGGTTGTGCAGGCCGACCTTGACGTTGTCCTCCACCGTCATGGTGTTGAACAGGCGAATGTTTTGGAAGGTACGGGCGATACCCATGCGGTTGACCTGGTAGACGGACTTGCCCGAGGTATCCTCGCCGTCGAGCAGAATGGTGCCGTGCGTGGGCTGGTACACCTTGGTGAGCAGGTTGAAGACCGTGGTCTTGCCGGCGCCGTTGGGGCCGATCAGACCGGCGATCTCGGTCTTGCCGATAGTCAGGCTAAAGTCGTCGACTGCCTTAAGGCCGCCGAACTCAATGCCCAGGTGGATGCACTCGAGCGCCGGGCGCTCGCCCAGGTCGCGGTCGGGAACGATGGCGCCAGACGGATACGGGACCATCTTGCCCTTGTTGAACTCAAACTTACTGGGCATCGGCTGCCACCTCCTTCTTGGGAGCAAAGCGGTCCTTAACGCGTGCGAAGAACGCCTTAAGCTGCGGGTTATTGGTAAAGACCATGACCAGAATCAGCACGATGGCGTAGATAAGCATGCGGTAGTCCGAGAACTGACGGAGCAGCTCGGGGAGCACCGTGAGCAGCGCCGCAGCGATGACGGAGCCGCGCATGTTGCCCAGACCACCCAGGACCACGAACACCAGGATGAGAATCGACGTGTTGAAGTCGAACTTGGTGGCGGAGAGCTGCGAGAAGTTACCGCCGAAGAGGGCTCCGGCAGCACCGGCGAGGGCAGCGGAGACCACAAAGGCGATCATACGGTACTGGGTGACGGAGATGCCCACGGACTCGGCAGCGATCTTGTTGTCGCGCACGGCCATGATGGCACGGCCGGTACGGCTGCGGACCAGGTTGAGCACGATTACGAGCGCTACCATGACCAGGATGGCACCGGCGAGGAAGGTCGAGTACGTCGACACGCCCGAGGCGCCCTGGGCGCCCTTGATGATGGCGGTGCCGTCCTCCAACAGGTGCAGGTCGTCGACCGTCGAATTGCCCGTGATGTTAAAGATCACGTGCAGGCCGCGGGAGTCGACGCCCACGATAAGGCAGGTGACGATCTCTTTGATGATCTCGCCAAAGGCCAGGGTCACGATAGCCAGGTAGTCGCCGCTCAGGCGAAGGACCGGGATACCAATCAAGAAACCCATGATGGCAGCGGCGATGGCACCGACCACGATGCTGATGATAAGACGCACCGGATCCGAAGGAATAGCACTCTCGAGCGCGACAGCGGTAACGATACCCGTGTAGGCTCCGACGCTCATAAAGCCCGCGTGGCCCAGCGACAGGTCGCCCGCGATGCCAACGACGAGGTTGAGTGAGATGGCCATGACGATGTAGGCCGTGATGGGAACCAGCTGACCGGCAATCATGCGCGGGATCATGTGGTTGGATTGCATAAAGAACACGATGGCGAATGCCACGATGCACATGGCGTACGTGACAAAGTCGTGACGCGTCTGCTTGTCTTTAAGAAACTTCATAACGCTCACCTACACCTTCTCGGGGACGTACTTGCCCAAGAGGCCGGCAGGCTTGACGAGCAGGACGATGATCAGAACACCAAAGACGATGGAGTTGGCAAGGCTCGTGGAAATGTAAGCCTGTGCCATTGCCTCGATGATGCCGATGAGAATACCGCCGACAAAGGCGCCGGGGATAGAGCCGATGCCACCGAAGACGGCGGCGTCGAAGGCCTTGATGCCAGGCATGGCGCCCGTCGTGGGCTGCAGGACCGGCGAGTAGGAGCACAGCAGCACGCCGGCGATGGCGGCAAGGGCAGAGCCGATGGCAAACGTCATCGAGATGGTGCGGTTGACGTTGATGCCCATGAGCTGAGCAGCGGCCTTGTCCTCGGACACGGCGCGCATGGCCTTGCCCATCTTGGTGTTGCCCGTAAAGAACATCAGGCCGGCCATGATAACCAGGCAGGCGACGATGGTGACGAGCGAGACGGCGCTCACGTTGTACTTGGCCAAGAACTCCGGCACCGGGAAGGTGACGAGCGAAGTAAAGTTCTTGGGCGTGGCGCCCCACAGAAGCTGCGCGGCGTTCTGCAGGAAGTAGGACACGCCGATGGCCGTGATCAGAACGGCCAGCGGGCCCGCCTGGCGCAGCGGCTTGTAGGCCAGACCCTCGATGAGAACACCGAGAACCGTGCAGACCGCGCAAGAGAGAATTACAGATGCCCAGCCCGGAAGGCCGAGATACGACGTGGCGCAGAACGAGACATAGGCACCGACCATGATGACGTCGCCGTGAGCGAAGTTCAGCATCTTGGCGATACCGTAGACCATGGTGTAGCCCAACGCGATGATGGCGTAGACGCTGCCCATGGACAGGCCGTTGACCAGGTATTGGATAAAGACCGTCATGTTCCACATCCCCCTTTCGAATAGGTTTCCAGTTACTGTATGAAACAGGGACGTTACACTGTCCCCAGATACCAAGCAAGCAGGGAAGGCCAAAACCTCCCCTGCTTGGGATCAAAACCGCTCTATGTAAGGCGGCCTATTAGGCCTGTACGTACTTGCCGTCGGTGATGACGTACGCCGTCGGGTCCTTCTGGACCTGGCCCTTGTCGTTCCAGGAAAGCTTGCCGGTCAGACCGTCAACGGTGATCTTGAGCATAGCCTCGGGCAGCTTCTCGGCGACCTCGGTGGGGTCGGCGTCGACACCCAGACCGGCCTCCTTGAGAGCCTCGACTACAGCATGCACGCCGTCGTAGGCGTCGGCAGCAAACTGGTCGGGAGTATCGCCGTACTTATCCTTGTAAGCGTTGACGAAGTCGGCGTTCTTCTCGTCGTCGGCGGAGAACGGGGTCATGAGCAGCAGGCCCTCGGCAAGGGAGGTGTCGAAGCCCTCCACGCCCAGGATGCCGTCCATGCCGTCGCAGCCCATCATCTTGACGTCGTAGCCCATGTCCTTGGCGTTCTTGAGCAGGACGGACGCCGGCGTGTAGTAGATCGGCGCGAAGATCATGGTGGCGCCGGCCTGCTTGGCCTTGGTCAGCTGGTTGGTAAAGCTCGTGGCGGAGTCGTCCTTAAAGGTCTCCTCGTCGACGATCTCGAGCTTGGACTCAGCGGCCTGGGCCTTAAAGGAATCCGCGATGCCCGAGGAATAGGCGTCGCCGGAGTTATAGAACAGCACGAACTTCTCGTCCGCATACTTCTGAGCCAGGAACTTGGCAGCGTTGACGCCCTGGTTGGGGTCGGTGAAGCAAACCTGGAAGACGCAATCCTTGCCGTCGGTGACGTCCTCGGAGGACGCGGACGGGGTGATCATGAACGTCTTGGGGTCGTTACCGCACTCGGCGGCAACGGCAACCGACGCACCCGTGGTGGTCGGGCCGACGAGGGCCTGCATGCCCCAGTCGAGCAGTGTGTTAAAGGCGTTGACGGCCTTCTCGCCGTCGGCCTGGTCGTCCTCGGCCTTGCTGGCAAGCGGCAGCTCCTTGGTCGAGAAATCCTTGCAGCCAAGCTCGACGCCCTGGGTAACGGACTTGCCGTAGGACGCGGCGGCACCGGTCAGCGGGCCGATGGTGCCGATCTTAAACGAAGCGTCACTCGAAGCGGAACCGCTATCGCCGCCGTTGGAGGAGCAGCCAGCTAGAATAGACATCGCCCCCAGACCTGCTGCGCTCGCGATAACGCTCCTGCGATTCATAACAGGGTTCAATGACTTACCGGTGAGGCTCGACATGCGGCTCTCCTCTCAAATCTCGTCGGGTTTCCGTTACCCGACAGGCCATCCTTCGCCGTGTTCGGCGTTCGCAAAATAGTAGACGCTTTAGTTAAGAAAAGTGGCGATTATTTCAACTTTTCTTTCGGTTTGTCCTTTTATCCATATTTCTGCGTATTTTTGTCACTTTATGCAGGTCTGCCACTTTATTGTGTGAAAGTAATGTTTCCATTCTGTTACAAGCGTCCTCGCCCTGAATAAAAGGGCCTCACCGGTTGTGTTTTATACGCTCTTAGGCGGCGATGTACTTGCCGTCCTGAATCACATAGGCCGTAGCGGGCTTCTCGACCTGGCCCTCGTCGTTCCAGGTAAGCTCGCCGGTCAGGCCCTCGATCTTGATCTTGCGCATGGCCTTGGCAAGGTCGGCGGCAATATCGGCGCCGTCGGCCGTCGTGTCAATGCCGGCCTTGTCGATAGCCTCGGCGATCGCGTGGACACAGTCGTAGGCGTCGGCGGCAAACTGGTTAGGGGTCTCGTCGTACTCCTCCTTGTATGCCTTGACGAAGTCGGCGTTCTTCTCGTCGTCGGCGGAGAACGGGGTCATGAGCAGCACGCCCTCGGCAAGCGAGGTGTCGAAGCCCTCCACAGAGAGCAGACCGTCCATGCCGTCGGTACCCATGAGCGTCATGTCGTAGCCCATATCGCTCGCATTCTTGAGCAGGACGGACGCCGGCGTGTAGTAGATCGGCGCGAAGATGAGCGTGGCGCCGGCCTCCTTGGCCTTGGTCAGCTGGTTGGTAAAGCTCGTGGAAGAATCATCCTTAAAGGTCTCGGTGTCGACGATATCAAGTTTGGACTCCTTGGCCTGCTCGGCAAAGGCATCGGCAACACCCGAGCTGTACGTGTCGCCGGAGTTATAGAACAGGGCGATCTTGGCGTCCGCATACTTCTCAGCCAAGAACTTCGCGGCGCTCGTGCCCATGGTGGGATCGGTGAAGCAGACCTGGAAGACCGTGGTCTTGTCCTTGGTGACGTCGAGCGACGAAGCAGAGGGCGTGACCATGAGCATGTCGTCGGCAATCTCGCCCGAGACGGCGACGGCGGCACCGGTGGTGACGGGGCCGACGAGCGCCTGCATGCCCCAGTCGCACAGGGTATTGAAGGCGTTGATGGCCTTCTCGCCGTCGGCGACGTCGTCCTCGGACTTAAGCGAGAGCTTGAGGTCCTTGGTCGAGAAATCCTTGACGGCGAGCTTGGCGCCCTTCTCGACCGAGACGCCATAGGTTGCCGCGGCACCGGTCAGAGGGCCGATGACACCGATCTTGAATGCGCCGTCTTCATCGGCGGAGCCGCCATCCGAGCCACCCGACGAACAACCGGCAAGCGCGACGGTGCTACCGAGCGCGGCGGCGCCGGCGAGGAAGTTCCTACGGCTGAGCGTGCTGTTGATGTTGAACATGGTGTCCCCCTTTTCGCTGGCCGCGGTGCGGCCGTCTTGCGGTACAGGGCAAACCTTATGGTTCAAACGTTGACAGTTTGTTACGGAACTTCGTTTGTAGCGAGCGTGTTTCCAATGTTTCCGCAGCGTTTCGGTGGTAGCGTTTTGTGCGGCTCCTGTTGCCTGGCGAGCACGCGCCCTCGGTTCACGTTAGAATGCTCTCAACCTTAACTGGTCAATCATCCATACAGATGCACGAAGGAGCTATCTATGAGCGAACCCCTGCGCACCGTGAACGTCGGCCTGATCGGTCTGGGAACCGTCGGCGGCGGCGTGGCTCGTCTGATCAAGAGCCACCACGATGAGTACCTGGCCGCCTACGGCATCGACCTTAAGCTGACCCGCGCCTGCGCGCTTGCCTGGGAGCAGGCCGAAGCCGCCGGTATTGAGCGCGAGGCCTTTACGAGCGACTGGCACGATGTCGTCACCGACCCCGCCGTCGACATCGTCGTCGAGCTGATCGGCGGCGAGCACCCCGCGACCGAGATCTTCACCACCGCGTTTGAGAACGGCAAGCATGTCGTCTCCGCTAACAAGGCCCTGCTGGGCCGCCATGTCGAGACGCTCGCCGAGAAGGCGCGTGAGTGCGGCGTGCAGATCAAATGTGAGGCCAGCTGCGGCGGCGGTATCCCCATCGTCAGCACGCTCGAGCACGACCTGGTGGGCAACAAGATCCTGACCATCGCCGGCATCCTCAACGGCACCACCAACTACATCCTGTCGCGCATGGACGCCGAGGGCGCCGATTACGCCGACGTGCTCGCCGACGCCCAGGCCAAGGGCTACGCCGAGGCCGATCCGTCCGCCGACGTCGACGGTTTCGACGCCGCCAGCAAGACGGCTATCCTCGCTTCCATCGGCTTTGGCACCCGCGTGACCACCGACGACGTCTACCAGCAGGGCATCCGCACCATCGGCGCCGAGGACATCGCCCAGGCCCGCGAGCTCGGCTACACCATTAAGCTGCTGGGCATCGCCCGCAACACCGATGCCGGCGTCGACGTCCGCGTGCACCCCACGCTGATCCCCGCCGACCACATGCTCGCCAAGGTCAACGGCGCCATGAACGCCGTCTACGTGGTGGGCGACGCTGTGGGCGAGACCATGTTCTACGGTGCCGGCGCAGGCTCCTTCCCCACCGCGAGCGCCGTCGTGGGCGATATCCTGTCGCTGTCCGAGCAGATCAGCCGAGGCGTGGCACCGCTGCCCGAGATTGAGCCCTATGGCCACAACCTCGCCTTTAAGCCCATGGACGAGCTCCAGACCAAGTACTATGTGCGCCTGAAGGTTGCCGACCGCGTGGGCGCCCTGTCCGAAACGGTCGATATCTTCGCCAAGCACAACATCTCGATCTCGCTCATCAATCAGGTCGAGGATGGCAAGTCGGGCGTCACCGACACCTGCTCGGTCATCTTCCTGACGCACCGCGCGCTCGAGAAGGACATCCAGGCTGCCGCCGCCGAGCTTGCAGGCGTCGACTGCGTGGCAGAGGTCGCCAACGTCCTGCGTATTGAGGACGTCGAGGCCTGGACCGAAGGCGTCATGGCCAACTAATCCGGTCTTCGCCATACGGCATATATGTTGAGGGGCTCCCGTCCGGTCTTGGACGGGAGCCCTTTTGTTTGCTCTCGGGGCGCATTGGCGTGGCTTACGTTTGAGCAACTCGACCGCTCATTGACAACCGGGGGTACCGTTCACCGATAAGCGAACGTGCTCGTTTTGGGCCGCCACTATGCTGTGCTGCGTATGTCCGCACCCCCGAAGAATGGAGGCACCATGTTGCTCGAAGGTAAGAAAGCAATCATCACCGGAGGCACGCGCGGTATCGGCTATGCCATCGCCTGCCGTTTTATTGAGGAAGGCGCTGCCGTCACCGTCTTTGGCTCTCGCCAGGAGACCGCCGACGCCGCTGTTGAGAAGCTGACTGCAGCCTATCCCGAGGCCAAGGTCTGGGGCCGTTCCTGCGACCTCACCTCGCTCGAGGCCGTAACCGAGGCCTTTACCCAGGCAGCTGCAGACATGGGCGGCCTGGACACGGTCGTCAACAACGCTGGCATCTCCCAGAGCACCCCGCTGCTCAACTACACCGCCGAGGAGTTCGCCAAGGTTATGAACCTCAACGTGACCGCCGTCTTTAACGGCCACCATGCCGCTGCCAAGATCATGACCGAGGCCGGCCATGGCGGCACCATCACCACTACGACCTCGATGGTCGCCAAGTATGGTCAGCCCTCCGGCGTCGGCTACCCCACGTCCAAGTTCGCCGTCAACGGCATGGTCCAGTCGCTCTCGCGCGAGCTCGCCCCCAAGGGCATTCGCGTCAACGCCGTCGCACCCGGCGTGACCAGGACCGACATGGTTGCCGCCCTGCCCGACGAGGTCATCAAGCCGCTCGTCGCCACCATCCCGCTTGGCCGCATGGGCGAGCCCGAGGACGTCGCCAACGCCTTCGTCTTCCTGGCAAGCGACATGTCCTCCTACGTTACCGGCGCCGTGCTCCCCGTCGACGGAGCCGCCCGCTCCTAAAGGTCGCAAGCCACGGTTTCTGACCTCAACAAAGTTCAACGCAAAAGGCGCACTGTCTGCGGTCGATGCAGGCAGCGCGCCTTCTTTTATTTGGACGGAAACCGTATCCCAGTATTCCTTGCTACCTGCCGTCGTCGTCCTCGGCTTCTTCTCTTGCGTAGAGTTCAAGCATGCGACGGCGGTATTCGCGCACGGCGAGCTTGGCGCGCTCCAGGCGGCGGCGTTCGCGCGGGGTGAGCTTGGACGGGTCGATCTCGTCGCCATAGGTCTTCTCGGCCAGCAAATGGGCAGCGTCAACAATACGGGCATCGATGCGCTCGCTCGCCGCTTCGACCGAGAGGCGGTCGGCAATGGAATCAATCGTAGGCATGCCGTCGAGAGTGCGCCCGTGGCCATGCGAGGTCAGCAGTTCGTGCTCGCGTGCGAGCAGGCTCGCCAGGTCGTGATGGGCGCGCAGAATATCGAGCGCGTCGGAAGGATGCTCGGCAACTTCTGCCACGGCGGCAACCGGCGCGGCGTCGACCACGTGATAGAAGAGCTGGGCGAGCAGCGGCATCAAAAACACCGTGATGGCACCGGCGGCAACCATGACCGACGCGATATCTTGCGACAGCGCGCCGGCGTTGACGGCCACGCTCGTCACGGCAACGATGATCGGAAGCGCCGTGGTGCAGTACAGGGCCACGGTAATGCGGCCATACGCCGAGACATCGCGCGTCTCGGGACAGATGCTCATAGAAACAAGAATGGGCACGGCGCGAATAATCAGCAGCGCCACAATAAAGCCCACGAGCAGCCCGGGGCGCGATGCGACGGCCGTCAGGTCGATCTTTGCGCCCGATACGGTAAAGAACACGGGGATCAAAAAGCCGTAGGCCAGGCCATCGAGCTTAGTCTCGAGCGTGTGATTGCCCTCGGGGATGATATAGCGCAGGACAAAGCCGGCGGCAAAGGAGCCCAACACGATGTCGAGATCGAAGATGGCCGAGAACGCCACGAGCGTGACCAGGATGAGCACCGTCAAGCGCACGAAGGTCTGCGAGGTGGTATCGGCGCGCTCCTCGACAAATGCAAAGAAGCGGCTGCCGACGCGCTTGGAGCGGCTCGGAACCACGGCCAGCAACACGCAGACCACCGCAAACAGGCCCAGAATCACGAGCGTCTGAATGCCGGTTCGTGCAGAAAGCAGCACCGACATAGCGAGCACGGGGCCAAGCTCGCCCCAGGTGCCGTACGCGAGAATCGAATCGCCCACACGCGTGCCGGTGAGCGAGCGTTCGCGCATGATGGGCACGAGCGTGCCGAGTGCCGTCGAGGTAAGCGCGAGCGTCACGGCGATACCGTCGAAATGACTGACCGAGAACCACGGCGCAAAGCGTACGGCAAGCCAGGCGATGCCAAACGTGACGACCCACGTCGCCATGCCGTAGCGTCCTTCGACGCCTGTAATGTTCTTGGGGTCGATCTCAAAACCGGCGAGCAGGAACAAAAAGGCCAAGCCGAGCTCGGACACGAGCGAGACCTCGGCGTCCACATGGATGACGCCGAGCATATGCGGGCCTAGCACCGCGCCGAACACGAGCAAAAAGACCGTCTCGGGAACGGGCTTTCCAGGAATCGTCGAGGCGATAAAGGGGCTTGCGAAGGCCACGAGCGCGATGATGGCGAGCGAAACGAATGCCATGTGATGCCTTTCTCTTGTTTGGGCTTCACTGTAGCACCCTCGCCGTCCTCAACGCGTCGCGAGCTGTCGTATCATAGTGACGTTTACAAACATGTGGCTCAAGGCGACCGCGAGGCTTGCCCCGCAAACCGACCGCTGCCGCATACCGTACCGTACGCCCAACCGATCAGGAAGGCAGGAACCAATGGTCTCTCGTATCTACGTGGAGAAGAAACCCGGGTTCGACGTCGAGGCTCAGCAGCTCAAGGGCGAGCTGACCGAGATTCTCGGCATTCAGGGCATCGAGGCTCTGAGGATCATCAACCGCTACGACGTCGAGGGCATCGACGAGGAGCTCTTCCGCTCCTGCGTCCCGACCGTCTTTAGCGAGCCCCAGGTCGATGTGACCTATGACGAGCTCCCCGCAAGCGATGGCGCCGTCTTTGCCGTCGAATTCCTGCCTGGCCAATTTGACCAGCGCGCCGACTCCGCCAGCGAGTGCGCGCAGCTCATCAGCCAGGGCGAGCGCCCCGCCGTGCGCTCCGCCAAGGTCTATATGATCTCGGGCGACTTGGACGAGGCTGCCGTCGAGGCCATCGAGCACTACGTGGTGAACCCCGTCGAGGCCCGCATCGCCTCGCTCGATCTGCCCGAGACGCTGCACATGGAGACCCCCGAGCCCCAGCCCGTCGAGGTGCTCGACGGCTTCCGCGAGCTCGATGAGGCCGGCCTCGCCGCCTTTATCACCGAGCGCGGCCTTGCCATGGACGAGGCGGACATCGCCTTCTGCCAGCAGTACTTCCGCGATGAGGATCGCGACCCCACCATCACCGAGATCCGCGTGATCGACACCTACTGGTCCGATCACTGCCGCCACACCACCTTCGGCACCGTCCTGGACGACGTGACGATCGATGACGCCGTGGTGCAGCAGGCCTTCGACCGCTATATGGAGATGCGTCACGAGCTCGGTCGCGACGCCAAGCCCGTCTGTCTTATGGACATGGGCACCATCGGCGCCAAGTACCTTAAGAAGACCGGCGTCATGACCGATGTCGACGAGTCCGAGGAGATCAACGCCTGCACCGTCAAGGTGAAGGTCGACGTCGACGGCGAGGACCAGGACTGGCTGTTCCTGTTTAAGAACGAGACCCACAACCACCCGACCGAGATCGAGCCCTTCGGCGGTGCCGCCACCTGCGTGGGCGGCGCCATCCGCGACCCGCTCTCGGGCCGCAGCTATGTGTACCAGGCCATGCGCGTCACCGGCGCCGGCGACCCCACCGTCCCCGTTTCTGAGACGCTCGAGGGCAAGCTGCCGCAGCGCAAGCTCGTGACCACCGCTGCCGCCGGCTACTCCAGCTATGGCAACCAGATCGGCCTTGCCACCGGACAGGTCAACGAGCTCTATCACCCCGGCTACGTGGCCAAGCGCATGGAGGTCGGTGCCGTCGTGGGCGCTACCCCGGCAAGCCACGTGCGCCGCGAGTGCCCCGCCCCCACCGATAAGATTATCCTGCTGGGCGGCCGTACCGGCCGTGACGGCATCGGCGGTGCCACCGGCTCCTCCAAGACCCAGAACACCGAGTCCATCGAGACCTCGGGCGCTGAGGTCCAGAAGGGCAACGCCCCGGTCGAGCGCAAGCTGCAGCGTCTGTTCCGCCGCGGCGATGCCTGCCGCCTGATTAAGCGCTGCAACGACTTTGGCGCCGGCGGCGTCTCGGTCGCCGTGGGCGAGCTTGCCGACGGCCTGTATGTCGACCTGGACACCGTGACCAAGAAGTACGACGGCCTGGACGGCACCGAGCTCGCCATCTCCGAGTCCCAAGAGCGTATGGCCTGCGCCGTCGCCGACGGTGACGTCGAGGAGTTCATGGGCTACGCCGCCGAGGAGAACCTCGAGGCAACCGTTATCGCCGAGGTTACCGCCGAGCCGCGCATGCGCATGGCCTGGAACGGTGTCGCTATCGTCGACCTGTCCCGCGAGTTCCTCAACTCCAACGGAGCGCCTAAGCACCAGGTCGCCCACGTCTGCGCACGCAGCGTGTGGCAGCCCAGCTGGGCCGGCACCACGCTTGCCGAGCGCATGACCTCGCTCGTCACCGATCTCAATGTCGCCTCCAACAAGGGCCTTTCCGAGCGCTTCGACTCCACCATCGGCGCCGCAACCGTGCTCATGCCCTTTGGCGGCAAGACGCAGCTCACCCCGAGCTCGGCCATGGTCGCCAAGTTCCCTGTGGACGGCGAGACCACCACGGCGAGCGCCATGGCATGGGGTTTCAACCCCTACCTGATGGAAGCCGACCAGTTTGCGGGCGCCTACCTGTCCGTGGTCGAGTCCATCGCCAAGCTCGTGGCCGCCGGCTTTGAGCACAAGCGCGCCTACCTCTCCTTCCAGGAGTACTTCGAGCGCCTGCGTACCGAGGCCGAGCGCTGGGGCAAGCCCATGGCAGCGGTGCTCGGCGCCCTCATGGCCCAGGTCGACCTGGGTGCCGGCGCCATCGGCGGCAAGGATTCCATGAGCGGCTCGTTTGAGGATGAGGCCGGCGAGCTCAACGTCCCGCCGACCCTGATCAGCTTCGCTGTCGCCGTGGGCCGCGCAGCCCGCGCCGTCTCCCCCGAGTTCAAGGGCCTCACGCACCGCGTCGTCCGCATCGCCCCCGCCACCTACGGCGAGGACTACCGCCCCGACGCTCAGCAGCTGCTCGCAGCGTTTGACGCCGTCGAGGCGCTCACCGCTACCGGTGACGCCCTGGCCATCTCCACGCCCGGCTACGGCTGCGGCGCCGAGAGCCTCTTTAAGATGTGCGTCGGTAACCAGATCGGCATCGAGCTTGCCGAGGACGTGGACGTGGAGAGCCTCTTCACCCCGCTCTACGGCAGTTTTATCGTCGAGCTCGCCGAGGACGCCGAGCTGCCCGAGGTCGCCGACGGCGTTGTCGTCGAGCCCCTCGGCACCACCGTCGAGGGCTATGTCATCGACACCGGCTCCGAGGTCATCGAGCTCTCTGAGCTCCAGGAGGCCTGGGAGAGCGGCATCGAGGGCGTCTTTGCCTACCGCAGCGCCGGCGAGACTGCCGAGGTCGAGACCATCGACTTCCGCGCCAAGGATATCCATGTGTACGGTGGCGCCAAGATCGCCCGCCCGCGCGTGGTCATCCCCGTGTTCCCTGGCAACAACTGCGAGTACGACAGCGCCCGTGCATTCCGCGCCGCCGGTGCCGAGGCCGACACCTTCGTGATCAACAACCTCACGCCCGAGGCCGTCGCCGAGAGCACCCATGAGCTTGCCCGCCGCATCCGTGCAAGCCAGATCGTCATGATTCCCGGCGGCTTCTCGGGCGGCGATGAGCCCGACGGCTCCGCCAAGTTCATCACGGCGTTCTTCCGCGCTCCCGAGGTCACCGAGGCCGTCCGCGACTTGCTCAAGGCCCGCGATGGCCTGATGCTGGGCATCTGCAACGGCTTCCAGGCCCTGATCAAGCTCGGTCTGGTGCCCTACGGTGACATCGTCGACGCCACGCCCGATGCGCCCACGCTGACGTTCAACACCATCGGCCGCCACCAGAGCCGTCTGGTGCGCACCCGCATCTCGTCCAACCTGTCCCCGTGGCTGACGCAGTGCAGCCTGGACGACCCCTACACTGTCGCCATCAGCCACGGCGAGGGTCGCTTTGTCGCCAATGACGAGGTGCTCGCGCAGCTCATCGCCAACGGCCAGGTCGCCACGCAGTACGTGGGCGAGGACGGTAAGCCCAGCATGGACCTCTCCGTCAACCCCAACGGCTCCGCGCTTGCCATCGAGGGCATCACGAGCCCCGACGGCCGCGTCCTGGGCAAAATGGGCCATGCCGAGCGCCGCGGTGACAACCTGTACCGCAACGTGCCTGAGCATGTCCCCGGCGATAAGTTCATGCCGATCTTTGAGAGCGGCGTAGCCTACTTCGCCTAAACCTTTCCCATCGGGTACAATCCCTTCGGGTAACAACACCCGCCACCGGCACTCCCAGTGGCGGGTTCTTTTTTGCTTCGCGCATGTAGGAAGGACACCATGGAAAGCCGCAAGCCATATCTCGCCACCCTGCCCGGACTCATCCTGGGCTGCCTCGTATGCTGCGCGCTCTGGGGGTCGGCTTTTCCCTGCATCAAGATCGGCTACGCGCTCTTTGGCATCCCGGCACACGATAGCGCCTCGCAGCTGTTCTTCGCGGGCCTGCGCTTCACCCTTGCCGGCGCGCTGGTCATTGTTGGTATGGGCGCGGCCCAGCGCCGTCCGCTCGTTCCGCAGGCGCGCGACATCAAACCTATCCTCACGCTGTCGCTCTTCCAGACCATCGGCCAGTACTTCTTTTTCTACCTCGGTCTCTCCCGTGCAAGCGCCATGTCGAGCTCCATCATCGAGGCCAGCGCCAACTTCTTGGCCATCCTCTTTGCCGCCCTGGCATTCCGCACTGAAAAGCTCGATGCGGCCAAGGTGCTCGGTTGCGTGTTGGGCTTTGCCGGTGTTGCGCTCGTCAACCTTTCGGGCGCGGACGGCACCTTTGGCTTTACGCTCGACGGCGAGGGCTTTATCCTGGTCTCCACCGTCGCGGGCGCCCTTTCGACCTGCTTGATCGGCATCTTCTCGCGCGAGCACGACGGCGTCCTGCTTGCCGGCTGGCAGTTCTTGGTCGGCGGCCTCGTCCTCACCGCTATCGGCTTTTTGATGGGCGGCGTGCTCTCCCCCACGGCAATCGCCCCCGCCATCGCGCTCATCGTCTATATGGCGCTTATCTCCGCGGTCGCCTACTCGCTGTGGTCGCGCCTACTTGCCGTCAACCCCGTCAGCCGCGTCTCGGTCTTTGGGTTTATGAACCCGGTCTTTGGTGTGCTGCTGAGCGCGCTGCTGCTCGGCGAGGGCGCCGGCACGAGCCCCGTTACCGTCATCGTTGCCCTGCTGCTGGTCTGCGGCGGCATCATCATCGTCAACAAACCTAAAAAAGCCTAGCGAGGGTTGATTTCCGATCTCAGCCGAACACGTTGAGCGGATAGACCGTTCCCGCAGCTAGCCGAACGCCCCCGAGGCCC
>CAKTWW010000024.1 GCA_934630855.1 uncultured Collinsella sp.
TGGAGCGGGCAACGGGACTCGAACCCGCGAGTGTCAGCTTGGGAAGCTGATGCCTTACCACTTGGCGATGCCCGCATGTGTGTTTGGGTAGTATAACGCGGTTGTCTTGTTCGATACAAGGGTGACGATAGTTGTTTTAGCTGTGGAGAATCGTCTGAATTTTAAGTCAATTGTGAAGACAAGGACCTTTGGCTTTCGTTTTTTGTCATCTTCTACCTGCTCTTTTGTTTCATTGTTTTTATACCGGCTAGATTTGTCAGAAATCGGTCAAGCTTTTGGTCGGCTTCCGGTACTTACCCGCATGAACTCCGGCGGTAGCCTCATCCCACGCGCCGCAATCTCCCCGCGCGGCGCACGAGGGATAAGGAGCAGCCATGTCCAACGCACCCACGCACTCTGTCCACAGCGCAATCGTTACAGGTCCGCTGCTCCTGCTCCTCCTCTTACTCATCAGCTGCCTGGCTCCGGGACCCGCACTTGCTATCGACGGCTACGATCAGCTCGGCTTCCGCACCATTAGCGACGATTGCGGGCCCTTCCTCATCGGAAAGTACGAAGCTCAAGACACTTCAATCGCGTACTGCATGAACCAGGATTGTCCCGGACCCAGCAAGCCTGGAGGGCCGTGGCGTGCCTACGACCAAGGCTGGACGTGGCTCGACAACGAGTTCGCTGCCGTCGTCTGCCATGGATACCCCTCCGCCACGTCGTTTGGCGGACACAACCTAACGCCCGACCGCGCCCGAGCCGCCACCCAGCTTGCCGTGTGGATGCTCAAAGGAACCACGCACCCCGACGGCACTTTTTCGTACACAAACAACGCCGGTATCCCCAGAAGTGGCAAGTTCACCCAAGACACCGAGATCGTAGCTGCGGCACGATGGCTCTATGACAATGCGAAAGCCGGCAACATCAAAGCCGCGCCCCATCGAGCCAGACGCTACCACGCCCCCACCTCAAACGAGGGACGGCACCAAGACATGCTCTACGTTCTGCCCGCCGTTACCGTGTCCTTCGAGAAGCAGTCTGCGGACGTCACCATCACCAGCGGAAACGATATATACCAGCTAAACGGTGCCACCTTTGACATCTTTGAAAGCGCAAGCGACGCACGCGTCGGAACCATCCAGATGGACGAAAACGGGCGGGCGCAGGCGTCACTTCTGCCCAACACGGCCTACTATCTGTTGGAAACAAAGGCTCCGGCAGGCTACGCGCCACGTCGCGACCGTGTCGAGTTCACCACCTCGGGCGATGGCGGGCACGTCTCCATCGCCGAGATACCTGGCACCATTTCGCTGCGCATCGTAAAGCTCGACAAGGCGACGGGTGCCGGCCCCCAAGCAGGGGCATCGCTCTCCGGTGCCGAATTCACTTGCGTTTCGCAGTCAACACCGGGCTGGACGCGCATCCTCACCACCGACGACACCGGTCTGGCAACACTGAGCGATATCCCCTTGGGCACCTTTACCGTCTATGAATCGAAAGCACCCGAAGGCTATCTGCTATCCGGTGAAACGTGGAGCTACACCGTCGGCGCCGATCAACTCGGCGATTCCGGTGTTATTGAACTCGAAAGCCGCGTTCCCGACACCCCCATCGCCTTCGACCTTGAAATCTCAAAGTTTAAAGACCATGGCGACAGTAGCGAATCTGGCATCGAACAGCCGGCAGAGGGCGTTGCCTTTGAGATCGTTAGCAATAGCTCGCAGCAGGTTGTCGGCACGCTGACCACCAACGTCTACGGCTTCGCTTCGACCAAGGACCAACCCGATGCATGGTTTGGCGACGGTACACGGCCCGAAGGCGTTCACGGTGCCATCCCCTACGATCGAGCGGGCTACACCGTGCGTGAAGTTCGCGAAACCGTACCTGATGGATTTAAACAGGCGGGAGAATGGTCCATTTCTGCCGAGCAGATTGCCGACGGGGCGGTGCTGCAATACATCGTGGATAACCATGCCATATCGACACACCTGCAAATCGTAAAGCGTGACGCTCAAACGGGGAGCGCCGTGCCACTCGCCGGCTTCACCTTCCAACTACTCGACAGCAACCGTGAGCCCGTTTCCCAAACGTGTTGGTATCCAACCCATTCCGTCATGAACACCTTTACGACCGATAAAACCGGTTCCGTCACGTTGCCTGAGTCACTCCGTCCCGGCACCTACTACATTCGTGAGAAAGATGCCGCAGCCCCTTATCTTAGGGGAGAAGATCTTGAGCTTTCGATACCTGCCGATATGAACCTAACGCCCGTTGCCATCGCCTCGTTCTACGACCAACCGGCGATCGGCAAGATCGAAATTGTCAAAAGTGACGCCGTAGACGGCGGCGCCCTGGCGGGAGCGGTCTTTGAGATTCGCGCGGCGGAAGATATCGTCCGCCCAGACGGCAGCATGGTTGCCCTTGCAGGAGAGACGGTCGCAACCATCGAAACCGACGAGCAGGGAAAGGCCGACATCGATGGCCTTTCACTTGGTTGCGGCACGGCACATTACGAGGTCGTTGAGGTAAACGCCCCCGAAGGATACCTGCTCGACCCGACGCCTCACGCCGTTGAGCTCACCTATGCCGACCAGGATACGCCGGTCATCTATGCTCGAGTCGATGCTTCCAACGATTACACCAAGGTCGATATCTCCAAGACCGACGCCACCGACCAGGCAGAGATTGAGGGCGCACAGCTTACCCTCCTGGACGCAAACGGAGAGACTATCGAAACCTGGACCTCGACCGCGACGCCGCATCGCATTGAGCGTCTTGCACCTGGCTCCTACACGCTGCGCGAAACGATGTCGCCGCGCACCTACGACACGGCCGAAGAAGTTACGTTCGAAGTGAAGGAAACCGGGGACGTCCAGAAGGTCGTCATGAATGATGCCCCCATTGAAATAAAGGGGAGGGTCGACAAACGCCAGGAAATTGCCCAGCCGGTCGCGAGTGGCTTGACGGCAAACGGCGACGGCAAGAACCGCGCCGCAACGCAATCCAATGCCCAGGGCGAGTTCGCCTACACCATCGACGCCCGCAACGAATCAAAAACCTGGGTTGATGAGTTTACGATCACCGATGAACTTGAATGCGCAGCCGCCGGAACCGCTCGGCTCGTGAGCGTAGAAACGCCCGTCGCCGCGGGCGACTACGACGGACGATGCAACATATGGTATCGCACGTCCCCCGAACTTGAGCAAGACTGCGATGAGCAGATCAACGCCACACTCAGTGACGGACACGAGAATCCTTGGCTCGAAACGGATGAAGTTAAAAACCTCCTTGGCGAAGACGCGAGACTTGTCGACTACGACGGTTGGCATCTTTGGAAGTCCAACATATCCACAAGCGAATCAATCACACTGACCGTCAAAGACCTCAATTTGCCAAAGGATACACAGGTGACGGGTTTGCGCATCGAATACGGTTCCGTATCTGCCGATTTCACGACGCGGTCCGATGCCTCGACATGGAGTCGTGAAGACCTGAAAGATGAGCACGATGACCTGGACGACGCCGAGGCATCACTCGATCCACAGACACATGGCGCACTGGTCCACATGGCCGCTACGACATCCTATGTGGCCGAGAAGGCAATAGCCAACGGCGCCCGCGTCGACCTTTGTCGCAACGGAGGCGGCAGCAAACTTGAGGCCCACGATGAGGATCACGTTATCCAACGTTGCATGCTGCCCCAGAACCTACCATCGACGGGCTCCGCTCCCCTTGCCGCACTGATGACCGCCCTTATGACCGCGGGCGGCGCAGCCCTCTGGATCGCCAAAATCAGGTCGACGGACGCAAAGCGTTAGTTGTCAAAAAACGGGGCGAGCCAGTCTCCCGGCTCGCCCCGTAAACAGTCATTATTGGCGATAAGCCATATCCCTACTCGGCAGAAGAACCACCGTCGATGGTTGCCTGATCGGCCTCATCGATACCGTCGGCACCCACGGACTGCTCCTGTTGCACCTCTTCGCTAATCGCGGACGCGGGCGTGGATCCCTTAACGCCCACGATATAGGCAGCGCCAAAGCCCAAGGCGACGGCAATCAGGGTCAAAATCAGATACACGGGCCAATGGCGCTTAATATACGAAAACACGCTGACTCCTTAGAACTGCCTACGAACGACGAATGACCTCGGTAACAACCTCGGACACCGTAGCGATGTTCGTCGGGTTGACGTTGTAGGGCAGATCATCCTCGGTACGAGCGCAAGCCAAGCGAGGGCCGTCCACGCCTGCGATCGTAAGGGCGCGGCGGCTTGCCTCGAGCGCGGCGTATGCATCCGTCTTGGCATAAGGCATTTCGAACGCGCCACAATCGACATGGAACGACTTGCAGACCTTGCTGACCAGATTCATGATGCGGCGGTCGCCCTTAAGCAGTTGCTGTTCGCCCTCGACCGTCACAACCGAAAGCCTGCCGGCGCCAATCGACTCGAGGTTGATAAAGAACACGCCGCGAAGCTTATCGCGATGCGAGGCCAGGAAAGCCTTCATGCCAGCGCCATCGCAATCCGAAGCACCCGTCGCAACGAACCAAATATCATGGCCGAGCAGCTCATCGTCGCCCATAGAGGCAACTGCCGCGAGCATGTCCTCGCTCGATGCGCCATCGGAAGACGTAGCGCCGCCCTTCCAGCCGTCGTCATCGTCTTCGAAGTTATCCCACGAACCGATACCGCGGCCAGACTTCTTGGCGTCGTAGTCGTCCTCGACGCCCAGCCAGTCGCTCATGCTGTCCTGCTCGTTCTTCTTTTTGCGACCGAACAGGCCACCGAGGCCGCGCTTCTGGGGCTTCGAGGTCGTCACGGGAGCCGAGATGGTCTCGAGCGGCTGCGCATCAGACACAATAGGCATGGAAGGCACCACCGGGGCCGATGTGGGTTCGGGGCCTTGAGCCGTTGCAAAGGGGTCGTCGGCCTGTGCTGAAGGATCGGGCAGGTCAAACAGCGACGTGCGAGACGCGACGCTGGCCTGCTGCATCGAGGGCAGCGACGGATCGGGGACGGAGGCCAGCGGAGACGATGAAGGCATGGACGCCGGTGCGGAGGCTGGATCGGGGACATTCATCTGCGGGCGCGCCGGCACACGAGACGAAATTTGAGCCATAAGGGAGTCGACCGTCTCATCTTGCGTAGGGTCGGCGTTGGTTACCGTAGCACCGAGATCGCTCGGCGCGGGCATGGTAAAGATCTGCGTAGAGTAAGGCCTGGACTCATCAACCTTGGGGGTCTCGTCGACCGCAGGTTGAGGCTCCGGCTCCACGGCAGGCGTCTCGACCTGCTCGGGTACATCATCCTCAACGGAATCGACCGTATCGTCAGCCACGTCATCGGCAACGACGGCGCCCTGGGCCTCATCGGAGGCAGAAAGGGACTCGGCGATCGCAGTACCCTGCTTCTCGAACGTCATCGTGGCATCGAAGGACATGGTGCTATCGACCGGCTGCTGCGCCTCGAAGGACGTCGTTGCCTCGGCAACGTCAGCGGAAGCCGGCTGCTGGGTCTCAAAAGACGTCGTGGCATCAGCGACATCGGTCGTCACCGACTGCTCGGCCTCATTCTGCTCGAACTCCTGTGCCGCGCGGTCGCGCTCGGCCTCGTCAGCCTGCTGCTGAGCGATAGCCTCCCGCTCGGCAGCCTCACGGGCAGCGGCACGCTTTTCCTCAAAGTCGTCAACGAGCTTCTTGCCCTTTGCGAGGGCACCCTTAAAGAAGCTGGAGGCGCTGGCGCCAATCGACGAGAATGCAGAGGCGATATCGGCGTGAGGCGTCGTCGAGGGAAGCTCTGCCGAAAAATCGGTATCGCTCTCGTAGGACACGCGCTGCGGGTACTCATCGTAATCGTCGTCGGCGGAATCATCCTCAACCTGAGTCGGAGCGGCGGGGGCAAGAACGTCAAGGCCGGCCGCGGGGTCGGACACGGGCGCCACCTCGGGCTCGGCATCGACAGAAGGAGCGGAGGCAGGCTCCACGAACGTAACCGCTGTGTCAGGCATGGACTCTTGCGCTGCGGGAACAGGTTCGGGCTCAAACGTCGGCTCCTCGCCCTCTTCGTAATCGAGCGTGCAGGACTCGGGAAGCATGCCAAGTGCACGGATGGCATCCGAACCGAAGCGAATGTTACCGGCGGCATTGCGATAGAGTTTGGGCTCGGGCTCGACCGGCTCGGCCACCGCGGCCTCCTCCGCCGGCTCGGCAGTGAGCTCCTCCTCGACTGCCGCTTCGGCCTGCACGATCTGGTCCTGATCCTCGGCCTGGGCCTCGGGCGCGATAGCGCCGATCAGCGTTTCATCGGCAGAGGCGCCCTCGAAACCATCGATCTGTTCGTCGAACGTCTCGTCCTGCTCGGACTCGGCGGCAAGCGGCTGTCCAAACTCATCCTCGGTATAGCTGGGCTCATCATATTCGATCGTGTTGCCATAGTCGTTTTGCTGTTGTGCCGCCGCATACTCGGCCGCAGCGCGCGCCATTTCCTCGGCACGGCGCTTTTGCTCGCCAAAATACGTATCGAACGGAACGTCATCGGGGAACTCGTTTTCGCCCTGATAGGGAGCGACGTTGTCCATAACACCAAGCAGGGCGGCAACGGAAGACTTGTTGCACACCGAACCGGACGTGTAGGGAAGCACAAAGCGGTTGACAATGATATTTGCCGCATTGGCAAGGGCCACCAGCGAAGCAAGAATCGCAACGATCCACAGCAGCACCTTAAGTGCGCCGGGAAGCGGCAGAATACGCAGGACAGCGACGGCCGCGGGCGCGATCGTGGCAATGGGCAGAAGCTTTGCGACCAGCGCGCGATAGGGAGCATAGGGCTCGCGTGCAAACAGCTCGGCACGGGGAGAATCATAGTGAGCCACCACGACCACGGGACGGTTGCGCGGGGACGCGAGCGGACCCGAAGCCTTGTGGTAGGCGATGACGTTTTGGCTCACACCCGTTTTACCCAGGCGCGAGATGACAGGACGGCCCGTGCGCTCGAGCACATACAGCACCGCACCGACAATCGCCAGCAAGGTGCCGACCAGGCCGACGCCGCCGCCAATACCCATGAGCAAGGCACCCGCAAAAGCCAAAATACCCGTTACAGCAAACGCCATCCTGCTGGGTGCGGGGGCATTAAATTCCTGCACCTCGGGATCGAAACCGTGGTTGCGAAAAATCTGAGCGATATCCTCGGCAGCCAGGCGCTCTTCTTCGCTGCACGCCGGCGTAATGCCGGTGTTCTGCAGCAGGTGGTTAATATAATTCTGGGTGTTCGCCATGTGCGCTCCACATCCATAATCCGACAAATAGGCCCAATGCTTGCACATTAGAACCGTATATAGTCGAAAGTATACCCCGAGCGGACGCAAACGGCCGAATTCCGGTTACGTTAACGCCTCATACGGACATGGATATAGCCTAATCTCCATATCGGACTAAAATCATGACATCGAACAACCTTCTCATGCGAGGATTCTATGACGGCAAGTACAACGACTGCGGCAAATAAAAAGGGTTCGGCGGAGCCGGGCTACGACAAAACCGCCCAGCGCATCCTCAATCTTTTCTTTGTGCTCAACAGTTCGCCCGAACCGCTGAGCACCGAGCAAATCGTCCTAGATTCCGATTTGGGCTACGGGTCGGGCAATATCGAATCGGACAAACGCAAGTTCCGTCGCGATCGCGAAAAGCTACTCGAGCGTGGCATTGTAATTAAGGAGGTACGCGCGCCCGGCGCCCAAGAGACCGAAGAGAGTACCTGGACGGTTGACCGCGACCATACGTTTGCCGCCGGCGGCTTGATTACCGCCGATGACGCGGACATTCTTATGGACGCCATAGATCAGACACTCGCCGCCGGATCATCGACTTTTTCTACCCCGCTTGCCGACATTCGGTCCAAAATCGCACACCTGACCGGCGAGACGGACGCCCCGGAGACGCCCGTTCATCGCTCTCCTATGGTTGATGCGGTATGGAGTGCTTTTGCCGAACGTTGTGCACTGCGCTTCCTGTATCAAAACGGGCGTGGGGAACAGCGTCAGCGTACCGTCTGTGTCTACGGCATGTTCGAGCGCGAGGGCATTTCGTATTTCAGCGGTCTGGACGATGCATCCGGTACCGTTAGGACATTTCGCTGCGACCGCATCGCCCGCGCCTGGAAGCCCTCTGGCTCCTACACCATCCCCGGCGACTTTAACCTTAATGACCAGCTATTCTTTGAGTTCGATTTTTCCGACCGTGACCCCATCGCGGCTACATTCTCGTTTGCCGACGATACGCCGGCGGACATGGTCCGCGCCCTCACGCGAGGACGCGGAAACCTCGATCGCACTGGCGAAAGATGGATATGGACCGTTGACGTACGCGACTTAGATGCCGCCGCTTCATTTTGCATGAGGCACAGTGCCGACAGTATGAGACCCGTGACGCCCGATGCGCTCAAACAGGCTTGGAATCGCCTTATCGAAAGGACGGTGAATGCCCATGCCCGCGCGTAAACTCACGAGCGAGCAAAGGCTCTCGCGCGCCATCGACATCATGGAAGCCCTCTACGCCGCCGGCGAGAAGGGCATAGACCGCAATGAAATCTGCAGCCGATACGATATCACCGGCGCTTCACTCGACGAGATTGTCGGCATCGTTTCGACGCTCGCCGACCGAGAATCGGGAGCTCGCGTCATTTGCGAATGTCGCGACGACCGCATCATCCTTACAGGCGAAGCGGGCCGAGTGCTGCCGCTGCGTCTGAGCGCGGCAGAGGGCGCCGTACTCAATCACGAACTCGAATCGTTGGGCATTGAGCCGGCGACGGCAGCGCGCATCCGCCGCGCGCTCCTGCCCGAGAAGCTGGGATACAACCAGCGCGTTATCGACACCGTTGCGCGCGGCTCCCATTGGCAGCAGCTGAATTGCGCCATTCAGGACGGCGTTCGCTGCCGCATCACCTACCGCTCGCTTGGCGACGAGCACGCGCGGGAGCGTACCGTTGACCCCCTGCGTATCACGACGAGCGGCGACAGCATGTACCTGATGGCTTGGGACACCGAGCGAGATGCAGAGCGTCGCTATCGGCTCGACAAAATTGAGGCGATCGTCTTGACTGAGGACTCGGTCGAACGGCATCACCCAAAGATTACGACCCTCCAAAACTCGCTTGCGAACGCAGGGCGTGAGGCAAAACTCGTGATGCCGTCCAATCTTGCCGATAGGTTGGACTGGGCGGGCATTACGTCGGTCACTCAGGCTGGCGAGGATACGGCAATCGTGTCCGTTCACTATACGTCCGAGGTATGGCTATTTGCCCAAGTCATGGCAAAGGGCGGAGCCATCCGCATCATGGATGACCCCGCCCTATCGGAGCGCCTGTGCAATTATGCGGAGACGCTCATCTGCCAGCTCTAGTGTCGTCGGTCATGCGCCTGTCGCCACAGCTGCAGGTAATGGCCGATCTGGGCCGATTCGATACGCTGATATGAGGTGGTGGGCAGCGACGTCAAAAACTTCTTGCCGTACCCCTTCGTTACCAAGCGAGGATCCGCCAAGATCAGCACGCCGCTATCGGTCGACGAGCGAATCAGGCGTCCCGCAGCCTGCTTAACCTCGAGCACTGCCTCGGGCAGCGAATATCGTGCCCAGGCACGGTCTTCGCGCAGGTTGCGCTCACAGGAGAGCGGGTCAGTGGGGCTGGAGAACGGCAGCTTGGGAATGATGACGCAGCGCAGCGTCTCGCCGCTGGCATCGAAACCCTCCCAGAAGGCCTTGAGGGCGAAAAGCGATGAGGTTGGCTCGTTAATGAACCGGTCGCGCAAGCGACGCGGCGACGAGTTGCGCTGTTGGCAGTTGAGCTCCAGACCTGCTCGCGCGAGCTTGGGCTCTACGCGGGCATACAGGTCTTCCATGTCGCGCCGGTTGGTAAACAGCGTGAGCACCGATCCACCCATGGCGAGATGCGCATCGACCAGTACATGTTCAAGGGATGCCAGGTATGCCTCGCGGTCGCGTGGATCGGGAATATCCCCGGCAACGACCACGGCCATGTTCGAATCGAAGTCATAGCTCGAATCCAAATGTAGCGACGATGACGTCGAAGCACCGATGCGATCGAGGCCGACGGCGTGGTTAAAGTGTTCGAAGCTCTTGGAGACCGTCATGGTCGCCGAGGCAAAGATGGCCGTGTGGACCTCGGGCAGCCACTCGGTCGCCAGAGCTTCGCCAATGTCGATGCGCTCAGCGGTCATCGACTCGCCACCGGCACGGAGGCGACGGTTGACCTGAAGCGAGTACACATAGTGCTCGTCAGTGCCCTCAATGATGAGCTTGAGGTTCTCGGCCAGCTCGTGCAGGCGGCGGGAGATATCGCCTAAGTCGACAACGACCTCGGGCTTGTCGGTGGCAACAGCCTGCACCAGCGCATCGACGCTCTTGTCCGCTTGCTCCAGGGCATCGATGGCGGTATGGGCTGACGGCAAAAAGTCATGCCAGTCGTCCGACTCGCGCAGCTCCGGGCCTATCCACAGGTTCGCGTTGTCATAGCCACCGCGGGCGCGACGGCCAAGCTCGCGCACGCCATCAAACACATCGGCGATCGCCATGCTCGCACGCGCGACGGTGGACGTCGCCTTGGCAGTAAGTCCCAGGTAGAGCGTAGAGCCCTCGGAGGCCGCCAAATCACGGGAGACTTGGCTCAGTGCACCGGCACTCGAGCCGCCCAGGCGCTCAAACAGAACGCGCGACTCATCTGCCGAGACCACGCGTGCCCACTGACGGCGTGCCTCGCGCTCAATGGAATGGGCCTCGTCGATTACCCAATGACGAATCGGAGGCAAAATCCTACCCTCGGCCGCAACGTTGCGGAACAGCAGGGAGTGATTTGTGACAACCACATCGGCATGCGCGGCACGGCGACGGGCACCGTGGACCAGGCATTTATCGGGGAAGAACGGGCAGAGGCGACGGGCACACTCGCGCGATGCCGTCGTAAAGTCGGGACGGTTGACGCTGCGCCAGCGAATGCCAAGCGAATCAAGGTCGCCGTCAGCCGACTGACATACATAGGCCATGATCACGGCGACTGCCGTAAGCGTGTCGGCTGGATCGCGCTTGGTGGTAATTTCGACTTGGCCGCGACTCATGCGCTCGAGCTTGCGCAGGCACGGATAGTGGTCGTAGCCCTTGAGTGCGCAAAACGACAGGCCGTCAGGCAGTTGCTCGGCAAGTTTTGGCAGCTCATGATACATAAGCTGATCGGCGAGGTTATTCGATTTGGTCGCAATGCCAACCGTGATGTTGTTGCGGCGCGCCGCCTCGGCGAAAGGCACCAGATAGGCCATCGATTTACCGACGCCTGTCCCCGCCTCGATCACACGGTGCGTTCCCGTAACAAGCGCGTCGCGAACCTCAAGCGCCATCGCAATCTGCTCGTCGCGCGGCTCGTAGGTGGGATACATGCGATTGACCAGACCGCCCGGGGCATAGTCCGCCTCGATCTCCTCACGGCTCGGCATCTTGAGCACCGGCAGCTCATCCGCATCCACCCGGTCATCGGCGCGATCGGCCTTGAGCACATCGGCGCGGGCGGCACTCAGAGAGAAGATAGAACCGGGGTTCTGCCCCGCTAAGAACGAGAAGATGGGACGATAGGACCAAGGCACATCGGGGTGCATATCGGCCAGGCGCGCCATGAGGCCCTCGGGCAAGTCGGTGAGCGCCACGAGCAGCACACGCCATACGCCGCACAAAGCGTCGACGTCGGCGTTGGCGCGGTGCGACACCGAGTCGCATCCAAACAGATCGGCCATAAAGGACAGTTTGTGTGAGGCCAGCTGGGGCAGCGCTATGCGCGACAGCGCCAGCGAATCGATCCAGATATCGCTTACGTTGACGCCGCCTTTGACCGACTCGATAAACGAGCGGTCGAACGTGGCGTTATGTGCGATTACCGGGCAACCACCGACAAAATCAGCGAGAGCGGCAACGGCCTCCACGGCCGACGGGGCATCTGCCACATCGGCATTCGTAATACTCGTGAGCTCGGTAATCTCGGCGGGAATCGGCTGTTTGGGATGCACGAAGGTATCGAAACGGTCAACGACCTCGCGGCCCGAAAGGCGGGCCGCCGAGATCTCGATCAGCTCATTGTCCTGCACCGAAAGACCCGTGGTCTCGGTATCGAGGACGATAACGTCTTCCTCGATGAGGCCGAAGGACTGCGTTTTGGCGCGTTCGGCGAGCGTGGCATAGGCATCGATGACAAACTGCGGCGTTCCTGACGAAACCGCGTCCTCGATTAGCATGCAATGCCCGCTCGACGAAGGCCCATACGGATCAGGCTGTCGCAGACCTGCGGGAATGTCATGTCGTCGGTATGGCGAATCTCATCTGGATACAGCGACGTATCGGTCATGCCGGGAATGGTATTGGTCTCGAGGATAACGGGGCCGTCCTCGCTCACGATAAAGTCGCTGCGCGAGATGCCCAGGCAACCGAGAGCCTTGTGGGCGGCACAGGCAAGTTCCTGGGCGCGGGCGTAATTCTCGGGCGAAATCTGCGCCGGAATGCGATGGATGTCCGTGGGGTCGACGTACTTCACGTCCAGATCGTAGAACTCGCAGTCCTCGGGCTTACGGATCTCGACAATCGGCAGAGCACGCACGTCGTCCTCGCCGTACACGCCGACGGTGATCTCGGTTCCCTCGATGCACTTCTCGACCAACACTTTGTCGCCGTACTCAAACGCCTTGGCGATGGCCGTCGGCAGCTCGGAGGGCTCATGGACCAGGGAAATGCCATAGCTGGAACCGTTGACGGCCGGCTTTACAAAGCAGCGCTCGCCACAAACCTCGACGATATGATCGACATCGACCTCATCGCCCACCTCGAGTGCCAGGCCAGGGGCAATGGGAATGCCCGCCTTGGCGTACAGGAGCTTGGAGACCTCCTTGTCGGCACCGCAGGCGCTCGCAAGCACACCGGAGGCCGTGTAGGGGATACCCAGGGTCTCCATGGCACCCTGCATGGCACCATCCTCACCGCCGGCGCCGTGCATGGCGATAAACGCCACGTCAAAACCGCCGGTCGCCATGGTTACCATAAAGTCTTCGGCGGCCGTGTCCAGAAGCTCCACCGAAGTGTAGCCGGCCTCCCTCAGGGCCACCACGACGTTCTTTCCCGAATTGAGCGAGATCTCGCGCTCGGCGGAATGACCGCCCGCCAAGACCGCTACGTGCATGTTCTCTAGGCTTTTACCCGGCATGGGCAGACTCCTCCTCTATAATTTCTGCAGCTGATACCATATTGTAGCGATACCGTCTACGTTTCCCCAAAATCGAAAGGCTTCCATGAATCCCAGGACTAAATCTCAGGACATTCGCGACTTGAGCCAAAACGATATCCGCGAGCTCGTGGCCGAACTCGACCAGCCCGCCTTCCGTGCCAAGCAGCTCATCGAGTGGGTTTTTGAGAAGAACGTTTGTTCGTTTGACGATATGACCAACCTTCCCAAGGCTTTCCGCGAGCAGCTTAAAGAGGCTTTTGCCTTTGATACGCCGACCGAGCTCACCAAGCAGGTTTCCAAGGATGGCTCTCGCAAGTATCTGCTCGAGTACCATGACGGTATTTCCGTCGAGACAGTCGGCATGCCTCGTCGTAATAAGCTTTCCGTCTGCGTTTCAACTCAGGCAGGCTGCGGCATGGGCTGTGCTTTTTGCGCTACCGGTCTCAACGGCCTCAAGCGTTCACTAACCGCTCAAGAGATCGTTGACCAGGTGCTTCATGTCTCCAACGACTTTGGTGAGCGCGCCACGAGCGTCGTCTTCATGGGCCAAGGCGAGCCGTTTGCCAACTACGACGAGGTCCTCAAGGCTCTGCGCATCCTCAACGACCCCGACGGCATTGGCATCGGCGCTCGCCACCTCACCGTCTCTACCAGTGGCGTTATTCCCGGCATCCGTAAATTTGCCGACATTCCTGAGCAGTTCACGCTTGCTGTCTCGCTGCACTCCGCTATCCAGTCCACGCGCAACAAGATCATGCCGGGCGTAAAGAAATACACCCTGCTCCGCCTTCACGAGGCCCTGCAGCTCTACACCGAGAAGACTGGCCGCCGCCCGACCTATGAGTACGCCATGATCGAAGGCGTTAATGACACGAATCCCGAGATGCAGGCGCTCTGCGACTTCTGCGAGGGAACGCTGTGCCACGTTAACCTGATTCAACTTAATGACATCGAAGGCAGCCCGCTCAAGCCGTCTCCGATTCATAAGGTTGAAGATCTTCAGCGTCGCCTTGAGTCCCGCGGCATTGAGACCACGATTCGTAACTCGCGCGGCAATGATATCGACGCCGCTTGCGGACAGCTGAAGCAACGCTTCAAAGTTCAGAAGAACGCATAGGGGAGTCACGCCCCCAAGCGTTTCATGTGAAACATCGAACAGCCCCGGTTACAGATATGCAACCGGGGCTGTTTCATTTATTGAGCTCAATCTTGAATCTGCCGTCAATGATCCGATTTTTTACGGCCAAATAAGGGGTCCTTGTCTCGCGAACCAGACAAGGACCCCTCTAAAAATGCCAAGTAATTGTTAGGTACCTAATAGCCTACATTTTCCCATTGATGGTTAACCCAATCCTGATTAATCTTGGGGTTCTTAGTTACCTGAGCGGTTCGCATTGCGACATCCTCCGTCATAACATCCATTTTCTTTTTGGACGTATCGACGATGTCCTGCGCGCCACGGAGCAAACGACCTCGAAGTTCATCGTCTGTCGCGATCTTATAGCCTGCAAAGGCACCAGCCGCGACAGTCGCCGCCAATGCAATTGCAGTAAAAATCTTATTCCTCATCTTGGTCTCCCTGATCAAACTGAATCATTTCGCCAAGGATACGAGAAAGCTCTTCTTCGTCTTTGAACTCAATCTCGATCTTGTTCTTTCCACGCGAGCTCTTCACGCGCACGTTCGTATTAAAAACTTGACGAAGTACGCGCGCGGCCTTTTTAAAAGACTGAGGCGTTGCAGGCCTCGGGGTCTTAGGTGTCTCTCCGGCAGAAAACAACGGAGCAAGATTTTCTGTCGCCCTGACGGAAAGACCTTCAGCGACAACTTTCTCGGCAAGTCGAATTCGTGCATCCTCATAGGGAACAGCCAGAATAGCGCGAGCATGACCGGCAGTAAGCTTGCCCTCAAAAATCATCTGTTGGACTATCTCAGGAAGATCGAGGAGACGAAGTGAGTTAGTAATTGCAGAGCGCGATTTGCTTACAGCCTTTGACAATGCCTCCTGCGTCATACCGCTAGCATCGATGAGCTGACGATAGCCCTTAGCCTCTTCGACAGGATTCAGGTCAGAACGCTGAAGATTTTCGATCAACGCAAGAGCAAGCATCTCTTCATCATTAACATCCTTAATGATGACAGGCAGCTCCTCAAGACCAGCAAGCTTTGAAGCCTGGTAACGACGCTCACCAGCGATGATCTCATAGCCGTTTCCATGCTTGCGAACCAAGAGCGGCTGCAAAACGCCATGTTCTTGGATTGACTCGCTCAACTCGCGAAGTTCAGTTTCATTAAAGTGAATTCGCGGTTGATTAGGGTTGGGAACGATATCCTCAATAGGTAGTTTTGTTTCAGATGCGGCATTTGAAGCAGATGCAGACGAACCACCGGTCTCATACTCGGCCTCAGAGACCAAAGCATTGAGTCCACGCCCCAATCCGCCACGTTTCTTTGCACTAGGCACGCTTGATCACCTCTTTTGCAAGGTTCATATACGCTTTTGCACCCTTGTTTTGAGGTGCATAGGTAATTACCGGTTCTCCAAAAGACGGAGCTTCAGAGATTTTAACCGTACGGGGAATCAGCGTCTTAAACGCCTTATCACCAAAGTACGATTGAACTTCCTCAACAACCTGATTCGACAAAGAAGTACGTGAGTCATACATTGTCATAAGCACGCCATAGGTGTCTAAGCCCTTGTTCAGACGTGATTTGACCATCTTCATTGACTCAAGCAGCTTCGTAACACCCTCGAGTGCGTAATACTCACACTGGATTGGAATCAAAACGCTATCTGCTGCGGTCAAGGCATTGATAGTAAGCAGGCCGAGCGAAGGAGGACAGTCAATGAAAATAAAATCGAACTCGTCCTGAATCGGCTCAAGCAAATCTTTAAGGCGGGTTTCACGAGCAATTGCGCTTACGAGCTCAATTTCTGCACCTGCAAGCTGAATCGTAGCTGGAATTACGAATACCTTTTTGCAATTTGTATCAAGAACAAGCGATTCTGCCGGCACATCGTTCAACAATGCATCATAGATGCAGTGATCAAGGTCTTCTTTTTCAATTCCAAATCCACTGGTACTGTTTCCCTGCGGATCAAAATCGACAATCAGAGTCTTACGACCCTGCTCACCCAGTGCTGCTGCAAGGTTTACAGCCGTCGTTGACTTACCGACGCCACCTTTTTGATTGATGATTGCAATGATACGCGTGTCTTTTGCGTTCTTAGAACGCTTAACGTCGCGAAATCCCACGGTCCCTCCTGGTGTGTATTAAAGCTGTCAAACGGAGGATGTTTCACGTGAAACATTCCGATTCGATATCAACCGCCATGTTTCACGTGAAACACTGCAAGTTGTTAGTATCCATTATGTTTCACGTGAAACATCTAGGCAAGCGGATTCTTCTTTGCCATGCCATTTGCACGAGGCAATGAAACGGATGCTGGATGACTCTTTTTGAGCACAATAAACTCTCTATGACCTAAACCCTCAGGCAAATCAATTGAATCAGTCAGCAACTGGGTAAACCCACAGATTTTTGCTGTAGACATTCCTGAAGCAAGCTCTTCATCGGAAGGAATACCTTTAGTGATAACAAAGAGTCCTCCATCCTTGAGATATGGGGCCGCATACTCAACAAGAACCGGTAGAGGAGCCAATGCACGGGCGGTCACTACAGAGAACTGTTTCTTATGGGATCGAGCATACTCTTCAAGGCGATCGTGAACTCCGCGAGCATGCTTCAATCCAAGAGCACGAACAAATGAATTGACTGCATCAACCTTCTTACCGACCGAATCAATATAGGTTGCCTTACGATGAGTAACTATCGTTAAAGGAATGCCTGGGAAACCTGCGCCTGTACCCATGTCGAGTAAAGCACCTTCTGGTGCCTGGTTAATATAGGGGAGCAATACCAACGAGTCCAGAATGTGAAGAACGGCAGCGTCTTCGATATTTAGGATACGTGTGAGATTGGTAGTCTTATTGGTCTCCAGAACAAGATCCAGATGCTGAATACAAGTACGAAGGTCATTCTCGGAAACCTTCAAAGAATAGTCTTTGCAATACGAAATGAGACGGCTCAACATCTGATTCGCCTGCTCATCAGTCAATACAAACAAGACGACTCCTTTCTGACAAAAATCAGTGTATCGAGAACTTTTGACAAAAAAAAGGGGGACGTGGAAACCACGTCCCCTTAGCATAAGCTCGAGTAGATTATCGAGCAACAATCACTACGTGACGATCGGGGTCAGAACCCTCGGAATGGGTATCAACCGCATCGTTGCCACGAAGTGCAATATGAACCAGTCGACGCTCATAGGCATTCATAGGCGGAAGCGAAACACTCTTGTGAGTGCGAATAGCACGCTCGGCAGCAGACTGAGCCATAGATGCGACCTTGTCCTGACGGCGGCTCTTGTAGCCCTCAACGTCCACCACAACCGGATACCTAAAGCCAAGCTTACGGCTTACCAGAAGCGAGAACATAACCTGAAGGGCATCAAGCGTACGACCGTGACGGCCGATGAGAACAGCAAGGTCAGGAGCCGTTACATCCAGAATCAGCTCGCCCTCATCGCCCTCATACTCATCGATAGGAGAGTTGGCGGCATCGAAGTGCGAAAGGATGGAACGCAGAATAGAAATCGCAACATCGGCAATGGTGTCAAGCTCCTCATCGGTCAGCTCTTCACCAGCCTTGTAGCGCTGTGCAATCTCGGGATAATCGCCCGCAACCTGCGGGGCAACCTCCTCAAGCATATCCTCGATGATCTCTTCAGACATAACGTACTCCAAAAGTTAGGTACCTAAATAAGATTGATATCCCGACTACTTCTTCTTGTGCGGACGCGGCTTCTTCTCGCGGCGCGTAACCTCAACCTGCAGCGGGGCGTTCTTAAGACGCTCCTCCTCATCGGCCTTGGCCTTGTCGATAACTTTCTGCGTCACGAAGATCTGCTGGATAACCTGCCAGGCAGAAGACACGTCGTAGTACAGCAGAACGCCGACGGGCAGGCTCCAGCCCATCCAGAGCATCATGACGGTCATGACGACGGCCATCATGCGCATGCTCTGAGCCTGCTGACCAGTCTGGTTGCGCGACATATACAGCTGCGGAATCAGGGTCAGGACGGCAAACAGGATCAGGCAGACCAACGCCGGCAGAGCAACCATAAAGCCATCGGCAAAGGAAGCGCTCGGCGTCGTGGTCAGATCGGGCAGGATGTTAAAGAACGAGAACGTACCCTCGTCAAAGTACTGCGGCAGATTGCGCAGCAACGTGAACAGGGCAAACAGGATAGGCATCTGGATCAGCAGCGGCAGACAACCAGCCATGGGGTTGAACTTGTTCTCGCTGTAGAACTTCTGCATCTCCTCGGCCTGACGCTGGGGATCGTCGGCATAACGCTCCTGGATCTCGAGCATCTTGGGCTGCAGCACCTGCATACGGGCCGTCGACTTGGTCGACTTGAGCATAAGCGGCGTCAGCAGCAGACGGATAATGACCACCAGGATGATGATGGACAGGCCCCAGTCGACCGCAAAGGTCTGGATGAGCTTGAGCAGCTCAAAAAGGATGTTAACGATCCAATCCCACATGTAAGTTTTCCTCCGATAGCGAGTGCCCGCTAGGGCACAGGGTCATAACCGCCGACGTGCAGGGGATTGCAGCGAGCGATGCGCCTCACGGCAAGCCAGCAGCCTCTCAAAACACCGTACTTCTCAATCGCCTGAACGGCGTATTGCGAGCACGTTGGATAATAAATGCAGGCGTCAGGTAATAAGGGCGAAATAACCTGTTGATATATGCGAATAGGAGCGATGGCAACACGCCGCAAGACGTGATTGCTCATCGCTCCTCCCCGGCAACGCCGGCGCGTTTCATAAGCGAACGCAACGCCTTGTCCATCTCCTGCGGCGAGGAAACCCTCGTCTTGGGAGTTGCGAACAAGATGATGTCATAACCCGCAACGGGAAATCCGCAGCTGCGGGCGGCCTCGCGCATCACACGCTTAGAACGGTTGCGCACGACCGCACAACCGAGCCGTTTAGCACCAACGAAGGCGACCCTTCCGGAGTCGCCTTCGCCAACCGATTCACATATGGTCATTCGAATCAGAGGGTGATTGAAACGACGCCCCTGACTGAACACATGCTCGAAATCTTGCCGAGACTTAATAGTCTTCATGCGAGATGTGTGTATCGCTGCTAGACAGTGAGACGCTTGCGGCCCTTGGCGCGACGACGGGCGAGCACGGCACGACCACCCTTGGTGGCCATACGGGCACGGAAGCCATGGGTCTTGGCACGCTTACGCTTATTAGGCTGATACGTACGCTTCATCTTAAGTTCCTCCTGCTGCATTTCGAGTGTCCGCGGGGACGCGGACGCAGATATAGACACGTGAGCTTGAAGATTGTAGGGAAATCAATGTTCAAATGTCAAGAAATCAAAGGTAAAAGGTTGCAAAGAGTACACGGTTCCCCCATAAGCAGAATCGGTATTTGAGGCAGTGGGCAACTTTTCACGATATTTCATCGAGTTTTCAACAGGTCATGTTGGCAATGTTGAGAACTTTTCGTCCGATTTCCAAAGTTTTCAACATGTTTTGAAAAGTTGTCGAAAGATGAGAAACATTGCACGGTGAGCTACTATTTGTTCGAAACCTTTTGAAAGATTGCGAGCGGCATGTCTGACGACTTTTACACCATGGTCGACTCCGGAGATCCGGCACCCGACAACGAGCACATCACCGGCGTACGCGAAGAGCGCGACGAGGGTGAACAGACCGCAGTAAAAGCGCCGGCAGCGATGTATGCGGCGCGCATAGCGGTATACGACGACATGCTGTCGACCCCGCGCGTGATCGTCATCGAGCCGCAAGACGTCCGCACGTATCTGGAAGAGACGACCAACACCGTCTACCAATGCATGAAGGAGCAGGGCGGCCACATCTCGCTCATGGTCATTCGCGAGATTGTCGAAAACTTTATCCACGCTCACTTTGCAGAGCCCATCATCTCGATCCTGGACGGCGGAGACACGATTCGCTTTGCCGACCAGGGGCCGGGCATCGATGACAAGGAACGCGCCTTTGACTTTGGTGTGACCAGCGCAAACAGTAAGATGAAGCGGTATATCCGCGGAACTGGAGCGGGTTTTCCCATGGTGCAGGAGTACCTGGAAAACGCCGGCGGCGCCGTCTCCATCGAAGACAACATGGGCAACGGCACCGTGGTGACCGTGAGCCTGAACCCCAAGCGCGTGCAGGAAATCGAACGCGCCGGCGGGCGTGGCGCCGCCGTGCGCCCCGAGACCGAGCAGGCGGTCTATCCCCTGTCGGGAGCTTTTACACAGCAGCCCATGGCAGCACAGCAGCCACAACCGCCCATGATGCAGATGCAGCAGCCCGGTATGCTCCCTATGCAGGGATCCCCGGCGGCGTCGATGCCGGCGCTTTCAAACACTCCAGAGGGCATGCCTCCGACAGACCAGGATGTCGCCGCTCAACAATCGTCAGGCATGCCGGGCGGTCAGCAAATGGGTTATCAACCGTACCCGCAAGGGTATCCATACCAACAAGTACCGCAGCAGGGGTACGGGTACGCCCAGCAGTATCCGCAACAGTACCCGCAGGGATACCAACAGACATACCAGCAGATGCCTCAGCAGCAGTACAACCCATGGGTCCAGCAGGTACCGGCGCAGCCTTACCAGCAGTGGCCGCAAAGTTTTCAACAGCAGATGCCGCCCATACAGAGTTCTCAACAACCAGCAGCTCAAATGGTGTATCCTAATGCGGCGAATCAGTATGCACAGCCACAGCCGGACGTGTTCGTAAGCGACCGCGGCAACGCCGCGCTAGGCTATCTGGCGCAAAATCAGGCGTGCGGCGCAACCGATCTGGCGAGGGCGTTTGGAAATTCGGCCCCCACTTGGTCACGCACGCTCAATGATTTGGCACAGGCCGGCTTGGTCATCAAGCATGGCCAAAAATACCATCTGACCGAACTCGGCGCCGCTCGCGTGCGAGCTCAGAGCTAAAGGACGGGAGAGACAGTGGACGAGGAAGCAAGCATCATCCTGGGGGATGCCATCGCCTTTTGCCAGCGCGACGGCCAAGATGCACGCCTCATCAACATGCTGGGGCAGTCGCGCGCCGTGAGCCTGACCGAAGACACGCTCACGATCGAGGCCCCTTCGCGCTTTGCCATCGCGCAGCTCAAAAAGCACCAACCGACGATCGAGGCCTATCTAGAGGAAATCGCCTTTGCGCCGATCGCGCTCGACATCGTGGCGCCGCAGAGTGCCACGGCTGATTCCGCTGCCGCAGCAGCACCCGCCGCTCCCCCGATTGCGACCGCAGCAGCCGCAACGACACCCGCGCGCAGGGCCGGTGATGTTTCCCGTGAAACCATGGGAGAGGCACAGCAGGCGCCCGCGGCGCCGTCGGGCCCGGTGACATCAACGCCCGCGCCCGTCACGCATATGCCCATCGCCCACGACACGACGCCGGGCGAGGACTCGGGCATTGCGATCAAGAACACGCTTTCGGCCGACGACTTCCGCCGCATGATGAATCAGATGAAGGGCGGCGCGCCGGCAAAGACCGCGCACGCAGCGGCCCCCGCTACGCCTGCGGCGGCACCGGCGGCGCCGGCGGAGCAGAACGCAGACGGTGCCCCGCTCGCCGCAAACTCAAAATTCACCTTTGAGAACTTTGTCTACGGCCCCGAGAACAGCCACGCCTATCGCTCGGCGCTCAAGTTCGCCGCTCTGGCGGACGAGCGCGGCACGTGCACGTCACTGTTCATCTACGGCAAATCGGGACTGGGCAAGACCCACTTGCTGCTCGCCATCAAAAATGAGCTCGCGGAGAAATCTCCCGAGATCAAGGTCAAGTATGCCAATTCCCAGGCGTACCTGGACGACCTGATGACCGAGTTCGACCGTCAAAAGAAGAGCAACGCCCCCATCATGCAGGCATACCACGGCGTGGACGTGCTCATCATCGACGACATCCAAAACATTATCGGCAAGCGCGCGAGCGTGGATTACTTTTTCCAGCTCATGGACGAGTTCATCCGCAACAACAAAAAGGTCGTGATCGCAGCCGATCGCGCACCCAAAGACTTGAGCATGGACGAGCGCTTGACCAGCCGCTTTAATGCCGGAATGCTCTGCTTGGTCGCAGAGCCCAGTTACGAGATGAAATACAAGATCTTGCAGCGCTATTACGAGAACACCATCGCCGCCGCGCCCGAGGCGGGCGATGATTCGCTGCTGGCGGCCTACGGGGGCGACGGCGGACACCTGACCGACGAGCACTTTAAACACATGGCCGAGGTCTCGGGCACCAACATCCGCGAGCTCGAGAGCTTCTGCGAGCGCTGTGCCGGCGAGGCGGGCGACCGCGAACGCGAGGGCGGGGAGCTCACCTTTGACGATATCGACACCATCGCCAGTCAGTACTTCGACACGTCGGCCAAAAAGATCAACGTTCAGACAGTCCAGTCCGTCATCGAGGAGCAGTACGGCGTAACGCATGAGGAGCTCATCGGCCCGCGCCGTAACGCCAATATCGCCAAGGCGCGTCACATCGCCATCTATCTGGCGATTGAGATGTGCGAGATGACGACCACGGCGGTGGGTGCCGAATTTGGCAACCGCAACCACTCGACCGTCAGCACGAGCTACAAAAAAGTCCAGAAGATGATTCAGGAAGACAGAACCGTCACCGAGGACCTCAAGTCACTACGAGACAAAATTACACTGCGCTCGTAGGGAAATAGAGACACCTGTTGAAAACTTGTCGAAACCACGGGCATAAGGTGTCTAAAACCCGACCCGCGGTGATGAAAAGTTTTGCGCAGGTTTTGAACGTGGAAAACGACCCCTGTTGCACACAGGCTACTGTCGATTCTCTTTCTGGGCCTGACCTGCGTCTTTGGGAGTAATCAACAGTTTCGTCAGTGCTATTACTATTATTAAGATATTTATATCTATAGAAAGGTATTAAAAGATGAAGTTCACCGTCAGCCAGAGCTCGCTTACACAAGCTATCGGCGTCGTAATGAAGGGAGTCGCTTCGGCATCCACCCTTCCCATCCTTTCGGGCGTACTCGTTAAGGCGCAGGACGGCATCTTGGAATTCCAGACCTCTAACTACACCATCTCGATTCGTCATCGCATCGCGGCACATGTCGAAGAAGAGGGCGAGATGGTTATCCCCTGCAAGATGCTCTCCAACATTACCAAGACGCTCCCCGACGCTCCGGTCACCTTTGAGCTGTCTGAACGCCAGGTGCTGATTGGGTGCGAGAAGAGCTCTTTTCGCCTGAACACGCTTGACGCCAACGACTTCCCTGAGTTTCCGGCCTATGCCATCGAGAGCGCCGTTGAGCTTCCGACCGACGTCCTGTCCGAAATGGTCGGCCGCGTGTGGCGCGTCACCTCGACCGACAAGGCCCGCCCCATCCTGGGCGGTGTACACATGAAGGTCGAGAACAACACCGTGCGCCTGGTGGCGACTGACTCCTTCCGTCTTGCCGTATGCGATACGCAGGTCGAGACCTCGACCCTCGAGGGCTCCTTTGAGCTCAACGTTCCCGCCGACGCCTTCAACGACGCTCTGAGCATTATGGCCAGCCAGGCCACCATCATGATCGGTGCCACCGACACCCAGGTCGTCTTTGAGGCCGGCAACACCACCTACGTCTCGCGCCGTATCGAGGGCGTGTATCCCAACTACAAGCAGCTCATCCCCGATTCGTGCGTGACGAGCGTCAAGATCGACGTGGCTGCCTTCAGCGCCGCCCTCAAGCGTGTAGCGGTTATCGCGAGTGCCAACCCCGCCGTCAAGTTCGAGATCGACGTCGAGAACGGCCAGATGGGCCTGTCCTCCATCTCCAATGACCAGGATCTGGCGCAGGAGACGATCGATGTCGAGGCCGAGGGCGAGTCAGGCACCATCGCCTTCAACTACCACTACATCTTTGGCTGCCTAAACGCCCTGTCCAAGGAGAAGGAGATCACGCTGGAGCTCAAGAGCTACTCGCAGGCGGGCATCTTCAAGTCCTACGACAAAATCAACTACTTGTACCTGGTCATGCCGGTTCGCATCTAGCGGTCGCTCCATGGCCATGTTCGCTCGCGATCTTTCCGTCGCACACTACCGCAGCTTCGATAGTTACCGCCTTGTCCTGGACGATGGCGTGACGGTGCTCGCGGGGCCCAATGCGGCGGGAAAGACCAATCTCATAGAGGCGCTGCAGCTGCTGACGAGCGGCGCCTCGTTTAGGCACCCGACCGCTACCGAACTGGTGCATGACGGCGTGGGCTCATGCCGAGTCCAGCTGAGGCTCGAGGGCGATGGTCGCGTGCTGGACATGGGGCTGAGTGTGGAGGATAGCAAACGCTCGTTTAGTCGCAACGGCAAGAAATGCTCCGCCGCCGGTGTGCGCGGCGTGCTGCCGAGCGTGCTGTTTTGCCCGGACCACCTGGACATGGTCAAGCGAGGTGCCAACGTGCGCCGCGCCGCGCTCGACGACTTTGGCGTGCAACTGAGCGCGCGCTATGCCGATCTGGCAAGTGCCTACGGGCGTTGCGTGACCCAGCGCAACGCCCTTCTCAAGGAGAACTGGTGCTGCCGCGAGATGCTCGGCGCGTGGAATGACTCCATTGCCCGCGCCGGGTCTGCCTTGCTTGTGCATCGCTTGGCCTTGCTCGACCGGCTGGCGGGCCATGTGCGCGCCACGTATGGGCAGGTGGCGTCCGGCGAGGACGCCAACGTGTCCTATGTGTCCACGTTGGGGGATTTGCCCCAAACCGATACACGCGAAGAGCTTAAAGACTGGGCGTACGAACGTATGCTCGCGGCTCTCGACGAGCACGCCGACGAGGAAATGCGCCGCGGCGTGACACTCGTGGGTCCGCATCGCGACGAGATCGAGTTTAGCGTGGCGGGGCGGTCTGCCCGCTCGTTTGCCAGCCAAGGCCAGCAGCGTACGCTGGTGCTGGCGTGGAAAGTGGCCGAGGTGGCGGTTGCCCGCGATATCCTGGGCACCGCGCCGCTGCTGCTTTTGGACGACGTGATGAGCGAGCTCGACGGTGAGCGCCGTGCCGCTTTTTTGCAACTGATCGGTGACGACATCCAGACGGTCATTACCACTACCAACTTGGGATACTTTACCGATGACCTGCTCGATCGAGCCAAGGTGGTGAGCATGGGTGAGGCGTGCTAATTACGAGCGTGAAAACGGCACGGTTGCCTTTGGCGGCTTTTTGGATGCCGAGCGCCAGCGCATTCTGGCCGCGGCGACACCCGAGCGCCGTGCGCAGATGGAGGCCGCCGAGGAGTCGCGCGCGGTCTATCGCGCATGGAATGCCGTGTGTTCGGGCACGCGCGAGGGGCGCCATGTGACGGGCCTGCGCTATCTGCCCGAGTCTAATGAGCTGCTGGTATATCTCGATTCGCCCTCATGGACGCAGGAGATGACGCTGCTGCGCGAGATTATCCGCGCACGTATGGAGCGCGCCGGGGCACATGTGGACGGCCTGGTGTTCAAAACGACCGCACCCGGTCACACGCCGCCGGCCGCCAGGGAGCGCTTACGTCCGGCCGTGGCCGAGCGCCCGCCGGCCCCGCATGCCGATCTGGATGATACCGAGCGCGCTGAGATTGAGCGCCAAGTGGCACCCATCGAAGACCAAAAACTGCGCGAGGCCCTCGAGAACGCCATGAGGGCCAGTGCCGAGTGGGCCAAGGGCGCACAAAGCAAAAAAGAGCCTTAAATCGCATCTGGTGGCCTTGTAGAGCCAAATACCCTCGTCCCCGAGGGTATTTTTTTACGATAAACTAGTAAGGCTGTACACATTTTCTTAACTGAAGGAGGACGTGTGGCAAACGAAAACGATTACGATGGCGGCGAGATTAAGATCCTCGAAGGTCTCGAGGCCGTTCGTAAGCGCCCGGGCATGTACATTGGCTCGACGAGCGCCAGCGGTCTGCATCACCTGGTGTGGGAGATCGTTGATAACTCCGTCGACGAGGCCATGGCCGGTTTCTGCACCGAGATTCAGGTGACGGTCCACGCCGACAACTCCATCACGGTCGTCGACAACGGGCGCGGCATCCCCGTCGACGAGCATCCTATCAAAAAGATCCCGACGCTCGAAGTCGTTATGACGATTCTGCACGCCGGTGGTAAGTTCGATAACTCGGCCTACAAGGTCTCGGGCGGCCTGCACGGCGTGGGTATCTCCGTCGTCAACGCGCTGTCCAAGCGTGTGGTCGTTCAGGTGTGCCGCGACGGCAACGTCTACGAGATGGAGTTCTCGCGCGGCAAGACTGTCAAGAAGATGGAGGTCGTGGGCACTTCGGAGACGACGGGTACCACCGTCTCTTTCTGGCCCGACGACGAGATCTTCGAGACCTGCATCTACGATTTCGATACACTGCACAACCGTCTGCAAGAGACGGCGTTCCTCAACAAGAACCTCAAGATCGTGCTGACCGACGAGCGCGAGGCGACTCCCCGCGTGGAGGAGTTCTGCTATGCCGGCGGCATCATCGACTTCGTCAAGTTCCTCAACGACGGCAAGGACGTCCCCGAGGCCTTTAAGGAGCCCATTTACATCGAGGGCAAGTCGGATCCGGACGTGCCTGTGACCAAGATGGGCGAGGTCGAGGTATCCCTGCAGTGGAATAGCGGCTACGGCGAGAACGTCATGTCGTTTGCCAACGACATCTACACCCCCGAGGGCGGCATGCACCTCGAGGGTTTCCGTACCGCCCTCACCCGCGTGATCAACGACTACGCGCGCAAGCAGAATCTGCTCAAGGAGAAGGATGCCAACCTGACCGGCGACGATGTGCGCGAGGGCCTTTCGGCCGTCATCTCGGTCAAGCTGCCCGATCCTCAGTTTGAGGGCCAGACCAAGGCCAAGCTCGGAAGCTCCTACATGCGTGCGCTGACGCTCAAGATCGTGACCGACGGTCTGGCCGATTACCTGGAGGAGCATCCCAAGCCCGCCCGCGAGATCGTCAAGAAGGCCCAGCAGGCCTGCAAGGCCCGCAACGCCGCCCGCAAGGCGCGCGAGGCGACCCGCCGCAAGAGCCTGCTCGAGACGGCGTCGCTGCCCGGCAAGCTCGCCGACTGCTCGGTGCGCGATGCCGAGCTGACTGAGCTCTTCATCGTAGAGGGCGACTCGGCAGGCGGTTCGGCCAAGGACGGCCGTCGCCGAGACATCCAGGCGATTCTGCCCCTGCGCGGCAAGATTTTGAACGTCGAGCGCGTGGGCGATCATCGCGCGTTTTCGAGCGACACCATCCAGTCGCTGATCACCGCGATCGGCTGCGGCGTCACGACGAGTGCCGGTGACGGCGGCGACTTCGACATCACCAAGGCGCGCTACCACAAGATCATCATCATGACCGATGCAGACGTCGACGGCGCGCATATCCGCATCCTGTTGCTGACGTTCTTCTACAAGTACATGCGTCCGCTGATCGATGCCGGCTATGTCTACGTTGCCTGCCCGCCCATCTTTGGCATCAAGGTGCGCAACAAGATTCACTACGTGTATCCCAACGGCCGCCAGCCCGAAGACGAGATTCTGCGTGACACCATCCAGAGCCTGGGCCTGAATCCCGACGACAACGACGAGGACGGAAAGGCCAAGGACGGCAAGATCACCAAGAAGCGCAAGGGCTATACCGTCCAGCGCTACAAGGGCCTGGGCGAGATGGACCCCAAGCAGCTTGCCTCGACGACGATGGACCCCAAGACCCGCATCCTGCAGCGCGTGTCGATTGAGGACGCCGTGGTGGCGGACCGCGCCGTGCGCGAGCTGATGGGCTCCGAAGTTGGCTACCGTCGCGAGTACATCGAGAAACATGCGCATGATGCGCGTTTCCTTGACGCTTAAGAGGAGGTAACGTGGCGGACGATATCAACAATAACGAGGGTATGGACGAGGCCGGTGACGCCGGCATGCCCGATGATCTGAAGCGCCTGCTCGCCCGCGCCGAGCAGGGCGAGGACGGCGACCCCGATGCCTACAACCCCGATGCCGACGAGGACGAGGAAGAGGATGACGACGGCGAGCTCGAGGAGAGCTTTGGCGAAGTCGACCGCGGCGCCTCCGCAGGCGAGGACATCAACGGCGGCCAGCTCCAGATTTCGGAGTTCGGCCGCGAGATGAAGCAGTCGTTCATCGAGTACTCGATGTCGGTCATTACGGCGCGCGCCCTGCCGGACGTGCGCGACGGCTTAAAGCCGGTACACCGCCGCATCCTGTACGCCATGAACGAGAGCGGCATCTATCCCAACCGCCCGCACAAGAAGTCGGCCTGGACAGTCGGCGAAGTTATCGGTAAGTACCACCCGCACGGTGACTCCGCGGTCTACGAGGCCATGGTCCGCCTGGCACAGTGGTTCTCCATGCGCACGCCGCTCATCGACGGCCACGGAAACTTCGGTAACATCGATGGCGACGGCGCCGCCGCTATGCGTTATACCGAGAGCCGCCTGGCAAAGCCCGCCATGGAGCTCCTGCGCGACCTGCAGAAGGATACCGTCGACTGGCAGCCCAACTACGACGAGTCGCTCGCCGAGCCCCAGGCGCTACCCGCGCGTTTCCCCAACCTGTTGGTCAACGGCAGCCAGGGCATCGCCGTCGGCATGGCAACCAACATCGCCCCCCACAACCTCACCGAGGCGATCGAGGCCACCTGCTACCTGATCGACAACCCCGACGCCACCGTCGACGAGCTCATGCAGATCATGCCCGGTCCGGACTTCCCCACCGGTGCCATCATCATGGGCAGCGCCGGTATTAAGCAGAGCTACGAGACCGGCCGCGGCTCCATCACCGTGCGTGCCAAGGCTCACGTGGAGTCCACCAAGACCGGCCGCAGCCGCCTGGTCTTTACCGAGATTCCCTACATGGTCAACAAGGGCACCCTGCAGGAGAAGATCGCCCAGCTCGTCAATGACAAGCGCATCGAGGGCATCTCGGACATGCGCGACGAGTCCAACCAGAAGGGCATCCGCCTGGTCATCGAGCTCAAGAAGGGCGTCATTCCGCAGGTCGTGCTCAACAACCTGTACAAGTACACCTCGCTGCAGACGACCTTTGGCGCTAACAACCTGGCGCTCGTCAACGGCGTGCCCAAATGCCTGAGCCTGCGCGAGATGCTGCAGCACTACATCGACCACCAGGTCGACGTCGTCACCCGCCGCACCCGCTACGACCTTAAGAAGGCCCAGGCCCGCGCCCACATCCTCGAGGGCTATCTGATGGCTCTCGACCATATCGACGAGGTCATCAGCATCATCCGCTCCTCGCAGACCGACTCCGAGGCCAGCAGCCGCCTGATTGAGCGCTTTGGTTTTACGCCCGAGCAGACCACGGCCATCCTCGAGATGAAGCTGCGCCGCCTGACCGGCCTGGAGCGCGACAAGATTCAGGAAGAGCTGGACGGCCTGCGCCGCGCCATCGCCTACTACGAGGACCTGCTGGCGCACGAGGAGAAGATCCTGGGCGTCATCAAGGAGGAGATGCGCGAGATTTCCAAGAAGTTTGGCGACAAGCGCCGTACCGAGATCAGCCAGGTCGAGAAGGACCTGGATGTGGAGGACCTCATCGCCGACGAGGACATGGTCGTGACCATCACCCACACCGGCTATGTGAAACGCATTCCGGTGGCAGCCTATCGCGCCCAGAAGCGCGGCGGCAAGGGCGTGTCGGGCGTCAACCTCAAAGAGGACGACGTTATCGACGAGATGTTCATCGCGTCCACGCACGAGTACGTGCTGTTCTTCTCGAGCAAGGGCAAGGTGTATCGCCTGAAGGTGCACGAGCTACCGGTGGGCACGCGCCAGGCGCGCGGTACCGCGATCGTCAACCTGCTGCCCTTCGAGGAAGGCGAGAAGATCGCGAGCGTCATCAGCTGCCGCGAGTTCCCCGCCGACGAGTTCCTGATGTTTGCCACCAAGAGCGGCATGGTCAAGAAGACCGTGATGAGCGCCTACGACCGCAGCCGTCGCGACGGCTTGATCGCCATCAACCTGAGGGACGACGACGCGCTGCTCGCCGTGCGTCGCGTGCGCGAGGGCGACAAGATCATCATGGCCACCACCGCGGGCAAGGCGATCATGTTCCCCGAGGACCAGGTGCGCGCCACCGGCCGCGATACTAGCGGCGTGCGCGGCATTGGCATGAAGGACGGTGTGAGCGTTCTGGGTATGGAGGTTACCAACGGCAACGGTGACCTGTTCGTCATCACCGAGCGCGGCTACGGCAAGCGCACGCCGGTCGCGGACTACCCGGAGCAGAATCGCGGCGGCCAGGGCGTCTACACCATCCAAATGACCGAGCGCAAGGGTAACCTCGCGGCCATGAAGACGGTGGGCCCGCAGCACGAGCTGTTCATCGTGACGGAAGGCGCGACAGTCATTCGCGTCAAGACCGACGAGATCAGCCAAACCGGCCGAGCCACCCAAGGCGTCAAGATGATGACCGTCGACGACAACGACCGCGTATGCGCCGTAGCCCGCATGACGGCCGCCAAGGAAAAGCCCGAAGGCGAGGGTGCGGAGGACACAGCCGCCGCCGGCACCGAAGAGGTCCCGGTCGACCTGGGCGACGGCAGCGACATACCAGAGGATCTCCTAGACGAGTAAGTAGCCCTCTCTGGTCAAAAACATCAGACCCCTTATATCGGCGGTCGGCGCACTGCGCGCCGACCGCTTTTTTGAAAACCTTGGGACCCCATGGCCGCTGGGCTGGCGAGTTGGGTTTGGTTTGTCGCGAGTTCCGCACGCAAAGAAGGCCACTTAATGTGGCCTTCGTCTTGCGCAGGACTGTCCGAGCAGCAAGCCAAACCCAACTCGCCAGCCCAGCGGCCACCCCTCCCAAAGATTTTCAAAAAAGTTGTTGACGCGCGCGTAACGACTCGTCTAATATATCCCTTGCGCGATGGACCTGTAGCTCAGTTGGTTAGAGCGTCCGGCTGATAACCGGGAGGTCACAAGTTCGAATCTTGTCAGGTCCACCACTTTCTTTCGCAATAAACACCCCAGCGAGAGCCGAGTCGCCGCTGGGGTGTTTATTACTGTCTCCGTGGGGGTTTAGCTCAGCTGGGAGAGCGCGGGCTTTGCAAGCCTGAGGTCAGGGGTTCGATCCCCCTAACCTCCACCAT
>CAKTWW010000025.1 GCA_934630855.1 uncultured Collinsella sp.
CCCGGGGACCTACCGGGGATTGCCATGACGTACGTTGGCTGATTTTTGCTTGAATGAGAGATTTACGGAGGGTGGTGGACAATTAGCTCAGATACGTATTTTTTGGCTGTGCATATTGGCACTAATAGATCGGGTTGGAGCCACTTTGGACCCAATAATGGGCCTTTCTCGCCCTTGAGCGAGCACTTCTGCTCGCCCAGAAGACCAAAACAGCTCAATCGACCCCAAATCGACCTTCGTCCGGCCTCTGAAAAATACGTATCTGAACTAACTGTCCAAGGACATGCCTCGCCCTTATTTCTCAGCCCCAGTCATCGCGCAAAGCCCCTTCTGCAGCACATGGCGCAGTCGATAGGATATTTTCATCGTTAAAGCTAGATGTTCTCTTCCGCCCATTTCTCGAAATCAACCGCTCGTCTCTGAGCGGCTCGGTACACTTCCATGTCTTCGCGAGCGCCCACCACGACGATGGCCATTTTTCCTTTCATTTTGATAAGGCGGTACACGACCCGAATGCCACTTCCCCTGAGCTTGATTTTCATGAAGCCAGTCAAATCCGTACCCGCCTTGTTTCCAAGAGGCTTGCCGAATCCGCCTTCACTCTGCGGCAATGGATTCGTTCTGATTTTTCGATAGCCTTAAGGACGATCTTTCGTTGGGAGCCGTCCAGTCGCTTAATGTCCTTGACGGCATCAGGGTAGAAAGCGACCCCATACTCACTCATTCGAACTCGACCTCATCCATCTGATCGAGCTCATCCTGACTCACGCCCAGCTCTCCCATAACGTCAGACAGGGAAACAAGTACATCATCGCTTGTCGCAGCCACCCTCTTAAGAGCCAGCGTTAACAAAGCGAGGTCCTCCTCCGCTTGCTTCGCCTCCCTGTATTCATCGGGCGTCACGATCACAAACGCCGGCTTATTGTGCTTAAGGACTACAACGGGATTATCATCCCCAACCTTTGAAAAAGCAGCCGAACCTTTACCGTGGCTGAAGTCGCTAATAGGAACAAGATTGTCGAGCATCTGCAAGGCAGGCATATATACCTCCTAAAAATGAATTCTTTTTCGAATTCATTTTATCATTCTTTTTCCAATCACTTTATGACATGCAGTCAAACGATCTTCCTAAATGCGTATCTGAACTAGCTGTCCAAGGACATGTCTCACCCCCCTGCCAAAAGGTCTCCTGGCGAATGAAAATTCGCCAGGAGACCCCATACAAAACGTGGGCTCCTTCGTTCGAATGAACGACAGAGCCCACGCGCACCTTATTTCTCAGCCCCAGTCATCGCGCAAAGCCCCTTCTGCAGCACACGGTGCAACTAAGTCACCGCAGGCCGGGGCGGGGGGCCGAGTTTCCCACTGAGCGACTCTGCTTGCAGCCGGAGCGAAGGGGGAAACTCGGCCCCCGCCCCGGCCGAACAGGTCAATCTACACCGTGTACTGCGGCAGGTCCTGCAGGGCGATGACGTCCATGCCCATGTCGTTGGCGCTGCCGTGACCCTGCTGGTCCTCGCGCACGGCCTCGATGGCGCTCACATACGTGTTGGCCGCGGACATCGCGGTCACGCAGGTCACGCCGCGGCGCACGGCCTCGGTACGCAGCAGGTAGCCGTCGCCGCGCGAACCCGGGCCGTACGGCGTGTTGACGATCACCGCGATCTTGCCGTCGGCAATCAGGTCGCCGATGTTGGGACGCTCGCCGTCGTGCGGACCGCTGATCTTCTCCACGACCTCACAGGTCACGTTGCCGCCACGCAGCACGCGCGCCGTGCCCTCGGTGGAGCAGATGTCAAAGCCCAGGTAGCGCAGGATACGCGCGACCGAAAGGATATGGCGCTTGTCGCGGTCGCACACGCTGATGAACACCTTGCCGCTGCTGGGATCGGGCAGCTTGTAATCGATCGCCAGCTGCGTCTTGGCGTATGCCTCGGGATAGCTCTTGGCGATACCCATGACCTCGCCCGTCGACTTCATCTCGGGCCCCAGGATAACGTCGGCACCCGGGAAACGGCCCCAGGGCATAACGGCTTCCTTCATGCAGAACCAATCGAGCTGGCGCTCGTCGCTCGGCAGGCCCAAGCTCGCGATGGAGTCACCGGCCATGATGCGCGCCGCGCACTTGGCCAGCGGCACGCCGGTGGCCTTGGAGATAAACGGCACGGTACGGCTGGCACGCGGGTTGGCCTCGATCACGTAGACGGTCTCGCCCTTGATGGCGTACTGCACGTTGACCAGGCCGCGCACGCCCAGCGCCATCGCGATGCGGCGCGTGGTCTCGCGAAGCTTCGCCTGCAGGCTCTCGCTAAAGCTGAACGGCGGGATACAGGTCGCGGAGTCGCCGGAGTGGATACCAGCCTCCTCGATATGCTCCAGGATGCCGCCGATGTAGACCTCTTCGCCATCGCACAGGGCGTCGACGTCGGACTCGATCGCTCCCTCCAGGAAGCGGTCCAGGTACACCGGGTAGTCGGGGCTGATGCGTGCAGCCTCGGCCATGTAATCGCGCAGATGCTCGGCATCGTAGGCGATCATCATGCCACGGCCGCCCAGCACGTAGCTCGGACGCACCAGCAGCGGGTAGCCAATGTGCGCGGCCACGGCCTCGGCCTCCTCAAACGAGGTGGCCTGGCCCGCCGGCGGATACATGATGCCCAGCTTGTCGAGCAGGGCGGCGAAGCGCTCGCGGTCCTCGGCAAAGTCGATGGCATCGGGCTTGGTGCCCATAATGTTCACGCCGCTCTCCTCGAGCATACGCGCCAGCTTAAGCGGGGTCTGGCCGCCAAGCGTCACCACGACGCCGTCGGGGCACTCAACATCGATGACATCCATGACGTCCTCGTAGGTGAGCGGCTCAAAGTACAGGCGGTCGGAAGTGTCGTAGTCGGTCGAGACGGTCTCAGGGTTGCAGTTGACCATGATGGTCTCAAAGCCGCGGGCCGCCAGCGCGTAGCTCGCATGCACGCAGCAGTAATCGAACTCGATACCCTGACCAATGCGGTTGGGACCGGCACCCAGGATCATGGCCTTGGGCTTGTCTGTCGGCGTGGTCTCGTCGGGGGCGACGCACTTCTTGGCATCCGGGCTCGTGCGGTAGATGTTCTCGTAGGTCTTGTAGTGGTACTCCGTGGCGCTCGAGAACTCGGCGGCGCAGGTGTCGACCGTCTTCATGCTGGGAACCACGCCCAGGCCCTTGCGGTAGGCGCGCACAAAGCGCTCGTCCGAACCGGTCAGCGCGGCGATCTCGGCGTCGCTCGTGCCGTACTGCTTGAGCAGGCGCATCGCATCGGCGTCGATATCCTCCACGCGCAGGCCGCGGATGCTCTCCTGGACCTGCACCATGTCGTTGATACGGTTGAGGTACCACGGGTCGATACCGCAGATGGCATGAATGCGCGCGACATCCCAGCCGCGGCGCAGGGCCTCGACCACAAAGAAGATGCGGTGCTCGGTCGGGGTTGCCACGGCCTGAGCGAGTTCGTCATCGCTCAGCTTGTCGGCGCCTTCCTTGCCACCGGCGCAAATGCCCTGGTGACCGTCCTCCAGCGAGCGCATGGCCTTGCCGAAGGCCTCCTCGAAGGTGCGGCCGATCGCCATGATCTCGCCCACGGCCTTCATGCGCGTGGTGAGCGTGGGGTCGGTGCCCTTAAACTTCTCGAAGGCAAAGCGCGGCACCTTGACGACGCAGTAGTCGATCGTGGGCTCAAAGCAGGCGGGCGTTGCCTTGGTGATGTCGTTGACGATCTCGTCGAGCGTGTAGCCCACGGCCAGGCGCGCGGCGGCCTTGGCGATGGGGAAGCCCGTGGCCTTGGAGGCAAGCGCGGACGAACGGCTCACACGCGGGTTCATCTCGATGACGATCAGGCGACCGGTGTTGGGGTTCACGGCAAACTGCACGTTGGAGCCGCCGGTCTCGACGCCGATCTTCTCCAAAATGGCGAGCGAGGCAACACGCATGCGCTGGTACTCAAGGTCGGAGAGCGTCTGCGCCGGTGCCACGGTGATGGAGTCGCCGGTGTGCACGCCCATGGGGTCGAGGTTCTCGATGGAGCACACGATAATGCCGTTGCCAGCGTGGTCGCGCATGACCTCCATCTCGTACTCTTTCCAACCCTCGATGGACTCCTCGACCAGCACCTCGTGGGCAGGCGAAAGTTCCAGGCCCTGGCTCACGATAGAGACGAGTTCCTCGTGGGTGTGCGCGATGCCGCCGCCGGCGCCGCCGAGGGTAAAGCTCGGACGCAGCACGCAGGGGTAGCCCACGCGCTCGGCGATGGCCTCGGCGTCTGCCACGCTGTAGGCGTAGCCCGAGCGCGCGACCTCCAGGCCGATCTCGGCCATGGCCTCGTTAAAGAGTTTGCGGTCCTCGCCGCGCTCGATGGCGGCCAGGTCGCAGCCGATCATCTCGACGCCGTACTCGTCCAGCGTACCGTCCTTCGCCAGCTCGACGGCGGCGTTGAGGCCGGTCTGGCCGCCCAGCGTGGGCAGCAGCGCGTCCGGATGCTCCTTCTTGATCACGCGCTCGATAAACTCGGCGGTGATGGGCTCGACATAGGTGCGGTCGGCAAGACCCGGGTCGGTCATGATGGTCGCCGGGTTGGAGTTGACCAGGATGACCTCAAAGCCATCCTCCTTGAGCACCTTGCAGGCCTGAGCGCCGGAGTAGTCGAACTCGCAGGCCTGGCCAATAACGATGGGGCCCGAACCAATAACGAGGATGCGCTTGATGTCAGTACGTTTGGGCATGTTAGTTCTCCTCGGTCTCAGTCTCGGCGAAATTCCAGCCGGCAAGGCGGTCCTTCGCGGTGTCGATGTCCAGGTAGTTCTCCTCGCCGTCCATGAGTCGCGTAAAGGCGGTAAAGAGATAGTGGGCATCGGTGGGGCCAGGCGAGGCCTCGGGGTGGTACTGGACCGAGAAGCACGGGGCATCGAGCAGCTGGATGCCCTCGGCGGTGCCGTCGTTGAGGTTCACGTGCGTCAGGCGAATGCGGCCGAAGCGCTCGTTCATCACGACCGGCGCGATACCGCGGCGCACCCAGGCGCGCAGGTCGCCGTCGGCCGCATGCTCGGTCTCGCCGCCGGAAAGCTCGGGAATCAGCTTGCCCAGGCTGGGGAACAGCAGGCCAAAGCCGTGGTTTTGCGCGGTGATCTCCACGCGACGGCTCACCAGGTTCATAACCGGCTGGTTGCCACCGCGATGACCGAACTTAAGCTTTTCCATCTGAGCGCCGCAGGCCAGGCTAATCATCTGGTGACCCAGGCAAATGCCAAAGACCGGCACCTTGCCGATCAGCTGCTGCACCTGCTCGTAAGTCTCCACCACGGCATCGGGGTCGCCGGGGCCGTTGGACAAAAAGACGCCGTCGGGATTCATGTCGAGCACCTCACTCGCGGGCGTGTCCCACGGCACGACGGTGAGGTCGCAGCCGGCGCGGACGAGACCCTCCAGAATGCCGCGCTTCACGCCGCAGTCATAGGCGACCACTTTGTGGCGGGCGGAGGCGGCGGGCGTGAGTGCGAAGTCGTGCTCGGCGGGCAGGTCGGCGGCTGCAAACTCGTGAGGCTCGGGGCAGCTCACGGTCTTGACCAGGTTCTCGCCCACCAGCGTGGGTGCTGCGGCCAGACGCTCAGCAAGCTCGTCGACGTCGAAAATCTCAGTCGAGATAATGCCCATCTTGGAACCGTTGTCGCGCAGGTGACGCACCAGGGCGCGGGTGTCGACGCCCTCAATGGCAACGATACCGTGAGCGCGCAGATACTCCGGCACGCTAACGGCCGAGCGCCAGTTAGAAGGCGTGGCGCACATGTCACGAACGATCATGCCGCGCATGGCGGGAGCGCTTGCGGGGCGGGCGGCATCGCCAGGGAAAGCCGACTGAACATCGGCCTCATCGATACCGTAGTTGCCAATCTGCGGATAGGTCATGGTTACGATTTGGCCGGCATAGCTCGGGTCGGTCATGACCTCAAAATAGCCCTCAAGTGAGGTGTTAAAGCAGACCTCGCCGGTCGCGGTGCCCTCGGCACCGCATGCACGGCCATAAAAAATGGTCCCATCCTCAAGATGCAGGATGCAGGGACCACAGGTGCCCTTGCTGGTTTTGGCCAGCATACGCTGGCAAAGCTCGCTGGGCGCGAAGGTGCGGGCGACGGTGCCCGCGGTATGGTTGTTCGCCATAATTCTCCTTCCCGGTCTCACAGGACCGGCTTAAAGGTGTGTAGTTAGGCCTCGCGGTATTGTAACCGTAAGTATGTGCTATGGCGTTAATTTCATCGAAATGTTTACGAAATGATAATTATGACTTTCTATGCATAATGATTTTTCTTGGACGGGGATGAAAAAATCACCCCGTGTGGGCTGGCGGCTCACGCGGGGTGACTTTGCTTTATTTGTCCTGCTCCAGCAGATCGGACGGCGTGCGGTCAGGCTTGCCGCCGCGGAAGATCTCCCGGCCGTGCAGGCGATGCTCAAGATCGCGCTCGGCCTTCTCCTCCGTGATCTTGGTCTGGCTCACCACCGGGTCCTCGATCAGCGACGACACCGAGTTCACCTGTTTCTGAATACGCTCGGCAATGGTGTCGTCCATGCTTACAATGCGCATCTTCCAGTCGATATTCGTGGCATTGGACGAGCTCTTGGTCCACACGAACGTCAGAATGGCGCTCTGGTGGCCCTGAGCGGGGAACATTCCAAAGAACGAATCGTGCTGAATGTTGCTGTCCTCATCAATATAGGCGTGCACGTTATACACCACGCGGTCGATCTTATCGTTGAGCAGCGCGTTGGTCGCAAGTGCTGCCGCCTGGATCTGCCCGTTGGACAGCAGTTCGAGCTCATTGGCAGAAGACGTGTCCAGCACCGTCACCTCAACCGTGCCCGTGCGCTCATCGGCCTCATCGACGGTAAAGTCGAGCGGGAACTGCGTAAAGCCGTTGCCCCACTCAAGTCCGCCCTTGAGCGCGGTTGAGACGGTATCCACCGAAACGCTCTCGGAAAGGTTCGCGGTGTTCAGACGACGCATCACGCCGTAGCCAATCTGCATGCCCACAATCAGCACCAAGATGGTAATGACCACGGCCATGGCGGTCTTTGTAATGGTATGACTCACCTGCGAGCCCGAGGGATCGTCCTCGGACAGCGGGTCGATATGTTTTGCCTGACTCGCGCGATCCTCGCTGCGCAGCCGCGCCAGCGCCGCCTTGTCGCCGCGCTTGACCGCCGCCTCTTTCTCGCGCATGCGCTCGGTACGCTTTTTGGCGAGCGTAGGATCCAAGACGCCGGATGCGTCGATTTCGGAGAATAACTCCGTCACTTCTTCCGGAGTCAAAGGGTTCTTATCAGCCATAAACTTCCTGTCATATCAATCAGTCGAGCTCGTGCGCACGCGCACCTTCGAACTGCATTCGATAGTAACGGGCATAGGTGCCGCCACGAGCGAGAAGCTCCTCGTGCGTGCCACGTTCCACAACGCGACCATGCTCAACGGTCGCAATCTCGTCGGCATGCTTAATGGTCGACAGACGATGGGCGATGATAATCGTGGTGCGGCCTCGCGCCAGCTCCTCAAGCGACCCCTGCACCGCCTCCTCGCTCTCATTATCCAAAGCGCTCGTCGCCTCATCCAAGATGAGGATCTTGGGGTTCTTGAGAAACACGCGGGCGATGGCGACGCGCTGTTTCTGGCCGCCCGAAAGACGACTACCGCGCTCGCCCACCACGGTGTCGTAACCCTGCGGCAGCGACTCGATAAAGGTGTCGATATTGGCGCGGCGAGCGGCCTCGGCGATTTCTTCTGCCGTGGCACCCGGCTTGCCGTAGGCGATGTTCTCGCCGATCGTGCCATCGAACAGGTAGACGTCCTGCTGCACCAGGCCGATGGCACGGCGAAGGCTCTGTTGCGTCACATCGCGTACGTCCTGGCCGTCGATGCTGATGGATCCGGCAGCCACATCATAAAAGCGCGGCAGCAGCGAGCAGGTCGTCGACTTGCCGCCGCCCGAGGGACCGACCAGCGCGATGGTCTGACCGGGCTTGATGGACAGGTCCATATGGTCGATCACGGGCCGCTCATCGGCACCGGCCTCGCCCAGCTCAACATCCTCGTAGCTAAAGCATACGTTGCGGTACTCCACGGCGCCAGCCGTCACCTGCAGATCCGCAGCGCCCGACTTGTCCTGAATATCCGGCGCGGTCGAGAGCACCTCATCCATGCGTTTAAAGCCGGCAATGGCCTTCTGATACATCTCGGCCGAGTTGACGAGCGTCTCGAGCGGCGTGCAGAACAGCGAGATGTAGAGCGCGAAGGTCGCCATATCGACCGCCTGCAGCTGGCCCTGGGCGACCAGCCAACCGCCAAGCAGCACCACGATCACGTACAGCACGCCCGAGAGCAGGCCATACGTCGCGGTGTAGACGCCCATGGCGTGATACATGTTCTCCTTGGACGAGAGATAGCGATTGTTGGAGGCGCGGAACTTGGAGCGCTCGGTCTCCTCATTCGCAAAACTCTTGACCACACGCATGCCAGCCAGCGAATCCTGCAGCTGCGCATTGATGCCGCTGATCTTTTTGCGGTTGTCGCTAAAGACCTCGCGCATGCGCATGTTCTGCCAAAACATGATGACCGCGAACGCCGCCGTCACCACAGCCATGGCGAGCGCCAGTATCGGCGCGATGGTAAACAGAATCACAAACGAGCCGATAATCTCGATGCCGCAGATGATAATCCACTCGGGCACGTGATGCGCCGCCTCGCAGATATCGAACAGGTCGTTGACCACGCGACTCATCATGTCGCCCGAGCTGTTGCGATCGAAGTACGCAAAGCTAAAGCACTCGTACTGATCGAACAGGTCCTCGCGCATCTTGGACTCCATGCGCGCGCCCATCACGTGGCCCCAATAGCTCACAAAATAGCGGCAAGCGCAGCGAATGGCATACATGAGCACCAGGCCCACCGCGATCATACCGAGCGCCTGCATAATGGCAGCCTGGCCCTGGGTAAAGAGCCCGCCGGTCAGATTGCGCAGAATGATAGGGAACGCCAGGTCAATGGCAGCAAGCACCAGAGCGCAAATGGTATCGGCAACAAAAAGCCCCATCTGGGGCTTGTAATACGACAAAAACCTCTTCAGCATAATCACCTTACGCGGTTTTACCAAACCGCGTTTCATCTCGACGCTGCAAGTGCTCCATTTGGACAATCTGGCCTTCAATCGTCGGTCGCGTATATCCATACGCTTCCCTCCTCTTTCAGGCCACCTTGCCTCAAATGGAGCACTTTCGCTGACTTATACAAACCTGCGAGGTTACCTCGCTCGCTACAGTTCCGCGCCACCTAAACGGTGCGCAATACTGTCGCAGGCGAGCGCGCCCACGACGGTCTTGGCATCCTCGATCTTGCCGTCGAGCACGGCGTCGATCAGCTCGTGCAGCGGCACCAGATCTACGTTGACGAACTCGTCGTCGTCGGGGTTGGGCGCATCGAACTCGAGCTTGGTAGCCAGGTAGATGTGAATGATCTCGTCGCAGAAGCCGCAGGTCGTGACAATCGACGTCAAAAAGCGAATGCGGCCGGCCCTAAAGCCCGTCTCCTCGTGCAGCTCACGCTTGGCGCAATCGAGCGGATCCTCACCCGGATCGAGCTTGCCGGCGGGAATCTCGACCGTCACGCGGTCAATGGCGGTGCGGTACTGACGCACCAGCACAATCTTGCCGCTCTCAGTCAGCGCCACAACGGCCGCCGCGCCCGGATGGCGAATCACATCGCGGGCACTGCGATGGCCGTTGGGCAGCTCAACCTCAAGACGGTGGACGTCGAGGATCTTGCCCTTCCAGGCGCACTCCTCCGAAAGAATCTTCTCGTGCAGCCCGGCATCGTGCGGGTCGTCGTCGCCCAGCACCAGTGCCGGCTCATCGACGACCTCGCCACCGGGCTCGCCCTCGGCGTGTCCGTACGCACGGCTGTCTTCCTCGACAATCTGCGCATCCACGAGCTCTTCGTTCTTCTCGTCCATCCGTCTCATTCCTCTCGGACTTTAGGCATCCCAGGCGTCGCGGCCGCGCAGCGCGCGCAGACCGATGTCGTGACGCAGGATCTTGCCCTCAAAATCAATCTTCTCGCAGGCCTCGTAGGCAAGGTTGCGGGCGTTCTCGAACGTGTCGCCCAGCGCGGTCACGGCAAGCACGCGGCCGCCATTGGTCACGAGCTGGCCGTCCACCACGGCGGTGCCGGCGTGATACACGGTCACGTTCTCCATGGCCTCGGCGCCCTCGATACCGGTAATAACCTTGCCCTTCTCGTAGCTGCCGGGGTAGCCAGCGCTCGTCAGGACAACCGCCACGGCCCACTCGTCACGCCAATCGAGCTCAATCTGATCGAGCTCGCAGTTGGCGCAGGCCAGCATGACCTCGACCAGGTCGTTCTTAAGGCGCGGCAGCACGACCTGCGTCTCGGGGTCACCAAAGCGGGCGTTGAACTCCAGCACCTTGGGGCCAGCGGGCGTGAGCATAAAGCCGCCGTACAGGCAGCCGCGGTAGTCGATGCCCTCGGCAGCGAGCTCGGCCACGGTCTGCTCCATGACCGCCACCATGGTGGCGTGCTCCTCGTCGGTCACGATAGGCACCGGGCTGTAGACGCCCATGCCGCCGGTGTTGGGGCCCAGATCGCCCTCGAGCGCGCGCTTGTGGTCCTGCGAGGTTGCCATGGGGCGCACGGTCTTGCCGTCGGTAAAGGCCAGCAGCGAGCACTCGGGGCCAACGAGCATTTCCTCGATGACCACGGTATTGCCGGCGTCACCAAAGGTGCCTCCAAAGCACTCGCGCACGGCCTCCTCGGCCTGCTCAAGCTCGGTCGCCACGATAACGCCCTTGCCCGCGGCCAGACCGTCAGCCTTCACGACCAGCGGGGCGCCCTGCTCGCGCACATAGGCAAGCGCCGAGGCCTCATCGGTAAACGAGCCGTAGGCGGCCGTCGGAATGCCCGCGCGCTCCATAAGCTGCTTGGAGAACAGCTTGGAGCCCTCCATCTGGGCGCCCTCGGCACCCGGACCAAAGCAGGGAATACCCGCCGCGCGAACGGCGTCGGCCACGCCCACCACGAGCGGGGCCTCGGGGCCAATCACCACGAGCCCGCATCCGTGGCTCTGCGCAAACGCCGCCACGGCCGCAGGATCGCAATCGTCGAGAACAACGTTCTCGCCGCAGCTCGCGGTACCGCCGTTGCCCGGCGCAATGTAGAGCTTGCCGGCGCGCGGTGATGCTGCGAGCTTAGCTGCCAGAGCATGCTCGCGGCCGCCGCTGCCCAACAACAGGATGTCGATGGTTTGAGTGTCCGCCTTCAAGGGTGCCTCCTCCTATGGATGAACGGCCCGCCAACCATGCGGGCCCATTACAAGCAAATATACCCCTCGGCCGCCCGCTCGGGCTGCAAAGGGGTATATCGCAATAACCAAATAGTGCCGATTACTTCCAGAATCGGTTGATGATCTGCTCGCGACCGGCGCCGACGCCAATAAACGTCACGCGGGTGTGTGCCAGATCCTCGATAAATGCCACGTAGTCCTGAGCCTCCTGCGGCAGCTCGTCAAAGCTGCGGCAACCGGTGATGTCGCACTTCCAGCCAGGGAGCTCCTCGTAGATGGGCTTGGCGTTCTCAAAGCGCACCTGATGCTCGGGCACGCTCGTATAGCGCTCGCCGTCGACGTCGTAGGCAACGCACACCTTGATGGTGTCGAAGGCCGAAAGCACGTCGAGCTTGGTCAGGGCGATATCGGTGAGGCCGTTGACGCGCGAGGCATAGTTGGCGATGGGGCCGTCGAACCAACCGCAGCGACGACGGCGACCGGTGGTCACGCCGTACTCATAGCCCTCCTCGGTCAGCGTGTGGCCGGCCTCGGACTCGTAGGAAAGCTCGGTGGGCATGGGGCCCGAACCGACGCGGGTGATGTAGGCCTTCATGACGCCCAGCACGCGGTCGACGTTCTTCATACCCACACCGGAGCCGGTGATGGCGCCGCCGGCGGTGCAGTTGGAGGACGTCACATACGGATAGGTGCCGTGGTCGATATCGAGCAGCGTCGCCTGGGCGCCCTCAAACAGCAGGTCCTTGCCCTCGTCGATCATATTGTTGAGCAGCAGGCTCGTCTCGGTGATATAGGGGCGCAGGCGCTCGGCCATGGGCAGGTACTCATCGCAGATCTGGTCCACGGTGTAGGTGGGCAGGTTGTAGATGAGCTCGAGCTCGGGGTTCACACGGGCAAGAGCGGTCTCCAGCTTGTCGCGGAACAGCTCCTCGTCCAGCATGTCCTGCATGCGCAGGCCAATGCGGGCCATCTTGTCCTGGTAGCACGGGCCGATGCCGCGCTTGGTGGTACCGATGTTCTTCTTGCCGAGCTTTTGCTCAAAAGCACCATCCAGATCGATGTGGTACGGCATGATGACATGCGCGTTGCCACTGATCTTGAGGTTCTTGGTAGTGATGCCGTCGGCCTCGAACATGTCGATCTCCTCAAGGACAACCTTGGGGTTGACGACGCAGCCGTTGCCGATCACCGACACGTGGTCGGAATACATGATGCCGGAGGGCACCTGGTGCAGGCCGTACTTCTTGCCGTTGACGACGATGGTGTGGCCGGCGTTGTTGCCGCCCGAGTAGCGCACGACGGCATCGAAGTCGCCGGCGACCAGGTCGCAAATCTTACCCTTGCCCTCATCGCCCCACTGGGCACCGACCAAAACGGTTGACGGCATGTTTACTCCTTACATTCATGGACTGTCCGCGCACCACAAGCGCGCAGAAGCACAAAACATTCCCAGTATACCCGTGCAACGGGCGCCTGTCCTACTCCTCGGTATGCGCCCCATCAAGCTCATAGAACTTGGTGGATGCCGGCAGGAACATCAGGTCGACGTCGCCGATCGGGCCCGAACGGTTCTTGGCCACGACGATACGCGTAACGCCCTCGTCGGGTCGATCGTCGCGCGAGGCCTCGGCCTCGTCGGCGGAGCGGTCCAAGAACATAACGATGTCGGCGTCTTGCTCGATGGAGCCCGATTCACGCAGGTCGGACAGCTGCGGGCGCTTGCCGGTACGGGATTCGACCTGACGCGAAAGCTGCGACAGCGCGATCAGCGGGATCTTGAGCTCCTTGGCCATGATCTTCATACCACGCGACATCTCCGAGACCTCGACGGTACGGCTCTCGGAGCGGCGTCCCGGCGGAGGGCTCACCAGCTGCAGGTAGTCCAGGATGATGATGGCCTTCTCCTTGTTATGGAGCATACGACGGCTCTTGGCGCGGATCTCGGTCACCGTGGTGCCGGGCGTATCGTCAATCAGAATATCGAGTTTGGACAAGGTCTGTGTAGCCTCGTTGATGTTGGCCCACTGCTCGGGACTAATGCGGCCCATGCGGAAGTCGCTGATCGAGATCATGGCGTAGGCGCAAATCAGGCGCTGGGCAATTTCCTTGCCCGACATCTCCAACGAGAAGAAGCCGACGGTATAGCCCGCAGCGGCGGCGTTGAGCGCCAGGTTCAGAGCGAACGAGGTCTTACCCACGGCAGGGCGGGCGCCGATGATGATGAGCTGGCCCTCGCGGAAGCCCATGAGCATACGGTCGAGCGACGGAAAGCCCGTGGGAACGCCCGCGGCCTGGCCGCCGGCCTGGCAAACTTCCTCGGCCTCGTTATAGGCCTCGACCATAAACTCGGTCAGCGTCTTGTAGCTCGACTTAACCTCGCGCGCCGTGACCTTGAGCAGTTTGCTCTCGGCCAGCTCCACGACCTCTTTGGTGTCGGTGGGGGCGTTGTAGGCCAGCGCGTTGATCTCGTTGGTGGCGCCAATCAGCTCGCGCAGCATCGAGTCGCGGCGCACGATGGCGGCGTGGTGCTGCCAGTTGACGAGCGACAGGGTCTGGCCCATCAGCTCCAAAATGTACGCCTCGCCGCCCACGGCATCGAGCTTGTTGATGCTGCGCAGGTAATCGATCAGCGAGATGGAGTCGATGGGGATGCGGCTGTTGTACATATCGACCATCGCGGTATAGATGGTCTTATGAATGGGCCGGTAGAAGTCATCGGGCTGCAGCTCGACCTGGGCCTCTTCGACCACCTCGGGCGACAGCAGCATAGCGGCCAGAACATTGGCCTCTGCATCTTGGTTTTGAGGAAGACCCAACTTGGAGCCGCGGTCCTCGACCGTCAGCCCCGTCTCCCTGTCGTCATATGCCATGAGCATCCTCATTCATATCGCTTGCGAGCATCCATAGTATCAGCCGTAGCTTTAAAACAAGCCGCGCCTTGGCAATCATCACCGAACCAAACGGATGAACGGTCCCATATGTAGGACTTCGCCAAAACGTCCACCATGGCGCTCGCTCAGCGCAAAAAATAAAAGGGCGCCCTGGTCTCCCAGAGCGCCCTTCTTAGAACAAGATTGTTGCGTTGCAGCAAGTGCTACTCGGCAGCAGCCTCAGTCTCGACCTCGGCGGTCTCGGCCTCGGCGACCTCAGCGGCCTCCTCGACCTCAGCCTCGGCAGCGAGCTCCTCGGCGGTAACGCCGACGAGAACGACAACCTCGGCCTTGATCTCGCGGTACAGCGAGATGGCAACGGTGTGGGCACCGGCAACCTTGATGGGCTTACCGAGCTCGACGCGCTTGCGGTCGATGTCCATACCGAGCTGAGCCTTGATGGCATCAGCGATCATAGCGGCGGTGACGGAACCAAAGAGGATGCCCTCGTCGCCGACCTTGACGTCAACGGTGACCGTCTTGCCCTCGAAGGCAGCCTTGGTCTCGTTGGCGGTAGCCAGACGGACGGCCTCGCGCTTGGCGATGTTGTTGCGACGCTCGTCAAGCTGCTTGAGGTTGCCCTTGGTGGCGGCAACAGCGAGCTTCTTGGGGAACAGGAAGTTCTCAGCGTAACCCTGAGCGACCTCTACGACGTCACCCTCGCCGCCCTTGCCCTTGATCTCATCGAGAAGAATAACCTTCATGATGCGTCTCCCTTCTTAGCCGCGGTCGCGGTTGCCACGAGAGGAAACCACGGGGACGGTGTACGGCAGGAGAGCCATCTCGCGGGCGCGCTTGATGGCGTTGGCGATGTCATGCTGATGCTGCGTGCAAGCGCCAGTGACGCGACGGGGCTTGATCTTGCCACGGTCGGTCATGTACTTACGGAGAAGCTGAGTGTCCTTATAGTCGATGAACTCAGTGTTCTCCTTGCAGAACTGGCAGTACTTACGACGCGGCTGACGTGCAGAAAAATCATTAGCCATGTCAAAATACCTTTCATTTGGCAACTTCGGCGAGCCGAAGCCGCCTCTCACTCAAAAATAGGTGAACAACCCTTAGAACGGGATGTCCTCATCGTAGACGTCGACCGCGGGCGGCGTAGCCACCGGTGCGGCAGGACGTGCTGCGGGCGCGGGAGCTGCGGGGGCGTAACCGCCCTGATCGTAGCCACCCTGGCCACCACGGGAGCTCATAAACTCGATCTCATCGACGATGACCTCGAGTTTGCTCCTGCGCTGACCGTCGCGCTCCCAAGAGCTGTAGCGCAGCTTGCCCTCGATCGCGACCTTATTTCCCTTTGCCAGGAAACGGCTCACGGCCTCGGCGCGGGTGCCGAACATGGTGCAGTCGACAAAGTTGGGATAGTCCTCCCACTCGCCAGTCTGCGCGTTGCGGCGACGATCGTTCACGGCGACGCCAAAGGACAGAACCTGGGTTCCGCCGGCGGTGGCGCGCAGCTCGGGATCGCGGGTGAGGTTACCGGTGATGTTCACTCGATTGATGCTCATAACTCACTACTTCCTCTTGGGGCACAAGCCCAGTCCAAAACGACAGTCTTACTCCTGGTCGTCGCGACGGACGATCATGTGGCGGACCACAGCGTCGGTGATGCGCAGGACGCGATCAAGCTCGGCGATCTGGGTAGGATCTGCGTGGAAGTTGATGAGGGTGTAGTCACCATCGGTGAGGTCGTTGATCTCGTAGGCGAGCTTGCGCTTGCCCCACTCGTCAACGGAGTCGACCTTGCCAGCGCCCTCAGCGATCGTGGTATCGATACGCTTCATAACAGCGAGACGAGTCTCGGGGTCGAGCGACGGGTCAACAAAGAACAGCAGTTCATAAGCCTTCATATTGTCACCTCCTCTGGGCAAATGTGGCTTCAGGTCGTGAAGGTGCGCCTGAAGCAGGAAAAGACTTGGTAATAATATCTTTCAACCTCCCAGGCTGCAAGAATATGCAGCTACAACCTCATGACCTCCACATATGTCCATACTTGCACGACACTTCTCGCGTATTCCAACCAAATCCTGACCAAGAGCTTGACGGATGCGTTGGCAGAATATGGTGACGTGGGGACAAGTTGGGCAAATCGCAGGTCAGCGCTTGCAAGGTTGTGGTCGCAAAATGCATACCAGTGGTTTGCAACATCGGTCAAAGATTTTTAAATTCATTGTCGAGTAGCTTATAAATACCTATTTTGAATAATTTGCCATATATAACTATGCTGGTCAGAGGCCTTTTTTGGCCGACTGAATCCCGTTGCGGAGTCGCGCGTTTTAAAAAATGACAACTTTTCTGTTTGCACTTTGCGATTCCTCGTGTATACTGACTTTCGCATTTAACGGAGAGTTGTCCGAGTGGCCGAAGGAGCACGATTGGAAATCGTGTAGGCGTCAAAAGCGTCTCCAGGGTTCAAATCCCTGACTCTCCGCCAGTTAATTCCAAAGCAGGCCTTCGAGCCTGCTTTGTTTTTACCCCACGCGGAGGGGTGGCAGAGTGGTTGAATGCGGCGGTCTCGAAAACCGTTTGGCCTGTATAAGGTCACGAGGGTTCGAATCCCTCCTCCTCCGCCATTAGTTGGTACAAGCCCCAGCAATGGGGCTTTTTTCTTTTTGGGCACATTTCAATAACGCGCAGGAGGAGGGATTCGAACCCGCAGGGCGCGGAGCGTAAAGAAAACGCGCCAGTGGCGCGTTTTTAGCGCAGCGCGGTCGGCGCCAGCCGACCGGATAAATTTTGAGCTCCGCTCAAAATTTGGACATCCCTCCTATTCAGCCCACACCCCCATCGCTTTCAATCTCAACCCAAATCTCAAACATGTACATCACCCTCCAAAGATGTCAAATAATGTCGTTTTTGGAGGCTGGTGTACACGTTTGACCCTGCGCCCGCATCAACTGCCGACCGTTTACCGAGCAATGAGGTCGCCACGCCCGACAACCATGTACTATGTACGGGCATTGTCTAAACCCACAACCCAAAGGACCCATCTTGCCCGTCGTCGCCGCTATGACCGTTACCGCACATGCCTCGGATGCCATGGTCGCCATCCCGTTTTGGCTCGAGATGTTCGCCGTCGTCGCGGCATCGATCTCGGGCGTGCTGGTCGCGCGCGAGCACAAGCTCGACCTGGTGGGCGCAGTCGCACTCGCCGTCGTTTGCGGCCTGGGCGGCGGCCTCTTGCGCGACATGACGCTCCAGGTGGGCAACGTCTACATCCTCAACCAGCCCATGGCGCTGCCGCTCTCTATTGCGACTGCGGCCATCATCTATATCTTTCCGGCAATCGTCGACAAACCCGATAAGCTCATCCCACTGCTCGACATCATCTCAGTCGGCATCTACGCGGCCACCGGCGCGGACAAAGCGCTCGTGTACGGATTCGCACCCGCTGTGTGTATCATGATGGGCTTTTTCACCGCAGTGGGCGGCGGCATGCTGCGCGACGGCTTTATGGGCGTGGTGCCGGGCATTTTCCAACGCACCAACTTCTACGCCATCGCGGCCATCGCCGGATCGGCAAGCTATGTAGCCCTCGTCATGAGCGGCCTCATGAGCAATGTCGCCGCACTGGTCGTATGCGTTGTCGTGACCATGGGGCTGCGCTGGCTATCGCTGCGCTTTGACATCAAAAGCCCTACCGAGGAAGACATCGCACACTTTTTGCATCGCAAAAAGTAGTAGCGTGACCTCTCACCTCTCACCTCGAAATGCAACCGAGAGGTTCTTTTAGAGCGCCCGCGCGTTGGGTACCCTGTTAGGTATATGTCGAGCACCTAACGAAGGATTCACCATGCCTTGCAACCAATTCCCATCGACCCGGCGCCACAAAACGTGGGGTCACATCACCATCCTATTCGCGCTCATCGCGCTCGCGCTCACCGCGCTTCCCACAGCATCGTTCGCCGGCACGGACACCGCGGGCAACGTGCTCGCAACCGATAGCGACTCCAATCCGTCTGGCGTCGAAGGCGACCTGTACTGGGCCGGGCAGAGCCTCAACCTGGATGATGCCTCCATTGACCGCGACATCATCGCGGCAGGCGAGAGCCTCTCTATCCGCGACTGCACCGTAGGTGGCGCCGTCCGCCTAGCGGCGCGCACCATCGATATCGCCAAAACCGCCATCGATGGCAGCGTGACGGTGGCCGGCCAGCATGTCGTACTCAATACCGACAGTACCGCCAGCTGTTTCTATGCGGCGGGCGAGACGGTTGCCCTGCGCGGATCTGCCAAGTCGGCAGCGCTCGCGGGCGACACGGTGACCATCGATGGCACCGTCGATGGCAATGTCGAGGTCTGGGCCGACAAGCTCATTCTGGGCAAGAACGCCCGCATCACCGGCACCGTGAACGCCCATGTCTCCGAAGACCCCGAGCGTGCCGAGGGTGCTCAGGTCGGAGCTCTCAAAATCGACCGAACCGAAAGCGAGGACACCTCCACGGTCAACGACACCATCGGCGGTATCGTTGCCGCGGCGCTATCCACCTGCTTTGTCGCCATCCTCCTTGAGCTCGTCTTTCCGCGTGCGACCGCCAGCGCAGCCGGAATGCTCCACCAGCGTCCCACGCCGCTGTGGGTAAGCGGCCTTCTGGGCACAGTCGCTATCGTCCCCGCCGTCCTGCTGCTGATTATCTCGATCGCCGGGCTGTCACTCGCCGGAGCCCTTTTGTGCGCCGTGATTGGCATCGCGCTGCTCTCCACCGCCTTCGCGGGCTGCGCCATCGCGCGTATGGTCGGACACAGCCAGAACCGCTACGCCATGGCAGCCGTCGGCGGCATAATCGCGGGCGTGCTCACGGCAATCCCTCTCGTAGGCGACTTCATCAGCGGCGTAGCCTTCGTCTTCACACTCGGCTACATCATCCAGATCATCTGGCACAACGCCCACCTCAAGCCGCAGCAGCCCGCCAACATGCCAGGACTCCCCACCGCCTAACCCAGCCAAACCACCACAAAGGGGCCAGGCACCTTTGTGGTGGTGCAAAGGGGTCAGGTTACTTTGCACCACCAAACGAAACGGGGCACCCGATCACATCAGCCGGGTGCCCCGTTTTTCATGTCTCGTGTTGACGGTCGAGACGGACGGTTACTCCTCAGAACCCTCGTCGCGCTTACGGCTACGAATAAGGTGCGCCACGCCAATGCACAGCACCGCGCCGCCAGCGATCCAAGTGAACGTCACGCCATTAAGACCGGTGAGCGGGAGGTTGATCCGCTTGGTATTGCCGACAGTGATGTTGAGGGAGCCGTCCTCGTTGGTGAGAGTGCCTTCTTTGAAATCAAGCTTATTATCTCCAACCTTTCCGTCACTTGTATCGTTGAGACCAGCAATAAGCTTGTCAGATTCGATCATAGAAAGCGCTAGATTCTCGAGCTTAGTCCCATCCTCTGACATGGTCGGAACAATCTTAAAATCGAACGGTGAGATATCGGCATAACCATCGAGATGCTTCTCCGTCACGGTATATGTACCGGCATCGAGACCTGTCACTGTAAAAGTGCCGTCGTTCTCGGTCTTGAATACATGTTCATTGGTAGAGAGGGTACCGTCGCCTTGGACAAACTTACCATTCGAAGCCTCGTCGTCTGCTTCCTTCACCCGAATGGTAAACTCAGCACCGTTCAGAGCCCGCTCCGTACCCAAGTCAACCTTGTTGATCTTAAGACCGTAGGTGTAGTCCTTGACCGTATCGGGTGCCGAGGTGCCAGTGCCTTCGACCATGGGGTTGTTAGAATACTCGAGCGTAACGGTGTTAGGGTTACCATTCAAATGGTTATTTGCTCCCGCAATAATTGCGCTTGCGTTGAGCTTCGCCTTGTAGAAGACAACGATTTTAGTGTCGGCATCGATCCTAAGCGCTCCGCCATTTTTCGCGGTGGCCGACTTCAGCCCATTTTCACCCTTACTAAAATCGACTACCAGGTCACGGCTAGAACCGGAAGGTTTAGTCACATTGTAGCTAGTCGAATCAATCTCGGTATATGCATCACCGTTCAGCGCATAAACGCTAAGTGAGTTATCGACGTAGTCAAGACCCTTCTCCAGCGTATCCTTAAACTTATAGGAATAAGAGTCGTAGCTGTCATAGTTGTCTGCAATCGAACCGGTAAGCTTATAGTTCACTTCCTGGCCAACCTGCGAGTCGGCAGCGTCCACCCATTCGGTCTCACCAGTAACGGTACCGCCCTTCACCTTAGAGTCATCGAGAATCTTTTTCACAACCGTGGGGATGCTGGTCTTCTCGGCTACATTCACAGCAGCATCGCCTACGACGACAAAAATCGGGGATGTACCGGTGTTCGGCTTAGTCGGATCAAGATCGCTTGTCACGAAGAGCCAGTAGCCGTGTGCGAGATCGGACGCCACGCGGTTGATTGTAGTTTTGTCCGCAATAAGATCGTCTACAGCAGCGGCAATCTTATAAGCAATGGAATTAGATTCCACACGGGTTGTCTTATCGGTATCCGTTACCTTATTCGCAATCCAGTCTGCGGCATCCTGAGCGGTTTTGCCAGCGTAACTCGAATCGCTATCGTGAATGACCTTCTCGACGGCCTTCTTCACGTCGTCGTTTGCCCAGGTGATATTGCTCGCGACCGTCTTACCTTCGACTGTCGTAACATCAGCCTTAAAAATCTGATAGCCCTTGAACTCAGTCGCGTTGTCCTTGACGTTCTCAATGGTCACCGAGCCATCCGCTGCATCCGCTGCAAATGCCATGGTCACCGGGGCCATCACCCCACCGAAGCTCAGCGCTGCCGTGAGCCCTGCCGTTACTGCTAGGCGGGCGATGTTCTTGGTTGTCTTCATGTTTGGTCCTCTTTCTTGGAGGGTTCTCTAGTAACTTCGTCAAAACCAATGATCATCAGGTCGATAGACCTGTGCGTCGCCCACTACGGAGGCAGTACGCCACTGAGCAAGGGGGGGGGGACAATTATTTATCACGGCGACCTCCTCCCCGCTTGATGACGAGCGCGGCGACAATAGCTGCCACTCCTATGGCAGCCAAAGCCGCCACCAGCACCAACGTCCTATCTCCCGTCGAGGGCATAAAGCCTCGACTTGCTTCTTTGCTTGGGGTGTTGAGCACCGACAGCTCGATCGAACCCGTCCCGGCATCGGCAGCATCAACCCGCAGAGGGCTTTCGGCCGATACGGTTACCTTGGGCTTCGCGGCGGCCACTTGCTTGACGTCCAAGCCATCAGCCGCAATCGTCACCGTTCGCTTGCCCTCAAAGGCGGTGTAACCCTTGGGCGCCGCGACCTCCTCGACGGTGCAGACGCCCGCGTCCACGCCGTTCAGCTCCACGCGACCGTCCTCGCCAGACATGACATACGTGTCGTCACCCGTCGTCCACGTACCGTCGGACGCCAGCGTGCGGCCGCGGTCATCAGTGATACGTAGCTTGGCGCCCGCAAGGGGCTTGTCATCGGAGCTTGAACGCTTGATAAGGCTGAGCCCCCAGGTGTAGGCCGTCGCGTCATCGCTCGGCGTGCAGGTGAAGCCGGCGTCGCCGGACTGGTCGGCGAAGGGAGAGCGCGGGTAGCGCAGGTAGACCTCGTTGGGGTTGCCCCTGGAAGCGCCTCGGTTGCAGTTGGCCCCCAAGGGTGCGCTGTAGACCGCGACCACACGGGCGCCCGCGGCGAAGGCGTCGGCCCCGCCGAGCGCGGCGATGAGGTCGCCGGTGCGCACGGTGAAGGAGCTCCCCTCGACCGAGACCGCGCACTGGGCCGTGATGTCGGTCCAGCCCTGCGCGGGCTCGGTGCCGGCGCGTCCGTCCTTGCCGGTCGGGACGGCGTCGAAGCCGCCGTCCGCGCCCGCCGCCACGTACACGCGCATGCTCGAGGCGACCTTGGAGGGATCGAGCCCCGCGCTCATGGTGTCGACGAACTGCACCGCGTAGGTGTCATAGGCGATAAGACCCGCCGGGACCGTGGCCGAGAGGCGCCAGTACAGGTCGTCGCCGACCGTTGCGTCGGCGGCCTTCTGCCAGGCGGCCGTGCTGTCCTCCAGCACGTGCTTGGCCACCTTAGGCGTCGAGGCCTTGGGCTTGACAGTGACGGGGCTGCCGCCGACCAGCACCATGATCGGCGCGGTGCCCGCCTCGTTCTGGGCGATGGCGCCGTCGTCGGCGACGATGAGCCAGTATCCGCTGGTCAGCTCGGCCGCTGTGCCCGCGTTAAGGGGCACGAACACAGCGCCCGCTTTGACAATCGCGCAGGCAAGCTTTGCCGTCAGCGCAGTCGTCATATGCCCGTCAGCATTCATCCATTCGGCGGCCGCTTGTGCCGTCGATGCCGAGCCATCGAGCCCCGCATCATGGAGCACAGGGAGAACAGCTTGGCGAACGGCGTCGTTCGCCCACGTTATGTCAGTTGCGACCTTTTGGTCGGCATCGGCGTCGTCGATAACGGTCGCCGAAAAGAGCTGGTGCGCGTCATACCGCGTCGCAACCGTACCGTCCACTGTAACGGCTCCGGTGTCGGCGGCGTGGGCCGTCCCAGGGGCAATCGCGAAAGAGAGGATAGTGACCATGACCATCACCATGACGGCCAACACGTGACGGAGCGGCTTACTCATGACGACCACCTCGATCCAGATCGCGGTGACGGCGAGCATGCATCCATGTCGCGGCAAAGCACAGCAACGAAGCGCCAGCCAGATACGTCATAGTCAAGCCAGCCCCGCCCGCCTCGGGAAGCGTGGTCGAATACTTGTTGGTAAAGGTCGGTGGCGTCGGAGAGTCGTTATCGTAGGTGACGGTGACATCGAGCTTTCCGTCGCCATTGGCCACGACAACCTTGACCTTGTGCTTGATCGCATCATAGATTATGTGATCCTTGACGTTGTTCTCAGCGTCCTTGGGGACGACCTCAGAGATGGTGTAAGTGTAGGTGCCGGCTTTGTTGTACTCAACGCTAAAGGAAATGCTACCGTCGGCACCGTTCGTTACAGTCTGGAGCACCCTACCCTTGTCATCCTTAAGTTCAAACGAGAACTGTCCTTTTTGCAGCGTCGAGCCTTGGAGCAGCTTAGTTGCAGAAATCGTAGCCTGACCGCTATAGGGCGCATCGTAAACCGTTATGTTGGTACTCGGCGTTGGGCTGTCAATGTCGGCGCCCTTTGCCCTCAGCTCTTCTGCCTTAGCAAGGGCCTTCTGATAGTCGTCCTCATTGTTGCCTTTGAGCATAATCCACACCGGTTTATCGATAACGTTATAGCCTTCGGGGGCGTGGGTCTCCTCAAGGCAATACAGCGTGTAGGCTTTCATCCTGTGGTCGGCAGTTCCAAATATCACCGTACCGTTATCACCCGTCGGAGCATCCTTTTCGAACACCGTTTTCACCGCATCGACGCCGTCATTTAAGGCACGGTCCATATTGACCTCATAGAGCGTAAACGTAGCGCCGGAAAGTTTCTTTGCGATATCGCTCTCATCGACCTTGGTCACCGTAACGCCGTAACCGTTACCAACAGCCGAACCGGACACCCTTTGAATTTCCCAATTCTTTTCATGCTTCGCATTGCCGTCAAAAACGCCTGTAAGCGAGGCTTTATTAGACAGAGAGACCGTATCTCCTGCGTTGCCGGCAGGAATAACCTCATACTCAACTTTGAGATACTTCTCATCGGGAACGCGGAGCGTCATCTTTGTACACGCAGCTCCATTTCCATCCCTGACGGTCTCAGCACTGGTGGTGTATTTGTCCGAACCCAGCAAACTCCAGTCTGCCCCATCGTATTGATACACCTTGACTTTATCCGTCACCAGCGTGCATTTGGCATCCATGATGTCGACGAGCTCGAGATAGTCGCTGTCACTCTTAAGGTCAACCGCCGATTCATTAACCCTGATGGTGTACTTGATGCGGTTACTGTTAGCGACTTGCTCGCCTGTCTTTTCCAGCACGTTGTTCTTGATGGTGACGGTCCCGCTACCGGCCTCAAACTTTTTATCACCCGACTCAGCATGCGCAGAGTTGGTTAATTTCGTTTCATTTTTGGATGTGTCGAGCGCACCGCGTTTGACTGCCGTCCGATACACCAGCTTGGCATAGCCGGCGTAGCTTCCGAGCGCCCCGGTGGGAACGGTAAAGGTAACCGTGTCGCCGCCGCACTTCACCCCGTCGTCACCCAGCTTAACGCCATCCGCCACCGTCTCGCTTTTGTCCCCACCGTAATAGCCTGAGTGCTTTTCGTAGGGATTTTGAAACAAGGAATATGTCGCAGAACCAGGCACATAGGTCATGCCGTCGGGCAGCTTGTCGACTATCATCAGTGGCTGTTCGTTAAGCCTACCAGCTCCATAGCAGTCGCCCCCGGGAGTCTTCACGCGGTTGGCGTAAACCGTCCAGTCGACAATCCACGCGCCCTTTTCGGATGTGCCGTCCACGGCATTCCAGTCAAAGCCCCCGTCCCAGGAGACGGTAGCTTCGTTTTCCGGCTTCTCAACCGAAGGAGTCGCCTCTCGATTGACGACATACACGACGGCTTCGGTGTATTTGCGTTGAGAGCCAACGCCGTTGACATCAACTGACGCAAAGTTTGAATACCATCCCGGCAATGCATCGGAATTTGTCTTATAGACAATGGTGGCATTTCCATCCTTTTCGAGGGCTTTCTTCACGTTCTCGGTGATGTTGATATCTAGATTGAAGTTTTTCTTTGTCCCATACGCCATGGAATCGCTGCCCTGCGTAAAACACCAATCAACCCCCCGCTGCAGCACAGTGTCGCCTATTTTGATGGTCATAGAATTTGAATCAACACCGATGTTCTGCGACCATGCCGTCTGGAAGGTATCATTTACCCTCACTGCCTTCGGGTGAATCGCATCAACGATTGTTTTTAGCGCAACGGTAGTCTCCCATACCGCATTTCCAGTCGTCGAAGCCTCCTCGTCGCTCACAAGTCTCTTTGCAATGAGCGCACCCACTAGTTGCGGCGTAAACTTGCCTTCGGCTGTTCCCGAAACGCGGCCTTCATGCTCGATAGTCGCATCGTTGTGCACGGTGTCATAGGAGTTCGTATCGTTCATCCTGGTGTGATAAACGATGCAGTAGGTGGCATACTTATCGTCTAGGTCGTCCCGGAACGTATAGGAAAAGGAACCTTTCGACGAATCAAGGGCACCCTCGCCGATCTTGGCTCCATCCGATTCCGACGTACCCTTGTAAACCGTGTAACTCCCCGTATACACCTGCTTGTCGTCCAGCTTATCGGTGAACTTGTAGCCACTCATGTCGGCTTTGAGCTCGCCTTGGTTAAGCGTGACTGTCCATGTGATGTCGGACGGACTGCCCTTGCTCGTCTTCTGAATCATGTCATAGCGAAATTTCTCAGGCCAAGCCTCAGCCTTATGCTCGACATCGCTGCTTGCGCCAGTCCAGTCCCACGTTATCGTGTTTTTTGATGCGTCTTGTTCATTGATAAAGTTGCCGTTTTCTACGGAGACGCCACTCTTCAGCAGCGTTTCATATGTGATCTCGTGTTCGCCGACGGAAAGCTTGTCGAGACTATCGAGAGTTGCAGTTTGATTGGCAATCGTCGGCTGAGGGTCGAGCTTTTTGCCATCGAGCGTAAAGCTGTCCTCCACAAATTCGAAGTTATCACCCAGTGTGTCGCTGAGCTTGATATTTGTGGCACACGATTCAACTTTGAGTTTAACAGTCCAGGTAACTTTGGATGCCCCGTTGGCATCTTGGAAAAACTTGCCTTCTTTCGTTCCCGTCACATCGCCGTCTTTAGTCATAACGTCGATTCCGGCCGTTCCAGGAAATTCGATTTTCGTTGTATTGCCGGAGCCAACATCCTGGTTCGACAGCTTGAATGAAAAATCAGCGGCAACATGAATATCGGATGGATTCAATTTAATCCATGCCCCATCAAAGGTGAATATCAGCTTATTGTTTTCGCATCTCCAGCTACCGGCCTCTTGATTGGAATCATCCGTAAGGCGGCCACTGGTATTCTCAAATGCCTTAATGCTGTCCGGAAGAGAGTACTCCGCAACGTTTCGCTCCGCACTCGGGCCACGATTTCCCTCGAACCTCGCGCTAAACGAACCGTAGAGCGTGTCGGTCGAAAGCACGGCAGTATTACCTAAAGGCGTTTTACGATCCTTATCGGTAAACAGCCCAACCGTAACGTCCGCCGTATTCCCATCGATCACAATCGGCGTTGGCGTTGCCGCATCCTCGGCGCGCACGGGGGCTGCGCCGTGAAAAACTGCGGCGGTGAGGCTAATCAAAATGAAAACCAGGGCCGCCATACCCAGCGACCGTGAGCAGTGTGCGTTCATAGTTGTCCCCTAATTCCTACAACACAGTGTGGAATACGGCGAATCGTCGAATCGAACACAAACCCCAACATCAACAAGAACCTACCTAGCGCATTGCAAGAACCCATTGGGAGGCAACTTCTAAGACGGTTCGTCTATGCCACAATGCATAAAATACAATATAGATACCAGTCATGTAAACCGCAGGTAAAGAGGTCTTTTAATTTAATACCAGTTGATATTTACCAGTTAACAGTTTTGTATCAAATCGGTCATATTTCGATGATTCCTGTATATGTTTAAACAACCTAGCTATGAACGGAAAGATCTCGAGAAGGACCACCGTCTCCGCTGTGGTGCAAACCAACCTGTCCCCCTTGCACCAAAAAAGGCGCCGACCATTGCGGTCGACGCCCTTTCTTATTGGCGACTATAAACCCCAGCGCTTATTTGTTGATCTGGCCGGCGCGAACGGCAGCCTTCTTACGGTCGGTGGCGTTGAGCAGACGTTTGCGCAGGCGAATGTTCTTGGGAGTGATCTCGACCAGCTCGTCGTCGGCGATGTACTCCAGCGCCTCCTCCAGCGAGAAGGTGCGGGGCGGCACCAGCTGCACGGAGATATCAGAGGTCGAGGAACGCTGGTTGCCCAGGTTCTTGGTACGGGCGATGTTGACGACCATGTCGCCGGCCTTGCTGCGCTCGCCCACAATCATGCCCTCGTAGCACTCGGTGCCCGGCTCAACAAACAGCTGGCCGCGCTCCTGCAGCGTGCCCAGAGCGTAGGCAACGGCCTTCTCGGTGGTCATGGAGATCATGGCGCCGTTCTGACGGTTGCCGATCTCGCCGGCGTAGGGGCCGTACTCCAGGAAGGTGTGGTAGAACACGCCCTCGCCGTGGGTGACGTTCATGATGCGGTTCTTAAGACCCATGATGCCGCGCGTCGGGATCTTGAACTCAAGGTGGGTCACAATACCCGAGGTGTCCATGCTCGTCATGATGCCGCCGGAGGTACCGAAGACCTCGACGACCTTGCCCGAGTACTCGTCCGGGCACTCGACGACGGCCTGCTCGACGGGCTCCATCTTGTTGCCGTTCTCGTCCTTCTTAAACAGAACGCGGGGACGGCCGACCTGGAACTCAAAGCCCTCGCGGCGCATGGACTCCATCAGGACGGACAGGTGCAGAATGCCGCGGCCCGAGACCTCGACGCCGCTCTTGTCCTCGAGCTCCTCGATCTTCATGGTCACGTTGTTCTCGGCCTCGTTGAACAGGCGCTCCTTGAGCTGACGGGCACCCACGATGTCGCCATCGCGGCCGACGAGCGGGGAGGTCGAGGCCTCAAAGACGATGGACAGGGTCGGCGGGTCGATCTCGATGGGCTCGAGCTCGACGGGGTTCTCGGGATCGGTGTAGACATCGCCAATATCGGTGCGGTCGATACCCACGACGGCGGCAATGTCGCCGGCGCCGACTTCCTGGCACTCGGTGCGGCCCAGGTAGTCGAAGGTAAAGAGCTGCTTGACGGTAGCGGTGGCGCTGGAGCCGTCGTTCTTCACGACCAGGATCTGGTCACCCTGGTGGATGGTGCCGGAGTACACGCGGCCGATGCCGATGCGGCCGACAAAGTTGGAGTGGTCGATGGTCACGCACTGCATGGCCAGCGGGGCGTTCTCGTCAACCTCGGGCGCGGGCATGTCGTCGATGATCATGTCGAGCAGCGGGTACATGTCCATGTTGCCGTCCTCGGGATCGAGGCGGGCAAAACCGTTCATGGCGCTGGCGTAGACGACGTGCTCCATGGCGAACTCAAGCTGGTCGTCGGTAGCACCCAGGTCGGCCATGAGGTCGAGGCAGTCGTTGTATGCCTTCTCGGGGTTGGCGCCCGGACGGTCGATCTTGTTGATGACGATCATGATCTTGAGGCCGGTGTCGATAGCGTGACGCAGCACGAAGCGGGTCTGGGGCATGGGACCCTCAAAAGCGTCGACCAGCAGCAGGGCGCCGTCGGCCATACGCAGCACGCGCTCGACCTCGCCGCCAAAGTCGGCGTGGCCCGGGGTGTCGATGACGTTGATCTTAACGTCCTTGTACTCGATAGAGATGTTCTTGGCGAGAATCGTGATGCCGCGCTCGCGCTCCTGGTCGTTAGAGTCCAGGACGCGGTCCTCGACCTGCTGGTTGGCACGGAAGGCGTCCGTGGCACGCAGGAGCTTGTCGACCATCGTCGTCTTGCCGTGGTCGACGTGAGCGATGATGGCGATGTTCCTCAGATTGTCTACGCGCATGTAGTTCCCCTATCTTCTATCCATATACAAACGGCACGCGTATGCGGCCCGCCCGGCGATATAACGCTCGGCGGGAATATTGAGCCTTTTACCGAAAACTCGTTTATTTTAGCGATTTTAGATAAGAGGGGTTTCCTCACCTGCAGGTTCAGGGTCGCTCCACATAAAACCATCGCCGGCGCCCATGCCCTCATACAGCACATATGCCGAAAAGCCGCTCTCGAGCGTGGTCTCGAAGAAGCTCACGAGCAGGGCATCGTGATAGCCGCCGTCAATTTCGACGCAGCCGGTATAGCCGATGGCATAGCGAACGATACGGCCCAGGCCCTCGTCCTTAAGGCCCATCTTATGCTCAGAGATAAAGTTGGTGGCAGCCTCGAGGCACGCCTCTTCGCCATCCTCGTCGAGCGCCGCCAGATAGCGGTTGGAAGCAGCGTCCTCAATTGCCACGACCACGCCCGGGTTCTCGCCCGCGGCCAGGTCGTCCAAGAAGGCGCCAATCAGATCGCACACCATGGCGTCGAGCTCGGCGGAGACGTTACCGGCGTCCTGCATATCCTGTGCCATCTTTAGACCTTCCCATCGAGTCCGGCGTCTTTACAGTTCTTGTGCCTCGGCGGCGATCTTGGCGGCAGCGTCGCGGGCGCGCATCATGTCCGCCGCGCGCTTGTCGAGCACCTTGATCTGGCTGGTCAGCATTACCGCATCGACCACGCCCCAGATCACCAGGCCCGTGGAGATCGAAAACCCAAGCGCACCAACTGTACCACGAAGGCGCGAACAGATTGCCGCGACAAGGGCGGAGATGACAACCATCTTGATAAACGAGCCGCGGCGCTCACGTAATGTGCGGGCCTGTGTCACATAGGCGATGCGAGCCGCCTCGGATGCCTCCGAGCGCATCTGTGCTTCGCGCGCGATGGCGGCAGCTTCGGCCGATACGCGGGTGCCCATCAGCAACCGCCCCGCTCGCTTGCCAGACATTTAGAAATCATCGGGGGAGAGCGTATGGACGAACTCGTCGAACTTCTCGAACTCCTGCTCGTCGTCGACTTCCTCGGCGTGGGTAGAAACGGTGCCCAGACGATTCATGATATCGTCCTCCACAAACATGGGGGCATTGCTGCGCACGGCGAGGGCAATGGCGTCGCTGGGGCGAGCGTCAATCTTGCGCTCGCCACCATCGGCCAGCACGACAATCGTCGCGTAGAACACCGGCGGCTCGGCGCGCACGATCTCGATGCGCTCGAGCTTGGCACCCAGGGCGTCGACGGTATCGAGCAACAGGTCATGAGTGATCGGGCGCTCGGCGCGGCCGCTGTCGATGCCGCGGCTGATGGCCGCGGCCTCAAACGATCCGGTCTGAATGGAAAGCGAGCGCAGCGGCGCCGTCGAATCCGACTTGCTGCAGCGCTCGCGGAGCACGATAAGCGACGGCACGGGACCGGCGGCCATGACGATGGTCTCTATGTCGACACGAACCATGGAACACCTCCGGTACGTAGCGGTTAACGCGCGGCGGGGTCGCCGCATTGAATAGCTATACTACCCAATCTTTCGCCCAGCACACAAAATCAAACGAGTTAATTTGGGACGGGGCTATTTTGACTACTTTTGTTGGATAAGAAAAAAGCCCCAAGGCAATGCCCCGAGGCTCTTCACATTTTTGATGGTGGACCTGACAAGATTCGAACTTGTGACCTCCCGGTTATCAGCCGGACGCTCTAACCAACTGAGCTACAGGTCC
>CAKTWW010000026.1 GCA_934630855.1 uncultured Collinsella sp.
TTACGGCCTTTGAGCGGCAGTGCAAGGAGCGAAGCGAAAGCGAAGCCATCAAGGACGGCAAGCTGCTTGAAGAGGCTCAGGCAAATGCGGAGGCAAACATCCGCGCAATGTTCAATTCTGCGTTTGGCGATCAATACAAGGTCGAGTTCGCCTATCGCCAATAGAGGACAAAAGTAGCATTTTGCCATCGGCGAGCGCGTAATCGAGGCAGCCGGATATGGTCTTGTGCGCTTTGCCGTGCCCATGTTGGGCGAGTACATTCGCGATTGCGTGTTATGGCACGACTAAAAAGCCGCCGCGAGGGCGATTCCTCGCGGCGGCTTGACATACAAAGTTGACGCTGCTTCGTCTCTTATGCGCGGTGCCAATCGGTCAGGCACGCGTCGAGACCGGCGACGACGGCGTCCTTATCCATGTGACGGCCGATGATGCACAGGCGCGTCTCGCGGTCGCCCACCTCGTCGTCCCAATAGTCGCGCAGCTCGGGGTTGTCGGCGATGATCTGCTGCTTCTCGTCCTCGGGGGCGGAGTCCACAAACAGGCCGTTTTCCATCAAGCGCATCTGATGGCCCGCCTGCTCAAAGATGTAGCACATGTCGGGGTTGGCGTTTTGCCACAGAGGGCCCTTGACGCGGATAACCTCGTCGGGCCAGTCCTGCTCCACAAAGTCGGTGAATTTCTCCAGGTCAAAGGGCTTGCGGCGAGCGTAGACAAACGTCTCGATGTCGTATTCCAGGACCTCGGGATCGTCGTGCTCCTCGGGGTGCTCCATGGCCTCGACCCAAGCGGCGGATTTATAGGCGCGGCTAAAGTCAAAGCGGTCGGTGTCCAGCAGCTCGTCCATGGGGACATTGCCCTGTTCGGCCTCGACGATCACGGCGTCCTTCTGCAGGCCGCGCACGATGGCTTTGAGCTCGGCGATCTGCTCGGGCGTCACGGTGTCGGTCTTGTTGAGGACGAGCGTGGTGCAAAACTCGATCTGCTGGATCAGCAGGCTCTCGATATCGTCCTCGTCGATATCCTCGGCCAGCAGGTCGCGGCCGCCGTTGAACTCGTCGTACATGCGGGCGCAGTCGACCACGGCAACGATGTTGTCGAGCGCGAGCTTGGGCTCGCCGCCCACCTTGGCCTCGTCGCAGAAGCTCGAGATGGTGTAGGCGATGGGGATAGGCTCGCAAATGCCCGATGCCTCGATGATGATGTAGTCGAAGTTGCCCGAATCGGCGATGCCCTGCAGCTGGTTGGCCAGGTCATCCGAAAGCGTGCAGCAGATGCAGCCGTTGGTGAGCGGGATGAGGTCGTCGGTCTCGGAAAGGCCGCCGTCGGCGATGAGGCTGGCATCGACGTTGATCTCGCCGATATCGTTGACGATCACGGCGGCGCGGATGCCGCCGTCGTTAGCGAGGATGTGGTTGAGCAGCGTGGTCTTGCCGGCACCGAGGTATCCGGTAAGCATGATGATCTTCACGGGTTTGTTGGGCATGTGCCCTCCTTTGTTAGACATGGCTTACAGTTGAATCATATGCCAAACGACTGCTCTTATACCCACGCGCCGGCAAATAACACAGGCTACTCCCAGGCTCCCCATACATCGGGGCAATAACCGACGGTGGCCTTTTTGCCGTTGCGCACGATGGGCTCGGCTAGAACCTGCTGGTTCTCGAGCAGCTTGTCGAAGCGCTGGCTGGGGGTAAGGTGCTGGATGAGCGCGAGCGTCTCCTCGTCCTTGGCCTTGGGATTGAGTAGCTTGTCGATGCCGCCGACCGCCTGCATCACGCTCGTGAGCTCGCCCTTGCTCATCTCCTTTTCCTTAAGGTCGATAAACTGCACCTTAATGCGGCGCTCCTTAAAATAGCGCTGGGCCTTCTTGGTATCGAAGGACTTCTTAGTCCCGAAGATTTGAATCATTTAGTTCCGCCGTTCTAACGAACGGCGGTCACCTCGACGCTGCAAAGCCATCTGATGGGCAATCTGCCTTTCAATCGTCGGGCGCGGGCAAAAGCCCAGCGCCCTCCTCTTTCAAGGCACCTTACCTCATCAGCTGGCTTTTCGCTGACTTTGATGGAACATCGAGGCGACCGCCGCTGGACTTAACGAATAAAGTTGGTGCGCTCGCGATCGGCCGTAGGGGCTTCGATGCCGGCGGCCTTGCCTGCCTCGATGCAGCGCAGGAGCCAAGCCATGTTCTTGCCGATGTTGCGCATGGTGGCCAGACCCTCGGCGTCCTGGGCGGCCTCGCCCGGCATGGCACCAAAGACGTTGTTCCAGTACGTGGAGGCGACCACGGGCATCTGGTTGATGGTGAAGTACTTGTTGAGCACATCGAAGGTGGTCGACGTGCCGCCTCGACGGGCGACGGCGACCGCAGCGCCCGGCTTGTGCGCGAAGGCCTTGCTGCCAGCATAAAACGCGCGGTCGAGGGCCGAGAGGATGCGGCCGCTGGGGTGCGCGTAATAGACGGGCGAGCCAAAGACAAAGCCGTCTGCCTGCTCGGCGGCGGCGATCAGCTCGTTGACCACGTCATCATCAAAGACGCAACGCCCGTCGAGCTTGCCGCACTGGCCGCAGCCGATGCAATCGCGAATGGGCTTGGCGCCCAGCTGGAACATCTCGGTATCGATACCCTCGGCATGCAATTGCTCGGCGACTTCGGCAAGCGCGCGAGCGGTGTTGCCGTTTGCCTTGGGGCTACCGTTGACTAAAAGAACCTTCATCACAAACTCCCTCTGCTGTCGATGACTTATGCAGAGGATTATCGCATGAGCGGGCGGATGGCGTGGGGCGCGATGCCGGCTCCGAGGGCCCACGGCAGGCTCGCTCACCAGGTGCGTGCGGGATACGGTCCAGAGGATGTTGGAGTGCGGGGCCTCGTGCGAGCAGATTGTAAGGGGTCTGGGCGGGTCGCCCTCGATGGTGAGCTTTGAGGTCTTGGAAGGCGGGCTGCTGCGGAGGCTATGATTTATACTAAGGCGGTTGCTATCGAGTAATTCACACTTGGTTTGATTCGATTGTGAACGCGCAGCTAGGACGGAAAGCAAAGGAAGTTCTATGGAAACAGAGGATGCTGTCTGTTTGATAACTTCGATTGCCCTGATTCTTCTTTCAATCCAATACAGAAGAGGAAGATGGCTCAGCTCAATTGCTGGATATGATGTCACAAAAAGGGAGAGCGGGATTGATATATGCCCTTACGCAAAGTTGATTTCTTCTGTGACGTTATGGATGGGGCTGCTGTTTTTCTTGTGGGCGGTAGAGGACTGGGTACGCGATTGGAATACCAGTGTTTTTGAAGTTTTGGTTCTACTTCTGTTCAGCTTGGCCTCTTTGTCGTTCATGCGGCTCGTTAGGTTTGTGTTTATGAGGCGATAGCCAGCGGAAGCGGGATGGACGACAAAATGGACCAATACAGCCAATTGTCAAAAGAATTTGATAGGGTTGGCTTAACAGATTTACTCGACGGCATATCCGTGGCGGGGGATAGGTTTTATGTTGTTGAGCACTTATTTGCATCGGGTAAAGGAAACCAAGAGTATCGAAAACGGTGCCCCCGGGCCCCGGGAGGGACTGCAGGGGCGTTCGGCTAACTGTGGGTACGACCTATTTGCTCAATGTGTTCGCCTGAGATCGGAAAATAACCATCATGCGCCCCACGACGCTAGTCCAGCTTGGTGCCCGGTACTTGCGGCGCCTCTATAAGCCGCGCTTTGAGCTCGTTCAAAATGGAAACGGGCTGACGGTCGACGCCGTCCAGATGGAGCGTGGCCACGCGAATGGGTGGCTGATATTCAAGCGAGCCGATGAGCACGGGAGAACCCAGGAACCGTTCGATTTCGTCTGCGATCGCGTCGGTCTCTTCGGGATCAAAGCCGTCGAAAAGCGCCACGAATGTCGGCCCCGTTGAGCGGAACAGGCGGCCCTTGCCGCGTGAGCATTCCATAAGGCAGGCGGCGCTTTCGGCGAGCACGCGGTCGCCTGCATCGAATCCAAAGCGGGCATTGACCTCGGCGATATCGTCGACCTTAATGGCAATAAAGCCTGCCTCGCGCGCCACGCGGCGCATCTCTCCAATAGCGTTGACCAGCGCGTGGACATCGCCCAGGCCCGTTACCGAGTCGGTCGTATCTGCCAAGCTTCGGTTGATGATAATGCCCACATACATGCTGGGCTCGGTATCGGTGCCGTCCAAGCGGTAGCCCGTGCAGTCGCAAAGCACGTATTTTCCGGTGGCATCCATTACGCGATACTGCATGTAGTGGAAGTGCCACGTGCCGTTTATCACCATGTCGAGCTCGGCGCGTACGTTGTCGCGGTCCTCGGGATGAACGCGGGCGAGCCACATGTCGAGTGAGTTAAAAGGGTGCTGGGAGGGCAGGTCAAAATCGCGCACGGCGTTAACCGACCATTGCGATTCTCCCGTATCGAGATTGAGGATAAACGGATAGCGCGTCTCGGAGCTCATGGAGATCGCTTGGAACACCCGGTCGTTGCAGGGAAGCTGATTGACGATTGGGCGTTGCGGCGCGTCATCGTCTTTCGGTTGCTGCACACGATGCATAAGCTTATAGCGATACATCTTGCGATCGGCATCCATTGTCATCTGGCGACGCGTGTCGCCAGCAAGTGAATCGACGCGCGAGCAGCCAAAGCTAAAGCTGCCGATCATGGGCGCCTTGCCACCTGAGCTCGCCTCGATCAGCCCGGTACGTACCTGCTCCAAGCGCTGCTCGAGTTCAGTCTCGTTTGCGGAGAGCGAGATAAGCACAAACTCGTCTCCACCGATACGGAACAGCATCTCATCGTGCTCCATGGTTTCGGAGAGCGTGCGGCAGATGCTCAGAATATAGCGATTGCCTTCGGCGTGGCCAAACCTATCATTGCAATGCTTAAGGTGGTCGATGTCAATATAGGCGCAGGTGAAGGGGTTGCCTTTGCGCCAGAGCTGCTCGACGTGACGGTCGAGTCCGCCGCGGTTGCCCAAGTTGGTGAGCGGATCGATATAGGCGTTGCGCTCAAGCAGCTGGCGCTCTTGTTGCAGGATGGCATGCGTCTTTTGCAGTTGCTCACCAACGGCGCGTAGCTCAGCAGGCAGCGCGGAAACATCGAGTTCGGCGGTCGAGACACCATTCGCAAGTCGCTGAAGATAGGCAATAATCGATTGCTCGCCCAAGCGGTATGACTCGTTCATGATGGATAACCTCCTTGGGCGGAACAACGGTTTGTATCATATCCCCAATTCGGTTTGAATTGGGGATATAAGTTAGCTAATGGAGACAAATGCCCCCTTCGGCGGTGGCGTTTTGCGCGCGAGCGTATCAGTTGTTATTGCCACCATCGAGCAATGCCTCAAAATCATTCGCCGGCATGGGGCGGTAGTAGAGGAAGCCCTGAGCGTAGCGGGCGCCCATCTGTCGTAGCATGTTCGCCTGCTCATTTGTCTCGACGCCTTCGACCACGACGGGCAGATGGAGCGACTGCGCCATATCGAGCATTGATGTAATGATTTGCGCGCTGCGGCCTTGATCTCCGTCGGCGGGAACAAACGTGCGGTCAAGCTTGATAACGTCGACGTTGACGTTCTTGAGCATCGCGAGCGTGGACTGGCCGGTGCCAAAGTCGTCCATATAGGTTGAGAAGCCGAGGGTGTGCAGGTCAGCTGTCAGTTTATCCACGGCCTCGGATTCTCCCGTATAGGCTGTCTCGGTGATCTCGATGCGCATGAGTTCGGGCGGTAGGTTGTATTGGGCGGCAAGTGCTCCCATATGTTCGGCAACGTCGCAGGCAAGGATATCCACGCGCGACACATTGAGCGAGACCGGAACCACGCGAAGCCCCCGGTCGATGCGCCCGCGCAGCCACGAGGCGACGCCCTGCCAAATGTGCTTGTCGAGCGTCACCACAAAGCCGCTTTCCTCGAGTGCGGGGATAAACGTTACAGGCGAAATGAGGGAACCGTCCTTGCCAATCCAGCGCGTGAGCGCCTCGGCGCCAACGATCTCGCCAGTTTCCATGTCGACCTGGGGCTGCAGGTAGTAGGTAATGCGGCCGTTTGAGAACGCATACTGGAATTCGGTCAGCGTGCGGTGGAACGCGGTTTCGCGCTCGTACTCCTCGGGGCGGAAAATGGCGACGCGCTCCTTAAAGTCGTTTTTTGCGCGCCGATTGGTAAACATGGCCTTGGCCTGCGCGTCGATGGTGATTTCCTCGTTGGGGTCGATGGGGCAAACGCCCATGGACGGCCAGAAGCCGACGCCGTCATCATGCTTGGCCACGGCGGCGCGAACGCGGTTATAGATTTGATGGACGGTGTCGTGCTCAAAGGGGATGAGAATGCAAAAGTCGTCTTGGCCCCAGTATCCTGCGACGCCCATCTCGGCATTCTCGATGTCTTTGAGGACCGTGCCCACATCGGCGAGCACGCGGTCGCCCTCGGCCTGTCCGTGCCATTCGTTAAACAGTCGCATATGACCCATGTCGACGGTGGCGATACACCAAGCGCCGTCGCGCCCTGTCCTCAGAAATGCGTTGGCACGCCGCATAAACTCGCTGGGTCGATAGAGGCCCGTGAGCGTATCGATGCGTTCGGCGACGGCGCTTTTACGCTCAATCTCGGGTATGGGGAGGCTGTCGTTGGGGGCAAGCCCGCCGGCGGCGCGAAGACGACGGTCGAGTTCGCCTAAAACAGCGGTCGCTTGATTGATTAAGCGCTCGTAAAAGGCCGGGACGACAAGACAGACGGGGGTAATGGTGTCGTTCGCGATTCGAACAGGAGCGAAAACGGCCTCTTTAAGATGATGGGTCAGTTGCTCGAATGCCTCGTGGTCCAGATCGTTGCTGAGCACGACGAACTGGGCGTTTCGCGAGCGGAAGACGCGACTTCTGCCGCGGGTGATCGATAACATGCGGCCTGCGTATTCGGCGAGCATGTTGTCGACAGCCTCGGCCCCGTAGAGCTCGTTGAACTTTGCCGTGCCACAAACGCGGACCGCTATAAGCCCCGTCTCGCAACGGTCGCGACGGCAGGCATCGATAGCGTTGATCAGCATACGCTGCGTTCCGAGGCCCGTAGCGGCGTCGACGGTCTCGGCGAGTGAGTGGTTAACAAGTTCGCCGACATAGAGCGAGGGGGTATTTCCGTCGCCGTCGATACGAAACCCGCGAGCGCGGCAGAGGACGTAGTCGCCCGCGGCATTGCGCATGCGGTACTGCATGACACGGCGGTGTTTGGAGCCATTATAGATTTGGTCGATGTCGTTGATGTAGGCCTCAAGGTCATCGGGGTGGACGCGCGTTTTCCAGTAATCGTGGCAGTTGTCTACATGCTCAGAAGGAAGACCGAGATCGCGCGAGGCGCCTTGTGACCAAAGGGTGCGATGTTTGTCCAAGTTCTCGATAAAGCAATAACGGCCTTCGTTGAGCATCGAAAAGGCGTCGAAAATACGGTCGCTTATTTCGAAGTCGTCGGTGTGGACTTGTGCGATATTACGTCGATCAAGATGCATGGCATGACGTAGCTTGTAGTCGTACATGCGATGGTCGGCATCGAGTGTCATGCGATTGGAGGCTTCGCCCAGGGCGGGGTCGGCGTGGGACACGCCGTAGCTAAACGAGTGGGGCATCTCGGCATCGTTGTTTTTGAGCAGGACCGAGCGGCAGTGCTCCAAACGTTCGGCGAGGTCGTCCTCGGTCGCAATCGTGGATAGGATGGCAAACTCGTCGCCGCCTATGCGAAACGCCGCCTCGTCCACTTTCATATACAGTTTGAGATAGAGGCTTACCTGCAAGATATAGCGGTTGCCCTCGTCATGGCCAAAGACGTCGTTGCAGTGCTTAAGGTTATCGATATCGATGAACGCCATAGTAACGGGGGTATCCTGGTCCCAGAGTTCCTCGAGGGAGCGGGCAAAGCCGCCGCGGTTGCCAAGCCCGGTAAGCTGGTCGGTAAAGGCGGTCCTAATCAGATCATCCTGACGCTCGAGAAGGTCGCGGACGGTCTTTTCGAGCGTTTCGGTGTAATTGCTGATAGTATCCATGTTCTAAGCGGCTTTCTGAGGTCGGGGCGGATTGCGTCCGGCGAGCTCGTTGTGTACACGCGTCGTTGCTCAGCGCTTTGCGTGTATCCAGGCCCCCGCCTTGCTGCGTTGTTGGGTTACTTTGCCGGCTAATGTTCGCTGTTGATAACTGCTGAGTAGTATAAACAACGGCACGCAATTATATATGGGTGCACATACTGTGGACGGCTATTATTCGACAAGCGGTAGCGCGACGATGCGATGCTCGACAAAAATGCGACTGGGGCGGTATATGTTGACGGGTATACTTGTTCCGTTTAAATTTGCGGGGACGGAGATGGTCGCATGACACAGCCAAATATGACGCGCGCGGTGGGGCTTGCGCTCGAGGGAGGCGGCTACCGCGGTATGTATACGGCGGGCGTGCTCGACGTTTGGATGGAGCACGGTTTGACCTGCGACCATATGGTGGGCGTCTCGGCGGGCGCGGCGTTTGGCTACAACTTTAAATCGCGCCAGATCGGCCGCGCCATTCGCTATAACAAGGCCTATTGCGCCGACAAGCGCTATGCGAGCGTGACCAGCTGGCTGCGAACCGGCGATATGTTCAATGCCGACTTTGCCTATCACGAGGTGCCTATCGAGCGCGATCCCATCGACCTGGAAGCATATCGCGCCTGCCCCATGCGATTTACGTGCGTGTGTACCGATATCGAGACGGGCAAGGCCGTCTATCACGACCTGCCCTATGGCGATGAGCGCGATATCGAGTGGATTCGCGCGTCGTCGGCGATTCCCGTGGCAACGCGCCCCGTGGCTATTGAGGGACGCAAATATCTGGACGGCGGTGTTGCGGATTCCATTCCCAGCGCTTGGCTGTTTGAGCAGGGCTATGACCGCAACGTGGTGGTGCTTACGCAGCCGGCGGGCTTTGTGAAGCAGCCCAATAGCGTGATGCCCATGCTGCGGCGCGTGTTTCGCCACTATCCGAAGTTTGTTGCGGCGCTTGAGCATCGGCATGAGGTGTACAACGCCACGCTCGACGACCTGGCACGTCGCGAGGCTGCTGGCGAGGTCTTTGTGGTGCGGCCGAGCGAATCGGTGAAAGTGCCGTCGCTGTGTCGCGAGCCCGATGAGCTCGAACGCATCTACCAGATCGGTCGCCGCGATGCAGAGGCGACGCTGCCGGCGCTGGAGGCATATCTGGCAGGGTAGGGCGCCGGCCGCAGGCTCAGCGGAAAGCACGTCCCATTTTTCGGCCGCGGAATGGGATGCCGGGTCCCAAACGCCGGGGTTCCGGAAAGCGTGTCCCGGAATGAGCGCTCAAAATGGGACGTAGTTTCCGCGAGAGGCCCGTTGCGGAAACTGTGTCCCAGAATCCGCGTTCAAAACGGGCTGCAGTTTCCCATACGGCTGGGTTCCGGAAAGCGTGTTCCGGAATTTGCGTCCAGAACGGGATGCGGTTTCCCGTTGAGCCTCTATATGGAAAGCGCATCCCAGTTTGGACGTCCATTCTGGGATGCGCTTTCCGCTCTTGAAGATATGGGACTGCGGAGCAACTGCTCAGCTTGCGTTTATGCCTGCTGCCAGGTGTCGACGAGCTCCTTCGCCGCAGCGTAGGGGTCGTCTGCGCTGCAGACGGCACTCACCACAAAGAAGCCGTCGACCCCGGTGGCCTTGAGCTGCGGCAGGTCGGCCGTCTTGACGCCGCCGCCCACTACGATGGGCACGGGGCTTGCCGTATGGAGGGCAGCCAGGTCCTCAAAGCTCTTGGTGATGATAGAGCCGTCGGCGGCGCGCCCACAATCGCGCTTGGTCTCGGTCTCGTGGAGCGGGCCCACGCCCAGATAATCGACCAGGCTCATGTCGGCAGTTTTGACGTACTCGAGCATTTCCTCGCAACGGGCCGAAAGACCCACGATGGCATCGGGGCCCAGCAGCTTGCGGCAGACTTCGACGGGGATGTCGCTCTGGCCCACGTGCACGCCGTCGACGGCAATGCCCTGTTCGCGCGCGGCGAGCACGCAGTCCAGACGGTCATCGATGAGCAGGGCGACCTGGCCGGTCTTACCGGCGCGGGCGATGGCCTGCGCGGCGTCATCCGTCAGCGCGATAATCTCGCGCGCACTTGCCACCTTAGAGCGCACCTGGATGCAGGTAAAACCGGCGTCAAGTGCTTGTGCCACCACGTCGCCCACAGGGCGACCGAGGGTGTTTTCGGGGCCGAGCACCAGATAGGCCGAGATATCAAGGTTGTCGCGGATGCTCATTATGCTTCCTCCTGCTTTTTGATTTGCGCTTCCATGCGCTCGAGCTTGCCGTTCATGGTGTCGGTAAACCCGGGGCGAATATCTGCCTTGAGCACAACTTCGGTGCGGATGCCCTTGTTTGCCAGGACAAAGGTGGCGTCGCGCACGACCCGCATGACCTCGTCCCAGTCGCCTTCGATCTCGGTGAACATCGAGCTGGTGCGGTTGGGAAGGCCGCTCTCGCGAATGACGCGCACGACCTCGGCGACCTCGGCGGACAGTTCGTCGCCGGTGCCGCACGGGGCGATGGCCACGGCGACGAGCGTGTTCATGCCGGCGTTGGTTGCGGGTTCGGACATGGCTTATGCCTCCTCGAGCTCGAGTCGGTTGTCGGCGATGTCTTGGGCGGTTGCGCGGTAGAGCTCGTCGATAAAGGCGACCTTAAAGCTTGCCGGGGCATCGGCGACAGCGGCGGCACGCGTGCCGGCGACGTTGTAGACGGCGGTGCCGCAGATGGCTGCCGTAAACGGGTCGGCGGCACAGGCGTACACGGCCAGCACGCCGCCCTGCGAGCAGCCGCAGCCGGTGATCTTGGACATGAGCGGGCTGCCGCCGTGGGATTTGGCCACCGTCGTGCCGTCGGTGATCAGGTCGACTTCGCCCGAGACCACTACGGCGCCGCCGGTGTAGCGGGCGAGCGCCACGGCGGCGCCACGGGCGGCATCGACCGTGTCGGTGGTATCGACACCGCGCACGCGGCTCAGATCGGCCGCCTCGCCCTCAAGACCCCACAGGCCGGCGAGCGCGATAATCTCGGAGGCGTTGCCGCGCACGATGGCGGGCTTGTACTGCTTGAGCTCGTTTACCAGCTGGGTGCGCAGGCTGCCGATGCCCAGGCCCACCGGGTCGAGCACCCAGGGCTTGCCGGCGTCGTGTGCCGCCTTGGCCGCGCGGGGAATCGTCTGCTCGTAGATGGGGAAGAGCGTGCCCATGTTGAGATAGATGGCGCCGCCGCCGGCAACGAGCGCCTCGCCCTCGTCGGGCAGATAGACCATGGCGGCCGAACCGCCCACGGCGAGCTGCGCGTTGGCGACAAAGTCGATCGTCACCGTGTTGGTGATGGAGCCGGCCATCGGATTGGTGGCGCGAATCTCCTCCACGGCCTTGACCATATGTTGCTTAAGCTGTTCCGAATCAATCACTGCACATGCCTCCTTGGCATAGAAAAGGGGCGCTGTGCATAGACAGCGCCCCGGTAAAGGCGGCATGCTCCCTACGCCAGCATTAACTGACAGGTTCAAAGGATTGGGCCCCATGCCCTCTCAGCCTTGTGGTCTGCACCGCCGGCACTCCCGCATCGAATCTGTTGTTCCCTATACTAGCGCACCTGCCAAAAAGGGACAGGTTTATTTTGGTAGGTGGCAACTGGGGCGTTGCATTTTCCCAGATAAAACCTGCCAAAATAAACCTGTCCCTTATTGGCTGGTCGTTACAATGGATACGGTGAAAATGACTGGGGGGCTCTATGATCAAACTTGTGCTGACCGATATGGACGATACGCTGATTCCGGCTGGACATGACGGTGCCAGCGACTACGCCATCGATGGCATTCATGCTATGCAGGCAGCGGGCCTGCATTTTGGCCCGGTTTCGGGCCGTCAGCCGTCCGCGATGGGCTGGATGTTCAAAAATTGTTCTGAGTGTTTTTCAACTGGCGCGTTCTGTAACGGCCAGGTCATGTTTGTGGACGGCGAGGCGGTGGCCTCGCATGCAACCGATAACGCCGCTCTTATGCGCTTGGCTGACTACTTGGAGCAAGAGACCGATGATACGTATCTGAAGATCTACAGCCTGGGTGATGACTTTTGGAATAACGATGCCTACTGCGTGACGAGTGATCCCGAGCGCGTTCGTCGCGCCATGGAGTCGGGCGGTAATGCGTGGCTCAAAGGCGAAGAGGCCCCGTGCCGTCCTGTTGTCGACGATGCCCCGGTATACAAGGCGAATATCTGGAGCGCCCGCTCGCGCGAAGAGCTCGCCGAGCTGCGTGAGCGCGTTGCCGCCGAGGTGCCGGAGCTCTCGCTCGTGTTCCCCAACAACCGTGTGCGCCTGTTCGACATTCTCCCGGCCGGCTGGGACAAGGGCTGCGCCGCGCTCGAGCTGGCACGCGCTTTGGGCCTGACGCCCGACGAGGTGGCCGTGTTCGGCGATTCCGATAACGACCTGCCCATGATCGATGCCGTTTTCAACTCCGTGGCGGTCGCCAATGCCAACGAGGCCGTCACGGCTGCCGCGCGCTGGCATATCGGTGCCGCGGCAGACGACGCGGTCGCCGAGGCTCTGCATCAGATCGCTGCCTGTGCGGCGACGGGGGAGATGCCGTCGTTTATGCGCCAGGCAGATGCGGCGGGTCCGCGCGTCGCGAACGCCTAGGGAGGCCACTATGAAGCTCCAGCAGCTCAGGTATGTCGTTAAGGTTGCCGAATGCGGCAGCATCACCGAGGCCTCGCGTCGGCTCTTTGTGTCGCAGCCTTCGATCACTGCATCGATCCGCGAGCTCGAAAACGAGATGGGCGTTCATATCTTTGAACGCACCAACAAGGGCGTTATCGTGTCCGAGGAGGGTGAGACCTTTTTGGGCTACGCGCGCCAGGTGCTCGATCAGGCCGATCTGCTCGAGGACAAATATAAAGGTGCGTCCGAGCAGGTGCCGCATTTTAGCGTGAGCTGCCAGCATTATTCCTTTGCCGTCAATGCGTTTGTCGACGTGATTCGCGAGTTCGATGCCGCGCGCTACGACTTTACCCTGCGCGAGGAACAGACCCACGAGATTATCGAGGATGTCGCGCATATGAAAAGCGAGCTGGGCATCCTGTACCTGTCCGAGCACAATCGCGAGGTTATCGAGCGTATGCTGGCGGCCAACGAGCTCGTGTTCGAAGGACTCTTCTGCGCCTCGCCGCATGTGTTTGTTTGTGCCGACCATCCGCTGGCGGGCCGCTCCAGCGTGACGCTCGAGGACCTGGAAGACTACCCCTTCCTGTCCTACGAGCAGGGCAGCTACAACTCGTTTTACTATTCCGAGGAACTGACCTCGACGTTTGAGCGTCGCAAGAATATCCGCGTGCGCGACCGTGCGACGTTGTTCAATTTGGCCATGGGCCTCAACGGCTACACGGTATGCTCGGGCGTGATCAGCCACGAGCTCAACGGCCCCGGCATTATCTCGATTCCGCTCGATGTGGACGAGTACATGGAGATTGGCATTATCACACGCAAGAACACGACGCTCACGCGTTACGGCCAAGCCTATATCGACGCGATCCGTCAGCATATTTAGCCCGCACGGGCCGCGCGTGCGGGCTGCATCCCTATTGTTTGTTATATAGACAATTCCTATGGCAAACAAATATAAATGCATATTTTACGATAGCCGCGATGACGCCCATACTCTCTCTCGTTAAAGCAACCAATTGCAAAGGGAGAAACCTATGAGCACTTCGACCCAGCTGAACGCGCCGTTTCGCGCCGATATTGTCGGCAGTTTTCTTCGTCCGCAGGCCGTGAAGGACGCTCGTGCGGCCTATGCCGCGGGCACGCTCGACGGTGCCGGCCTTAAGGCTGTCGAGGACGAGGCTATTCGCGACTTGGTGGCCAAGCAAAAGGCCGCTGGCCTGCAGGTGATTACCGATGGCGAGTTCCGCCGCAGTTACTGGCACCTCGACTTTATGTGGGGCCTCAACGGTGTTGAGCGTCGCACCTCGCGCAACGGCTATATGTTCCACGACGAGGAGACCACGGCCGATACCGCCGTGGTAACCGGTCCCATTAGCGGCGAGAACCATCCGTTCGTCGAGCACTTCAAATTTGTCAAGGCGCTTGAGGGCGAAGGCCAGGTCGCGCGCCAGACCATCCCGGCGCCGATCCAGACGTTCTCTGAGGTCACGCTCGATCGCTGCGATGGTCAGCAGGAGAGCCTGCGCGCCGTCTATAAGACCGACGAGGAACTCGCCGATGCCATCGCGGCTGCCTATCGCACCGTGATTGCCGACCTGTACGCTGCGGGTTGCCGCAACATCCAGTTTGATGACTGCACCTGGGGCATCTACTGCGATACCGATTTTGTCGCCAAAACCGGCATGAGTCCGGTCGATCTGCAAAAGGTGAGCGAGCTGGGCGTGGCACTCAACAATGCGGCTATCGAGGGTAAGCCCGATGACCTTGTCATTAACACACACGTGTGCCGTGGCAACTACCACTCCACCTACGCCTTCGAGGGCGGTTATGATCCCATCGCGCCGTACCTGTTCGCAAACGAGGATGTCGACGCATTCTACCTGGAGTTCGATACGCCCCGCGCCGGTGGTTTTGAGCCTCTCAGGTACGTTGCTCCCGGCAAGAAGGTCGTGTTGGGCCTGGTGACCACCAAGGTCGCCGAGCTCGAGGACGAGGATGTCATCATCGAGCGTATTCACGAGGCTGCAAAGTATGTGCCGCTCGAGAATCTGTACCTGTCGCCTCAGTGCGGCTTTGCCAGCTGCGAGATTGGCAACAAGCTGACCGAGGACGAGCAATGGGCAAAGATCGCGCTGGTCAAGCGCATTGCCGAGCGCGTTTGGAAATAGCGGTAACGTTCGCAGGTGACGGCGCGTGCGAGGCATGGCGTATCGCGTACAATGTTTCGGATCGTATCGTTCGGGCAGGTTATTCGATATGCCCGACCGCCCTTCCATTCGAAAGGACATCCATGTCCCAGTCCTCGACGCCCGCCGTTGCCGATGCCATCTACGATGCGTCATCGCTCGGCCGTTCGCGTATGTTCCTGCTCGGCTTACAGCATCTATTTGCCATGTTTGGCGCTACCGTGCTGGTGCCCGTGCTCACCGGTCTCTCGGTCTCGGCGACGCTTTTGTTTGCCGGCCTAGGCACGCTGCTCTTCCACTTCCTGTCGCGCGGTAAGGTGCCGGCTTTCCTGGGTTCATCGTTTGCCTTTATCGCGGGCTATGCCGCCATTGCACCCAACGGTGAGGCCGAGCTTTTGCCCTACGCTTGCCTGGGCGTAGCCTGCGCCGGTCTGCTCTATCCGGTGCTGGCGGCGCTCTTCCGCGCGTTTGGCGCCAAGCGCGTTATGCGCTTCTTTCCGCCGGTGGTGACTGGCCCCATCGTCATTTCTATCGGCCTGATCTTGGCAAGCTCTGCTATCGCCAACTGCCAGACCAACTGGCTTGTTGCCGTTGTCGCTGTGGCCGTCATCGTCATCTGCAATATCTGGGGCCGCGGTATGGTCAAGATCGTGCCGATTCTGCTGGGCGTCGTGGTGAGCTATGCTGTCGCCGCTGTGCTGGGCGAGGTCGACTTCTCCGGTGTTGCTGCCGCTCCGTGGGTCGGTCTGCCCGTGGTGTGGGACAACACCGTGTTTGCGCTCTTTGGCCCGCAGTTCGATAGTGGTCTGGCCACGACGGCCATCATCACCATCATGCCGCTGGCTTTTGCGACCATGATCGAGCACATCGGCGATATCTCCGCCATTGGCTCTACCTGTGAGCGCAACTTTATCGCCGATCCTGGCCTGCATCGCACGCTGCTCGGTGATGGCCTTGCCACGATCCTGGCCTCGCTCTTTGGTGCTCCGGCAAACACCACCTACGGCGAGAACACTGGCGTGCTCGCCCTGACGCGCGTGTTCGACCCGCGCGTGATCCGCATTGCCGCGTGCTGCGCCATCGTGCTTTCGTTCTGCCCCAAGTTCGCTGCAGTCATCGCCGCCATGCCGGCGTGCGTCATCGGCGGCGTGTCGCTCGTGCTCTACGGTATGATTAGTGCCGTGGGTGTTCGCAACCTCATCGAGAACCAGGTCGATTTCCAGAACAATCGCAACGTGCTGGTGGCTGCGCTGGTGCTTGTGCTTTCGCTCGGCATTGCCTACAGCACCGCTGGCGCCATCGTGTTGGAGCTGGGCGGCGTGACGATCTCGCTTTCGGGCCTTGCCGTGGGTTCGCTGGTGGGCATTGTGCTCAACGCCATCCTGCCGGGTAACGACTTTGAGTTCGATGTTTCCGAGCTCGAGGAAGCTGTTGAGTAACAGCTGCGTTCAGCTACATCAGAAAATGGCGCCCATGCGTACGCGTGGGCGCCATTTTTAATGCGACAGTATCCAGTGAATGCCGCGGGCCATACGCAAGTCGGTTTGCGCAAAATGATTGCCGGGGTTGAGCTCCAGCGTTGTTGGAATGCCGCGATTGATGAGCAACTCTTCCATCGCGCGCGTGTCGTCGAGCACGTGACGCATCATACGGTTGGGCGTCTTGGTTTCCTTTTTACCGAGCGACAGGTAGGCGGCATCGGGCGTATTCGACATCGTGTGCTCGCGTGCGTAGTCGATAAAGCCCGGGAACCATAGCGACCCCGATGCACTCGCGGCGCGGCCAAAGGCATCGGTTTGCCAGAGGGACCAAAGTGCAAAGAGGCCTGCCAGCGAGTAACCGGCAATGCCACGCCAGGTGGGCGGCTGGGGAAGCGACGACTCGACCTCTGGGATTATCTGGCTCCGTAGCTCATCAAGAAAACCTGCAGCCTGTCCGCCAAAAGGCTCAGCATTGCGAACCGTTCCATCGCATTCCCAGGGGCTCAGCTCGCGGTTCCAATCGAGCCCGCCAACGGCGACGAGGGTGAACGGCGGACAGTCGAGCTCTCGGCACCGGTCATAGACATCGCTGCCGTCGCCCATGACCACGGGGAGGTAGATGACGGGCGCGTCTTCCGCGCGTTCTGAATAAACGGTTATCTGCTTTTGATGCACTTCCAAGGTAGGCTTCTCTCAGTGTTGTGATATCGGCAGCCCCAATTGTCGCACGCCAGCGTATGCCGGTTGGACAGCATCAAGATCATTCGCGCGCCGTGCGGGCGCAAACGGAAAACGCCACCGCCGGATGGGAGCTCGGCGGTGGCGTTGCTAAACGGTGTGCGGCCTAGACGGCTTTAGAAATGCCTCTCGTGCATATAAAGGCGTCTACGAGCGCTTGCGGCTCAGTGCTGCGCCTGCGGCGATAGTGGCTGCTCCCGCAAAGGCGGTCGCTACGATAGCTGCGCTCGAGGTGTCGCCGGTTGCCGCGAGCTTGCCGGTGGTTTTGACTCCCGTAGCCACGGTCGCGACGGTCTTGATCGTTTTCGCACCCTCGGACTTGGAACCCTCGGGCTTGGTCTCGCCGGGCTTCTCCTCGGGTTTGGTCTCCTCGGGGGGTGCGATGACCGTGCTCTTAGCGACAGCTGCGTCGTAGGGGGAGTCGATCGTGGCGTCGCCCGTGCCGATGGTCTGGCCCGCCTCATAGAAAACGCCGCCGTCGTCGAACTCTCCTTTGCTGCGATAGTCAATGACCTTGCCGCCTGCGGGCGTCTGGATGGTGGCGTCCTTGATCTCGATGGTGCCGATCGCCTTGCCGTCCTCGCTTGTGACGAGGGCGAAGATCGCCGCCGTGTCTCCCTCGGCCGTGACCTTGCTGCGGACGATCGAGATGGTCGCGGGCGTGATGCCCTCGTAGGTCGAGGCGTAGATGCCGAGGTTCACGCCTTTGTGCTCGGGGATGGCCTCGCCACCTTGGTCGTTGCTGTAGTGGTCGGGGCCGCCATCGGTCTCAACATAACGGGCTATAGCCTTGACAACAGAGTCGCTGATGTAGATGTGGCCACCCGCGCCGTTGGACGGGGTGTTTCTAGTGGAGATTGCAACCGAGAACCTGCCTTCTGCGAGTGCGTCCACGGTCGAGGCGTTCTTGATGACGATGTCATCCTCGTCGGTGTAGAGGGCGAGGACGTCGCCGCCGTCTGAGCTTGCTCGGACTGTCACGTTCGCGCCATCGAGCGTGATGCCCTCGTAGACATAGATACCATATCCGATGCCAGTTGCGTTGAGGGATGCGTTCGAGACCGTGAGGCTGCCCTTGGCCTTAACGGCATAGTCTTCCTTGGAGCTTGCCTTGACCTGGCTACCACCAGAAATCTCGATGTTGCCTTCGGCCAAAATCGCCTCGTCCTCGATAGAGCTTGCCTCTACCTTGCCGCCGCCCTTGATGGTGAGGTTCTCGTTGGCCTGGATACCTTTCTCTTCGAAGGCCTTTGCGGTGACGGTTCCGCTATTGTCGATCGTGATGTTGCCGCCAGCCCTGATGCCATCAGAATCACCCGTGGCGTTGACGTTGCCCGAACCCTTGATGATAAGATCTCCCTTAGCATCGATAGCGTCGAACCCGGTGCTCGTGGCGTTGACGGTTCCCGCTCCGTCGATGTTGATGTCGCCGATAGAGATGATGGCGTCGCTGGACGATGTCACGTTGAGCGTGTCGGATGCGCCACCCTGGATATTGAGCTCGGCGTTTTCATTCGCGCCCTCCTCGACCAGGATGCCACGGCCGTTGTTATTGGTGACAGTGTTGTCGCCCCCATAACTCAAGTTGAGCTTGCCGGCAGCCTTGATCGTACCGCCGTCATAGCCGTTGAGCTTCATGTCGTCGGCGCCGTCCCAACTCCAGGTGCCGGCCTCGTCGCCTGCCGCGGCGTAGTACTGGGTTCCTCCGACATCCACCCACTCGGCCGCGAGCGAGACGCTCGGCATGAGCAGCGAGCTCACCGTGAGCGCGCATACGGCGCCCACGACGATGCGGCGGGTCACGCGGCGCCAGCTGCCGTGTGCGAGCGCTATGCGACGACGCACGTCGGGCTCGGCAAAACGGGCTCCTGAGGTTTTGTCATTGCGCTTGGGGGTCGTGAACAAGGCTGCCATGGTTGCTCCCATCCTCATAGGGCCTATGCGACTGCATCCAGCGTATCTGCAGGATGCGGCGGACGGTAGTGCCGTTTGGAGGGCAAAATGTCCAAAAATCTCGGGAAACAATAAACCGCGTGCCTACGCGTTGCCTTGCTTTAAAAGAAAGGCGCGGAGCCGCTCGATGCGACTCCGCGCCTTGTTGTTTTACTTTAGCGTCCTTGCCGTTACGCCACGAAGAAGTAGACGAGGAAGGCGAGGGCGGCGATCCACATGAGCGGCTTGATCTTGGAGGCCTCGCCCTTAAAGAGCGCGACGACCACGTAGGCGATGAAGCCCAGGCCGATGCCGGCGGAGATGGAGTAGGTGAAGGGCACGCCGGCGACGATCATAAACGCCGGGAAGCCCTGCGAGACATCGGACCAGTCGATCTCGGAGGCCTCGCTCATCATGAGGTAGCCGACGTAGACCAGGGCGCCGCAGGTGGCGGCGCTGGAAACGATGGAGACGATGGGGGAGAAGAATGCGGCGAGGATAAACAGCACGCCGGTGGTGACGGAGGTGAGGCCCGTGCGGCCACCGTCGGCGGCGCCGGAGGTGGACTCGACGAAGGTGGTGATGGAGGAGACGCCCATGAAACCGCCCACAGCAGCGGCGGCGGAGTCGACGATCAGGATCTCCTTGATATTCTCGACGTTGCCGTCGTCGGTGAGGAACTCGCCCTGCTTGGCCACGGCCATCGCGGTGCCCATGGTGTCGAAGAAGTCACTCATGAGCAGCGAGAACGAGATGACGAGGAGCGCGGGGTCGGTAAGGACCTTGACGATGGCGGGCACGCCGCCGGCGTCGGCGATGGGGCCACCGATGCTCGAGAAGTCGAGCGGGGCGATGATACCGGTCGGAGCCTGGGTCACACCTAGGGGGATACCGGCGATGACGGCGACGACGATGCCGATGAGCAGCGAGCCGGGGACGTTGCGGCAGGCGAGGGCGACTGTCACCAGGATGGAGATGATGCCGACGATGAAGGTGGGGGAGGTGATGTCGCCCAGACCGACGAGTGTACCGGCGCCAGCGGTGATAATGCCGGCATCGCACAGGCCAATCATGGCGATGAACAGGCCCAGACCCACCGAGATGGCGTGACGCAGGACAACCGGGATGGCGTCCATGATGGCCTCGCGCAGGCCACAAAGCACGAGCAGCAAGATGACGACGCCCTCAAGGAAGATGACGCTCATGGCCACGTGCCAGTCACCGCCGCAGACGGTGGTGGTGATTCCAGCGATCATCGCGTTGACGCCTAAGCCCGACGCGCAGGCGAGCGGGCGGTTGGCGAAGATGCCCATGCAGATGGTCATGATGCCAGCGCCCAGGCAGGTGGCGCAAGCGAGCGCTCCTGCATCGATGCCGGCGCCCGAGAGCACCGCGGGGTTGACGGCGATGATGTAGGCCATCGCCAGGAACGTTGTCAGTCCAGCGCGGAGTTCGGTCCCGATTGTGGACTTGCGCTCGCTGACGTGAAATAGTTCGTCCATGCATACCCTTTCCTTGTTCGGCCCCGAGTTTAGGCCGATTGACACGAACTCACCTACTATAGCCCCTTTCGACGCTGTTGTTCCTCGCATGTTGATGTTCGGCGCTTTGTAGCAGACGGACGGTATTTTTCGCATGAAAATGTGTGGGTACCGTATACTTAAGCAGTTACAACGACCCCTATGGAGGAACGTATGATTAAAGAGCTCTGCCACGACGAGGCTATTCTGTCTCAGCGTTGCGAGGTTGCGACCGTCGAGGACGAGTCGGTGGCCCAGGACCTGATCGATACCATCAAGTCGCTCGACGATGCTGGCTGCCTTGCCGCCAACCAGATCGGCGTCACCAAGAAGGTTTGCGTCTACCTGGACGATGCCGGCGAGCCCCACGTGCTCTACAACCCCCGTCTGGTGTTTGGCCTGGGCGCCAGCAAGATGGAGGAGAGCTGCCTGACGCACGAGGAGATTACCAAGTCCACGCGCTACATCAAGTGCAAGGTTGCCTTTGACGTGATCGTCGACGGCAAGATGCGCGAGCGCAAGCAGGACTTCGTCGGTTTTGAAGCTCAAATGATCCAGCATATGATTGATCACTGTCTCGGCAAGCTTGTTTAAAGCGCCGATGCACCGCACCTTGGCGTTCAATCGTCGCTTTTGGCCCGGACATGACATTGTTGTCATGTCCGGGCTTTGTTGTTTAGCGCCTCTTTGTTTGGTGACAATGAACCTAGCAAGAACGTTTAGCTAGGAGGCGCTATGTGCACGAGCATTCGATTTACCGATAATTCCGGCCATATGTATTTGGGTCGCAACCTCGACTGGAGCTTTGGCTATGGCCAGCAGGTCCGCGTTATGCCGCGCGGGTTCCACATTCCGTATTCGTTTATGGATGACGCGTCGGCCGCGCACACGGTGATTGGCATGTGCATCGATTACAAGAACTACCCCATGTTCTTTGATTGCGGCAACGATGCGGGCTTGGCGGTTGCCGGCCTCAACTTTCCCGGCTACGCCGAGTATGCCGAGGACCCTGTCGAGGGCAAGACCAACATTGCGGCCTACGAGTTTCCCCTGTGGGTGGCGTCGACGTTCTCGACGGTCGATGAGGTCGAGGCCGCACTGCACGATGTGACAATCGTTGGCAAGTCTGCCGGCGAGGGGCTGGGCGTATCGCTGCTCCACTGGATTATCGGCGACGACCAGCGCAGCATTGTGGTCGAGATGATGGCTGATGGCCTGCATGTGTTCGATGACCCGGTCGACACCCTTGCCAACCAGCCGACCTTCCCGTGGCACATGGAAAACCTGCGCACCTACATCACCGCCACGAATGATTTTCCGCAGACGGCAGCGTGGCGCGGTGCCGAGCTCAAACCTTATGGCGCAGGTGCCGGTATGCGCGGCATCCCCGGCGACTGCTATTCGCCGAGCCGCTTTGTAAAGGCGGCATACCTCAACGCCAATTACCCACAAAAAGACAGCGAGACCGAGAATGTCATCCGCATGTTCCGCTCGCTCGAGGGCGTGGCGATGATCGAGGGTGCGTCCAAGATGGGTGATGGCAAGTTCGAGAAGACTATCTACACCGGATGCTTTAGCGCACGTACGGGCAATTACTATTACTCGACGTATGAGGACCCGTCGATTCGCTACGTGAGTCTGATGGATGCCGAGGGCGCGAGCCCCGATAAGCTCGTGACTCCCGAGCCGCGCCGCTCGTAGTCTGCTAGTTTATTTCGACGCAAAACGGCCCCGCATCTCGTGAGGTGCGGGGCCGTTGTCGTGGATAGATGACGGGCTAAAAGTTGGCGTCGTTGAGCTGTTCGCTCTCGAGGCCGTCGAGCTGTTGCTGTTCGGGCGTATCGGCGACGCTTTCGAGCTGCTCGGTGGGGTCGACATTCATACTCTTGCCGGCTTCGTTGCCGTTGACCAGATCGTCCGAGAAGATGTCGACTTCCATCTCTTCGGCCTCCTCGACCTGAACCTCGAGCGGAACCTGGGTGCGCACGAGCTTGACGGCTGGTCGCATGCGGGCAAACAGCGGCACGTACTCGATGATGATGGCCGAATTCTCAAGACCATACCAGCGTGCGGGGCTTCCACAGGCGCGACGAACGGCGTACTTGATGGCCATGACACGGTGGTCGTTGCGGTTGATGTCCGTCTCGGGGGCAAGCATCTTGCGCAGCATGCAAAAACGGAAGTCGCCCACGTTACCACGCGTCTCGTAGATGGAGTAGGTGTGGTGCTGAGGCGGCAGTTCGCCCGAAGCCATCAGGTCGCCGACGATCTGGCGCAGATAGGCGTTGACGCGCTGGTTGACCTTAAAGCCCAGGTCCAAGCGCACGCGGAACAAAAAGTCCGTGCCAAAGGTCTCGACGGAATACTCGTGCGTATAGGGCTCGTCGGTAACGTGCACGTTGATGAACCAATATGCCTTGGCGCGCTTGGGGTGCTTGTCCAGGATGGAATAGAGCACGTCGCGGTCGAGTGTGAGCGGGTCGGGGCTGTTGGTGAGGAACACCAAGTTGTCGGCGAGCACGGGGTAGGTCTCGTCGTTGCGCAGACGGTTGAGCTGGTCGATGTACTTGGAGACGGGCAGCAGAATCGTCTGCGTACGCTCGATGGCGGTGCCGCGGCGCCACACATACATAAGGCCGAACAACAGCGCGGCCAGGAAGATCATGACATAGCCACCGTCAAAGAACATGGTGAGGCATGAGGCAAAGAAGCACAGCTCAATAGCGCCAAAGAGCAGGGCGAAGACACAGGCGCCCAGCTTGTGCTTCATGATGCCGGCGATGTAGCTCGTTAAAAGCGTTGTGGTCATGAGCATGGTCACGGTAATGGCGAGGCCGTAGGCGCTCTCCATGCGCTCGGAGTTTTGGAACAGCAGCACGATAAAGATGCAGCCGATCCACATGATGTTGTTGACGAGCGGAATATAGAGCTGGCCCTTAGTGTCGCTGGGGTAGTGGATGCGCAGGTGCGGCATGAGGTTGAGGCGGGTTGCCTCGGATACCAGCGAGAACGATCCGGTGATGAGTGCCTGCGAGGCGATGATAGCCGCCACGGCCGAAAGCACGATGGCGAAGGGGCGCAGGGGCTCGGGGAGCATCATGTAGAACGGGTTGACGATATCCATCGCGAGCATCTGGGGGTTGGAGTTGTTGGCGAGCAGCCAAGCGCCCTGGCCCAGATAGTTGAGGATGAGCGCCGCCTTTACGAACGGCCAGGATGCGTGGATGTTGGCCTTGCCCACATGGCCCATATCCGAATAGAGCGCCTCGGCGCCGGTCGTCGACAGGAAGACAAAGCCGAGGACCATGATGCCCGAATGGTTGATGGGCGAGAACAGGAACATGATGCCGCGGATGGGGTTGAGCGCGCGCAGAATAGACAGGTTGCCGAGCATGTTGAACAGGCCGGCGCCTGCCAAGAACAGGAACCATAGCGTCATGAGCGGGCCAAACAGCTTGCCGATCGACGAGGTGCCGGCACGCTGCATGGCAAACAGGCCGCAGATAATGATGATGGTGATGATGATGACGTTGGTCTGGCCGTCGCCCAGCAGCGCGTGGCCCCACTCGATGGTTCGCAGGCCTTCGATTGCCGTGGTGACGGTGACGGCGGGGGTAAGGATGCCGTCGGCGAGCAGTGCCGCGCCTCCGATCATGGCAGGAAGAATCAGCCACGGCGCCACCTTGCGCACCAGGCTAAACAGGGCAAAGATGCCGCCTTCGTTGTGGTTGTCGGCCTTCATGGCGATCAGCACGTACTTGACCGTGGTCACGAGCGTCATGGTCCAGATGACGAGCGAAAGCGCGCCCAGGATCATGTCCTCGCTGACGGTGCCGATGCCGCCGTTGTTAGCGACGATTGATTTCATGGTGTACATGGGGCTCGTGCCGATGTCGCCGTAGACGACGCCGAGTGTAACGAGCAGCATACCAGCGGAGAGCGGGATAGCTCCGTGCCCGCCCTGACTGTGCTGGTCTTGGAGGCTTGCCTCCAGTTTGTTGTGTGCCACGTGGACTCCCTTAGACATTAGGTCTCTAACAAATGTGGAAGACCTTTATGCTGTCTTTAAACATATAAGAGCAGTGTGGCACATTGGGCTGCTTTAGACAATAATCCCCAGCTGAGGAATAGCTGTTTGTGCCGGTAGCATTTCAAAACAGGGGCGTATCCGCTGTGTGGCTTGCTGCAACGTGGTGATTGCAGATGTGTCTTAGCTTTGAACTTGAAGAAGGACTGTTAGGCGCGTGCCACCTGCGTGACGGATGCTTTGGCGCCTGCACGTTTGCCGGCGACCTCGCAAAAGATCGCACCGCCGATGATGAGCGCGGCACCCATCAGGCGGACCGGCGTCACGGCTTCGCCCAAAAGGACGACGGAGAACACGACAGCCGAAAGCGGCTCCAGATAGCCGACGACCGCGACGGTCTGCACGGGCAGTTTGGCGACGGCGCTAAAGTAGAGCAGGCAACCGAGTCCAGTGTTGACGATGCCGAGCATGGCGACGGCGCGCCAATCGATGCCGTTGGCAATGCTAGGGGAGAAAAACGAGGGAGCGCCTTGCGTTGCAAGCGTGAGAACCAGCGCGGTCGCAAAAGCGGAGCTCACTTGAAGTGCGGAGTTCTCGAGACCTTCGATATGCGGCGCGCCCTTGCTGGCGATGACCATCAGCGCATAACAAAAGGCCGAGGCGATGCCGCAGGCGATGCCGGCGATGGGCATATTGCCGCCGAGGCCCTGGGCCGCGATGAGGAAGGCGCCGCAGGCGACGGCTATGAAGCCGGTGATTTTACCGCCGGTCAGCTTCTCACCAAAAATGAGCGGGGAGAGGGCCATAACGATGATGGGGCCGCAGTAATACAACAGCGAGGAGATGCCGACGCCAATCGTCTGATAGGCGCGGAACAGGAAAATCCAGCTGGCACCCAGCGCGGCTCCCGAGAGGATCAGGGCCGCAGCCTCGCGGGGGCGAGACGGGGACTGCAGATTATGGCGTTGAGTGATGGCAAGGATGGCAACGAGCGAGAGCGCGCCTAAAAACGTGCGGAGCAGCACGATATCGGAGCTTGGCAGTGCGATGGCTGCGGCGATGATGCCGTTGGAGCCAAACAACAGTAATGCTGCTAAGTATGTAACCAATCCATTGTTGTTCATGCACTGCCGTCCCCTCTATATCCGTGCAAGTTCACTATGGGGTAGCGGGCTATAGAAGAAAAGCGAATATAATGCATGGGTGACATGACAAATACTCATGCAAAGGCAGGGGTGTGCCGTGGAGACGAATATCCAAAAGATGCAAGTGCTGCTCGAGACGGTGCGTGCCGGTAGCTTTACGCGTGCCGCCGAGCGCCTGAGCTATTCGCAGTCGGGCGTGAGCCGCATGGTGGGCGATCTTGAAGCCGACTGGGGTTTTAAGGTGCTCGACCGCAGCCGCGAGGGCGTGGTGCTTTCTGCCGATGGGCGGCAGATTATGCCGGCGGTCGAGGCGCTGTGCGAGGAGTTTGGCAGGCTGCAGCGACGCGTGGACGAGATGCGCGGGCTCATGCGCGGCAAAATCTGCATTGGCACGTTTTCGAGCGTGGCGACTCATGTGCTGCCGCCGGTGATCGCACGGTTTCGCGCCGACCACCCAGATGTCGATTACGAGCTGCTGATGGGTGATTACTCCGAGATTGAGCAATGGGTGGCGGAAGGTCGCTGCGACCTGGGCTTTATTCCGCGCGAGCCACGTGGTGCCGGTATGGCGTCACGGTCGTTGGTGCAGGACGAGCTGATGGCCGTGGTGCCGGCGAGCTCTCCGCTTGCCGCCGCGGAGGCCGTTTCCCTTGCCGATTTGGCCAACGAGCAGTTTATCCTGCTGGAACGCGGCAGTGACGACGAGATTACGCCGCTGTTCCGCCGCGCGGGGCTAACGGTGCGCTCTAAACTGTCGACTTGGGATGACTATGCGATTATGGCTATGGTCGAGGACGGATTGGGCGTGAGTGTTCTTCCGGCACTCATCTTGCGCCGCTGCCAGTTTGATGTCGCTATCCGGCCGCTGGAGGGGCATCCTCATCGGCAAATCAATGCCATATACCGCACGGCTGATGTTTCACTTGCTGCGGCTCGATTTCTCGAATATCTCTAAATGCGCCCACGCTGTTGTCCACTTTGGGCAAATCTCGGGGTTCGGAGCATTTTCTTGTGAAATTGAACTTTCGGATTATGTGCCGCGCTATACTGCTGCCTAAATTGAACTCAGGTTCAATTCGTATTCTATAAATTGAACTTTGCAGCAAGGAGGTTCTAGTGGCCCAAGAGACGTTTAGCGATCGCCTGCGACAGGCTATGTCCGATCGCGACGTTCGCCAGTCGGACGTAATCCGCGCATCGGAGATGCTCGGCAAAAAACTCGGCAAGAGTCAGATGAGCCAATATGTGAGCGGCAAGACGATACCGCGGCGCGACGTGGCAGAGCTGCTCGCCCGTATTTTGGAGGTCGATGTTACCTGGCTGCTCGCCAGTGACGCCGACCAAGGCGAGACACCCTCGCCCCATAACGTTGCCAAGTCCGAACCTAGCCCTGCGGCTCAAATTGCAAGGAGCACCACCATGCGCACTTTCTCTAAATCCACCAAGCTCGATAACGTCCTGTATGACGTGCGCGGCCCCGTCGTCGACGAGGCTGCCCGTATGGAGGACGAGGGCGAGCGCATCCTTAAGCTCAACATCGGTAACCCGGCGCCCTTCGGTTTCCGTACGCCCGATGAGGTCATCAAGGATATGCGCCAGCAGCTGCCCGACTGCGAAGGCTATTCCAACTCGCGTGGCCTGTTCTCCGCGCGCAAGGCGATTATGCAGTATTCGCAGATCAAGGGCCTGCCCAATGTTCAGATGGAGCATATCTACACGGGCAACGGCGTGTCCGAGCTCATTCAGCTTTCGATGAACGCTCTGCTCGACAATGGCGACGAGATTCTGATCCCCAGTCCCGACTATCCGCTCTGGACGGCGTGCGCCACGCTTGCCGGCGGTCATCCCGTTCATTATCTGTGCGATGAGCAGGCCGATTGGTATCCCGACCTGGAGGATATGGAGTCCAAGATCACGAGTGCGACCAAGGCCCTCGTCATCATCAACCCCAACAACCCCACGGGTTCGGTCTATCCGCGCGAGGTGCTCGAGGGTATCGTCGAGGTCGCGCGCAGGCATCAACTGATGATTTTCTCGGATGAGATTTATGACCGCCTGTGCATGGACGGTTATGAGCACGTCTCGATTGCCTCGCTTGCTCCCGATCTGCCCTGCGTCACCTTCAGCGGCCTTTCCAAGTCACACATGATCGCGGGCTACCGTATTGGCTGGATGGTGCTTTCGGGCAACCAGCGTTGCATGAGCGATTTTATTATGGGCATTAACATGCTTTCGAACATGCGCCTGTGCTCTAACGTTCCGGCTCAGTCGATCGTTCAGACGGCGCTTGGCGGCCATCAGTCGGTTAACGACTACATCCGCCCGGGTGGTCGTGTCTACGAGCAGCGTAACTTTGTGTACGAGGCGCTCAGCAAGATCGACGGCATCTCGGTGGTCAAGCCGCGTGCGGCGTTCTATATCTTCCCCAAGATGGATGTGAAGAAGTTCAACATCACCGATGACGAGCAGTTCGCTCTCGACCTGCTGCACGAGAAGAAGATCCTGATCACGCGCGGCGGCGGCTTTAACTGGGCCGAGCCCGACCACTTCCGCATCGTGTATCTGCCGCGCATGGAGGTGCTCAAAGAGTCCCTCGAGGACCTCGCCGACTTCTTCGATCATTACCGTCAGAGCTAATGGGATAGATAGAAACTCCGTACTATAAAAGCTCCCTGCAGTTGCTTGGCTGCGGGGAGCTTTTTCGTAGACCTGTGGGGCGTGGGGCTAAATAACAATCCCGTTGCAATGGTCGATTTCGTGTTGGATGATTTCGGCGGTGTAGCCCGAGAAGTTTTTAATGCGGTGGACGAAGTTTTCGTCCAGATACTCCACCTTAATGCGGCGATAACGCGTACAGGGGCGCTCGCCGACGAGTGAAAGGCATCCTTCGCTCGTCTGATAGGCGTTGACCTGCTCAAGAATCTGAGGGTTGTACATGAGGAGCGCTCGGGTGCCGTCCTTTACGCAGATGATGCGCTTGCGCACGCCAATCATGTTGGAGGCGAGGCCTACGCACTCATGCTCGTGCTCGTGCAGCGTGTCCAGAAGGTCTTGTCCGGTCGCGGCGTCCTCGGGGCCGGCATCCTCGGAGGGCAGACGTAAAAAGAACTCGGACTTCATGATGGGTTTGATCATGGCGGGCTCCTTATGGTGGGCGTTTGATTCAAATCATGATACCGCGACATGTCGCATTAATGTGTGCACATAGATTCTGCAGCTAGATTGACGAACGACACCATAAACTAATGGACGTTTTGCCGAGAGGCATGATTTATAAGCGCAAAGAGTGCGCGACGGGCCCCGCGAATGGGGCGATGATGCCCGAGAGGGCCAAGAAGGAGTCTCATGTCTGAGAACGAAGAGATCATGAACGAGACCGAGAACGAGACCATGGCTGCCGAGGTTGAGGCAGTCGAGACCGTGGAGATCGAAGCTGCCGAGGTTGAGGCTGCTGACGAGGTTTCCGCCGAGGAGGAGGCCGAGGTTGTCGAGGCCGCCGTTGATTACGATGACGAAGAGCTGATGGACAAGATGCAGAAGGCCGCCCGCCTGCTGCGTAGCCGTCGCTTTGCTATTTCCAAGGAGGAGGAGGCCAAGGCCGAGCGCATGGCGAACATTGAGCGCGCCATCAAGCTCCTTGACCTCAAGCCCAAGATGGAGCAGAAGGAGATGTCCGACCTGCTGGGCATGCGCCTTCGTGAGCTCGATGGCCTGATGGCCGAGGCCGAGGCTGCCGACCTGGTCGGTCGCATCGACGACGCCGAGGGCGATATGCGCAAGATCGTTGTCTTCGCTGCTGAGGATGCTGCCGAAGGCCTGACCGAGCTTGCCAACAAGAAGGAGAAGCTCCTGCCTGAGCTTTCTTACGAGGAGGCCACCGAGCTCATGGCTGCCCTCGATAAGGTTATCGCCCCGCTCGTCGCTATGGGCCTGGACGAGGACCGCGGTCCTCGCGGCGGTCGCGACGATCGCGGCGGCCGTGGCGGCGACCGTGGCGGTCGTGGCGGCTTTGGTGATCGCGGTGGCCGTGGCGGCGACCGCGGCGGTCGCGGTGGCGATCGTGGCGGCCGTGGCGGCTTTGGTGACCGTGGCGGCGACCGTGGTGGTCGCGGCGGCTTCGGCGGCAACCGTGGTGGCTATGGCGACCGCGGTGGCAACCGTGGTGGCTTCGGTGGCAACCGTGCCAACGATCGCGGCGGTCGCGGTGGCGACCGTGGCGGCCGCAACGGCGGCGGCTTCCGCGGTAACCGCTTCTAGTTACGGCGTTTTACCAAACGCCGTAACGGCTCGACGCTGCAAACCCGCCAGAGCGGCAATCTGCCTTTCAACTTCGGCGGCATGACCAAAAGGTCAATGCCGCCTTGTTTCAAGGCACCTTGCTCGCTCTGGCGGGTTTTCGCTGTCGGTAACAAAACATCGGCGTTGCCTTGATCCAAACCTGCCAAAAAGGGACAGGTTTATTTTGGTCGGTTTTATCTGGGCAAACGTGGTCGTCTATCGCAATGTAGTCGTTGGGTGTTCCTATAGTTTTGTCAACCGCCGGGGCTACTCCCGGTAGGGCACCCGGTCGCGCATCACGGC
>CAKTWW010000027.1 GCA_934630855.1 uncultured Collinsella sp.
TATACGCCGTGATGCGCGACCGGGTGCCCTACCGGGAGTAGCCCCGGCGGTTGACAAAACTATAGGAACACCCAACGACTACCCCTTAGGTAAGGCCGGTCATTTAAGTCTGTCCCCAATGAGTAGGTGCGGAAAGGGTGTGAATGTTTGATTTACGCGCTATGATGTGCCCTTGCATAGAGAGCCCGGCGGAATGGTAACGGTCGCCGGGACACGTTTTTGAAAGGACAATCATGTCAGAAGAGCTTCGTTCCATCCCGCCCCAACACGGGTCCTTTGTATTTACGTCGGAGTCGGTGACCGAAGGCCATCCCGATAAGATTGCTGACCAGATCAGCGATGCCGTCCTCGACGCAATCCTCGCCAAAGAAATAGAGCTCCAGGAGCAGGGCTACATTGCGCCCAACGGCGTGCCCGCCAACGTCGAGAACGTCCGCTGCGCCTGCGAGACCCTCGTGACCACCGGCACCGTCATCGTCGCCGGCGAGATCCGCACCCAGGCCTACGTCGACGTGCAGGAGATCGCCCGTGGCGTTATCCGCCGCATCGGATACGACCGCGCCAAGTTTGGTTTTGACTGCGATACCTGCGGCGTTATGAGCCTTATCCACGAGCAGTCGCCCGACATCGCCCAGGGCGTCGACGAGTCCTTCGAGACCCAGACCGGCGCCACCACCGACCCGATCGACCTGATCGGCGCCGGCGACCAGGGCATGATGTTCGGCTACGCGTCCAACGAGACCAAGACCCTCATGCCCATGCCGCACTACCTGGCAAGCCGCCTGGCCGAGCGCTTGGCCGCCGTTCGTCACGACGGCACCCTGGCCTACCTGCGCCCCGACGGCAAGACCCAGGTCACCGTGCGCTACGAGGATGGCAAGCCCGTGGAAGTCACGACCATCGTCATCTCCACGCAGCACGCCGCCGAGATCGAGGACATGGGCAAGATCAAGGCCGACCTCATCGAGCACGTCATCACCCCGGTCATGGCTGCCGAGAACATGCCGTGGGACAACGCCGACATCTATGTGAACCCCACCGGTCGCTTTGTCGTGGGCGGTCCCATGGGCGACACGGGCCTGACCGGCCGCAAGATCATCGTCGACACCTACGGCGGCTACGGCCGTCACGGCGGCGGTGCCTTTAGCGGCAAGGACTGCACCAAGGTCGACCGTTCCGCCGCATACGCCGCGCGCTGGGTCGCCAAGAACGTGGTCGCCGCCGGCCTGGCCGACCGCTGCGAGGTCGAGCTTGCCTACGCCATCGGCGTTTCCAAGCCGCTGTCGATCATGGTCGACACCTTCGGCACCGCCAAGGTGGCCGAGGACAAGATCGTCGAGGCCGTCGAGAAGACCTTCGACCTGCGCCCGGGCGCCATCATCCGCGACCTGGACCTGCGTCGCCCGATCTACGAGAAGACGGCAGCCTACGGCCACTTCGGCCGCGAAGACGCCGACTTCACCTGGGAAAATACCGACCGAGTCGAAGAACTCAAAGCAGTCTGCGGTCTCTAATTGAGAACCATTAAGATCGCAACAACATACACACTTTCAAAAGAAGTACCGGCCCCAACCGGTACTTCTTTTTATTAACCGGTGGTGAAGATATTTCGATAAGAGCCCACGCAGCATCACCAGCTGATGAATTTTGCAGCACGGCGACTTCTACCATGTATCCTTAGTCTCGAGGGGCGGGGCATAAGGTCGATCGTGAGTTCCGCACGAGCCGGAGAGCACTTAATGTGCTCTCCGTGCGAGCAGGACTGTCCGAGCAGGCGACCTTATGCCCCGCCCCTCGGGACGACGGGATAGACAAAGGAGCAGCCATGGCAGGCAAGCCGCAAACACTAGCTACGACCTCGGCATTCGAGATCTTGGGCCCCGTCATGGTCGGCCCCAGCTCATCGCACACCGCCGGTGCCCTTCGCTGCGCCCAGGTGGCAGCCAGCCTGCTCGAGGGCCGTATCACCAAGGTCACCTTTGGCCTGTGGAACTCCTTCGCCCACACCTACCGCGGCCACGGCACCGATCGCGCACTCGTGGCGGGCATCCTGGGCCTCGACACCGACGACGAGAACATCAAGCAGGCCTTCGACCTCGCACGCGAGCAAAGCCTCGAGTTTCACTTTGACATCAAGGGCGACGACGCGTCCATCCACCCCAACACCGTCGACATCGACATGGTCGACGACACGGGTGCCACGGCGCAGGTCCGCGGCGAGAGCCTGGGCGGCGGCAAGATGCGCATCAGCCGCATCAACGGCGTCGGCGTCGACATTTCGGGCATGTATTCCACGCTCTTCGTGGCACACTACGACGTCCCCGGCGTGCTCGCCGCGCTCACCAACCTGCTCGCCTACGCCCACGTGAACATCGCCTTCTGCCGCACCTACCGCACCGAGGTGGGCGGCCAGGCCTACTCCGTCTTTGAGACCGATGGCGCGCCCGACGACACCGTCATCCCCATGCTGCGCAAGCTCGATAACGTTGACTACGCGACCTTTATCGAGCTTCCCGGTTCGGCCTCATCGCTCTCCCCCGGCGTCTCGGCCAAGGAAATCTTCGATGACGGCGAGCAGCTGCTCGACGCCTGCGATGAGCTGGGACTCAACATCGGCGCCGTCATGGCTGTGCGCGAAGCACGCCTCACCGGCGAGCAGCACGCCGTCGCCGCCATGCGCCGCGTGCTCGAAGTCATGAAAGACGAGACCACGGCCCCCATCGCCAATCCGCAGCGTTCACTCGGCGGGCTCATCGGCGGCGAGGCAAAGCTCGTCGATGCCACCGGCCGCAACGAGCTTAGCTCCAGCTTAATGGGCGCCGTGCAGACCGACGCCGTGGCCCGCGCCATGGCCGTGCTCGAGCGCTCCGCCACCATGGGCGTCATCGTCGCCGCCCCCACCGCCGGCTCCGCAGGCGTCGTTCCCGGCTGCGTGCTGGCGCTCGCCGACCACCTGCAACTCGACGACGAGCAGGTAATGGATGCCCTCTATTGCGCCGCCGCCATCGGCCTCAACCTCACCACGAGCGCCTGCGTCGCCGGCGCCGAGGGCGGCTGCCAGGCCGAGGTGGGAAGCGCTGCCGCCATGGCCGCCGCCGCGCTGGTACAGATGCTCGGCGGCACGCCCGAGCAGGCGCTCGACGCCAGCTCCATCGCGCTGAGCAATCTGCTGGGCCTCGTTTGCGACCCCGTGGGCGGCCTGGTCGAGGTGCCGTGCCAAAACCGCAACGCCATCGGCGTGGCCGCGGCTTTTAGCTCGGCCCAGCTCGCGCTCGCCGGCATCAAGAGTCTGGTGCCGTTTGACCAGATGGCGCATGTGATGCTCTCGGTGGGCCACGCCCTGCCGGCAACCCTGCGCGAGACGGCCAAGGGCGGCATCGCGCAAGCCCCGGCCGCGCTTTCCGCCTGCGCCAAGTGCGGCGTATGCGGGTAGCAACAAAGAACGACTCAAAGGTGGGACATTTGTCCAACCTCCTTTGAATGCCACTGTTTCCATACCACAATCAACAGGGTAATCGCTATAATGCAAGCCCAGATAAAACACGATGAGCCGCAAGGCGAAACTCGAAGGATATGCAAACGATGTCGCAAAACGACCGCACCCAATTGATTCCCGATCCGCAAAAACCCAGCAGGCAGCCCGGCGGCGTCCAGGCACCGCGCCCCATCACGCCCGCGCACACCCAGCAGCAGCGCTCGGGAGGACGTGCCTCGCAGCATCAGCAGCAAACCTACCAGCAACATCAACATTATCAGGGCTATCAACAGCACACTGCAGGTAGCAATACCCCCAACCAGGGTCCATCGCATGCACGCCACAGCGCCCCCGCAGACAAGAACGGAGCGGACAAAAAGTCTGGCAAAAAGACGACGCTCTTCGTCGTCTTGGGCCTCATCGTCATTGTCTACATCGTGGGTATCGTTGCGTTCTCGCAGATTGCCTATCCCAACACGACCATCGCCGGTGTCGACGTCTCATTCTCCAATGCCTCGTCAGCCGCCACCAAGGTGAACTCGGCTTGGAAGCACTTTAAGCTCAGCGTCACGGGCGACGAATTTAGCTGGACCTACCAGCCCGAGTCCGACGAGCCCATCGTTGACGGCGAGACGGCGGCAAAAGAGATCATCGCCCACAATGAGGCCTTCATCTGGCCCGCTCGGCTGATTGAGTCGCTCGGCGGCAAAACCAACACCACCGCCACGGCCGACTCGGTCAACCTGGACCAGGACGTCGATTTGTCCATGCTCTCCGATGCCTTCGACCAGCAGCAGTTCGAGGAGGATCTGGGCGCCGCCATCGACGAGTTCAACAACGGCCGCTCGGGCACCTTCGAAGCCAGCAGCTCGTACGACGAGGAAGCAGGAAAGTTCACCGTCGAAAAGGCCCGCTCCAACGAGAAGATCAATCGCGAGCACGTCATTAAATATGCCGAGATTCAGCTCGCCGCGCTGTCGGACACCGTCGACATCAACAAGATCGGCAACGATGCCTACGAGCCCCTCAACGGCACGCTTACGAACGACCAGATTCAGGCAGCATGCGACGCCGCCAACAACTTCCTGGGCGTCAACGTGACGCTCAAGCTCAATGGCGAGGACGCTGGCAAGGTCGACGGCAGCTCCGTGCTTCAGTGGATCAGCTTTGCCGACCCGGCCAACCCCACGCTGGACACGTCGCAGATTAGCGGCTGGGCCTCGGAGTTCGCCAACGGCTTTAACACCGTGGGAACCACCCGCTGGTGGAAGCGCGCCGACGGCAAGGAGTGCGCGGTCGAGGGCGGCGACTTTGGCTGGTCCATCGACAGCGACACCCTCGCTAAGCAGGTCGAAGACGCCATCAACAACAAGCAGACCGGCGAGATTGAGATCTCGTACTCCAAGAAGGCCGATACGTTTACCGCCAAAGGCGAGCCGGACTGGAAGGCCTATATCGACGTCGACCTGTCCGAGCAGCACGCGCGCTACTACGACGAGAACGGCAATATCGTGTGGGAGGCAAACTTTATCTCCGGCAAGCCCGGCGAGGACGCAACCCCCGAGGGCGTGTGGCAGATCAACAGCAACGATGGCTCCAGCACCTTGATCGGAGCCAAGGACCCCGAGACCGGCAAGCCCAAATACGAGAGCCCGGTCAGCTACTGGATGCCGTTCGAGGGCAATATGGTCGGTTTCCACGATGCTACTTGGCAAAACGATTCGAGCTTCGATAACGCCGAATCGTACAAGTGGTGCGGAAGCCACGGCTGCATCAACTTGCGTCTGGCCGACGCAAAATCGCTCCACGAGTGCATCAAGGTCGGCCTGTGCGTGGTCGTGCATTCGTAAACCCGCCACCGCCCACAACAACACAACGGCCCTGCGATCGAAACCTTACAGTACCGTCATTCACAGTTCCTATGCGCCCGCCTCTTGCGACGGGCGCATATACTTATCTGAGCCATTTGTATAAAGGAGACACTATGTCCAAGGTCCCCACTATCAATCCGAGCCCCGACGATTCCGATCGCATGCCCCAAGACGCCACTGAAACCCTGCCGCTCATAACCGCCGCACATGCCAAACAGCACGATGTGGGCCTCGACGATTCAACCGATATCTCCGACGAAGAAGCCTACGCCAAGCTCAAGGCGAAGCGTGCCGAGCGTCGGCGTAAAAAGCTGATCCGGCGCGGTATCGCCGCCGGCGTCGTAGGCGCCATTGTACTCATCGCTGTTGTTGTGACTTTGGTCATCAACGCGCAGCCAGCTGGTACCGACGGGCCGGTGACCGACATGGTCACCGAGGGCACGTTTACGACCACCGTTGAGGCAAAAGGCCAGCTGAAGCCCATCTCCGCATCGGTCGTCTCCCCTTCCGTCGACGGAACGGTGGGGTCGATTAACGTACAGGCCGGCCAAACCGTCAACGAGGGCGATGTGCTCATGACGATCAAAAACGACGAGCTCGACCGCAATGTCGCCGAGGCGCAGCGCGCAGTAGCCGCGGCCCAGGAAGACCTGAGCAATGCCCAGAAGGCCCTCGCTGCCGCGCAGGCCGCACCGGCAATGGGTAACGACACCGACGCCGCATCGGGCGCAACGACCGACACGAGCGCCGTCTCGAGCGCCCAGCGCAACCTCGCATCGGCCCAGGCAGCGCTCGAGCAGGCCAACGCCAAGGCGGCCGAGCGCACGGTGACGGCCCCCAGCTCGGGCAGCATCGTCGAGCTCAATGCCAAAGTCGGCGCCACGGTTACAGGCGGCGTGGTCATGGGCGAAGGCGACACGAGCGGCGGCAAGCAATGTATGCAGATTGCCGACCTGTCCAAGATGAAGGTGACCGTGCAGGTAGGCGAAAAGGATATCGCCAAAATCGCCGTAGGCCAGAGCGCCAACGTCACCTACCCGGCCTTCCCCGATATCGTGAGCCAGGGAACCGTCACGGCCATTGCCTCGGTGGCGAACTCCGATTCCAGCTATGGCGGGGGCAGCGTGACCTTTAACGTCGACATTTTGATCGAGGCACCCGACGCACGCCTCAAGCCTGGCATGACGGCCGAGGTCTCGGTAGTGACCGAAAAGCTCGACGATGCGGTCATGGTCCCGACCATGGCGCTGATGACCGAGGACGGCGAGAACTACTACGTCAACCTGGCAACCGATAGCGAGGGCAAGGAAACCCGCCGCGTGAAGGTGACTGTCGTGACCCAAAACGACAACGAAGCCGTGGTCGGCAAAACGCAGGTCAAGCGCGATGACCAGGGCAACGAGATCAACGCGGACATCCCCGTAACCAAACTGCGCGACGGCGATACCATCGTGGTCGACACCGGCGCGGGCGCGACAGCCGACGGAGGCGCCTCTGATGGCATGTCGGCCGACGAGGGCATGTAATGCGTCCCGTCATCGACATCCGCAACGTGCACCGCATTTTTGAGAGCGAGGCCGGCTGCGCCCACATCCTCCACAACGTGAGCCTGGCGGTAAACCCCGGCGAGTTCGTCGCCATCACCGGCCCCTCGGGCTCGGGCAAATCGACGCTCATGAATATCTTAGGCTGCCTGGACAAACCGACGGCCGGCGACTATTACCTGCAGGGCCTTAACGTGGCAGAACTGGATGATGACGAGCTCACCGAGGTGCGCGCCCTGAGCATTGGCTTTGTCTTTCAGAGCTTTAACCTGCTGCCGCGCCTGTCGGTCATCGAAAACGTGATGCTGCCGCTGTCGTACACCAACGTGCCGCGGGCCCAGCGCGAAATGCGCGCCGTCCATGCGCTACAGGCCGTAACGCTTCCCGTCGACCACTGGGACCACCGTATCTCCGAGCTTTCGGGCGGCCAGATGCAGCGGGTGGCCATCGCGCGCGCCCTCGTCAACGATCCGCCCATCATTCTTGCCGACGAGCCGACGGGAAACCTGGACTCCGCCACTGGAGCGCTCGTGATGGAGACCTTCCACAGGCTCCAGGAGCGCGGCAAGACCATCGTGCTCATCACGCATGACCCCGGCATTGCCGCCGAGGCCGACCGCGCGGTGACCATTCGCGACGGCCGTATCCACGATGGCGCGTATATCGCGCATGCGTCGCAGACCCTGCGCGGCGTCATTGATGACCTGCCAATGATTTCTGCATCCGCCAATCCGACGAAAGGAGTGATGGCATGAGCACCCGCGACCTCATCCAGGAAGCCCTACACTCGCTCGAGGCAAATAAGGGCCGCAGTCTGCTCACCATCTTGGGCATTGTCATCGGAATCGCCTCGGTCATCGCCATGACCTCGCTTATCGGCGGCATCCAAAACAGCCTGGTCAACAGCCTGGGCCTCAATGCCGCACGTATGGTGCAGATTTATTCATCGCCAGAACTCACCGAGTCGGACGTCGAGAAGCTCAAAAAACTGGTGCCGCAGATCGAGCAGATCGGCATCGTCGACAGCGCCTATACTGAATACAAGGCCGGCGACAAGAGCTATACCGTTATGGCACAGGGCGTCGATAGCGACATGCTCGACGCCGTGGGCGCTAGCAAGCTTGTTGCCGGACGTACCTACACCAACGCCGAGTCGCAGGCGGGGTCGCGCGTGGCGCTCATCAGCCGAGGCGGCGCCGATCAGCTGTACGGCAACGAACAGGACGCGCTGGGCAACACCATCAAGGTTTCGAATGGCGAGGTGCAAATTGTCGGCGTGATTGATGGCGGCAGCGACTCCATGGGGTCGCTCACGCTGTACATGCCACGTGAGACCATCGCCGGGCTGTTCGGCGACGAAAACCCCTCGTTTCCCAGCGTAACGGCGCTCGCTATCGAGGGAACCGACATGGACGAGCTGTGCAAGACGCTCGAGTCCAAAGTGCGCTCGATCAAGGGCATCCCGGAGAACGACGAATACGACAGTGTATCGGCGACCTCGATGAAAAGCGCCATCGACGCCCTCAACTCCTTTATGGGCGCGTTTTCACTCATCATGGGCGCTGTCGCCAGCATCTCGCTGCTCGTGGGCGGCATCGGCATCATGAACATGATGCTCACTAACGTCACCGAGCGCATCCGCGAGATCGGCATTCGCCGTGCGCTAGGCGCAAGTCGCCGGGATATCACAGCCCAGTTCTTAGCCGAGTCATCGGCGCTCTGCATCACCGGAGGCATTTCGGGCGTCGTGATTGGCTATCTGCTCGCCTGGGGACTCGCGATGTTCGCGGCGGGCTCCGGCGTGCTCGCCGAGCTTGGTGCCAGCGGAACGATCACACCGAGCTTTTCGATCGCAACGGTGCTACTCGCCTTTGCGGTGTCAGTGGGCATCGGCGTGATCTTCGGCTTCTACCCAGCCCGCCGTGCCGCAAAGCTCGACCCGGTAGAGTGCCTCCGCTATCAGTGAAGCCGCAACTCCCCAAATCAAATTGCTTCGTTGAATAGACACATTAGGGAATCTTTGTCTTTTCTTAATTCCACAAATGGGTAATATCTCACACAAAGTACGTGTGAAAGGATCGACCCATGTCGCTTACACAGTCCGCGGAGCGTGCAGCGCTCAACAAGCTCATCGATTATCTCGACAGCAACCCGCAGGAAAACATCGACAAGATCATGGACCTCATCAACAAGCTGGTTTCCGATCGCGTGTTCCCCACCCAGCGCGAGGCGTTCACCAACGTCATCAAGAGCCGCGGCAATTGGTACGACTTGATCATGCGCGTATTCAGGCTCAATCCCCAGATGCGCACCAGGCTGCTCAAGGCACTCATTGTCGATGGCAACCTGTTGGCATGGCCGGAGCAGGAGAAGAACCGCGAAAAGTACCAATGCAACATCCCGTGGGCTATTTTGCTCGACCCAACGAGCGCCTGCAACCTGCATTGCACGGGCTGCTGGGCGGCCGAATACGGCTATAAGCAGAACCTGTCATTTGACGACATCGACTCCATCGTCACGCAAGGCAAGGCACTGGGCACCCACATCTACATCTACACCGGCGGCGAGCCCCTGGTGCGCAAGCACGACCTGATCAAAATTTGTGAAAAGCACCAGGACTGCGCGTTCCTCTGTTTTACCAATTCCACGCTCATCGACGAGGCGTTCTGCGACGATATGATTCGCGTGGCAAACTTCGTTCCCGCCATCAGCGCCGAGGGCAACGAGCACACCACCGACGCCCGCCGTGGCGAGGGCACGTACGCCAAGATCGAGCATGCCATGAGGCTCCTACGCGAGCGCAACCTGCCGTTTGGCATCTCCACCTGCTGGACCAGCGCCAACGCCGACACCGTTGCCACCGAGGAGAACATGGACTGGATGATCAGCGAGGGTGCGCTCTTCTGCTGGTACTTCCACTTTATGCCGGTCGGCCGCAACGCGACCTCCGAGCTCATGCCCACACCCGAGCAGCGCGAGCATATGTATCACTTTATCCGCGCGATGCGCGAGAAGAAGCCGCTGTTTACCCTCGACTTCCAAAACGATGGCGAGTACGTGGGCGGTTGCATCGCCGGCGGCCGTCGCTACCTGCACATCAACGCCGCAGGCGATGTAGAGCCGTGCGTGTTCATCCACTACTCCAACGCCAACATCCACGACGTGAGCCTGCTCGACGCACTGCGCTCTCCCCTGTTTATGAGGTACTACGAGAACATGCCGTTTAACGAAAACTATCTCAAGCCCTGCCCCATGCTCGAAAATCCCGACGTGTTGCCCAAGATGGTCGCCGAGAGCGGCGCCATGAGTACCGATCTTATCGAGAAGGAGTCGCCCGAGCAGCTGCGCGAAAAGACCAAGGTGGCGGCCGAGGCCTGGTCGCCAGTCGCCGACCGTATCTGGAACGACCCCGACGATCCGCTCTACGACAAACGCCATAACGAGGAATCGCAGGGCATGGCCGATAGCGACATACACAAGTTCGAGAAACAGGGCCGTAAGCTCAAGAGCAACCGCTAGTCCCCAATAATCCCGCAAGCAGCAAAGGCGCGGGCGGTCGTGGAACTCCATCCACGACCGCCCGCGCTTTCTTTTGGACGACCCCACCTAAGTTGCGGTGAAATACGGACTGCCTACGCTGCTAGAAGGGCCATTCAGTCCCTATTTCACCGCAACTCAGAAGGTCGCAAGGCGTCGGAATTATTCGAAACGTGACTCTAGGCTCGAAAGACCGTTGAGCGTCAGGTTGTTGGCAACCTCCGAAATGCGCTCGATGGGCACCGAGCCGTCGGAGAGTGCCCAGGTACGGTAGATGCCGATAATACCCGAGAGCAAAAACGCCAGGTAGTAGTCGAACATTTCGTCCTTAAGGCCATGGGGCAGCAGGTTGCGCTCGGTGATCTTGCGCTCGAGCGGCTCGCGCAGGCGCGCCATAAAATCATCGAGCGGGATATTCTCGATCAGCTGGCGATTGAGCATCAAATTGTCGCACAGCGCCTCGTTAATGGTCCTAAAGAACGTCTCCGCCGCACCGAGGGCACGCTCGCTGGGATTGCCGCCCAGCGAGGCAAGCGTCGACTCCACCGAGTCGACAATCATCTCCACGACATCCTCGGCAATAGCATCGAGCAGGCCGTCCACCGTGCCAAAGTGCACGTAGAAAGTCTTGCGGTCGACATTGGCCTCGCGCGCGATGGCACTCACCGTAATATCGGCCAGGGGCTTTTCCATAAGCAGGCGCTCAAAAGCCGAAAGGATTGCATTGCGGCTCCGGACAATGCGGCGGTCGAGACGCGGTTTCTTGCTGGCCATTGACGTGCCCCTTCGTTGTATCGGCATTCCTCTACAAATGAGAGATAATCTACGTAAGAGGATTATCCTACATACAGCACGGATATGACCGGCACCATAGAGAATGCACGACTCACCCCGCGTACGGCGACGCCGCGAATGCAAATCTCGCTACTTGGAATGTTTCTTCTTGTTGAGTGCCGAAGGGGACACGCGAATACCATCGCCCGTCTGGTGCACGTACGCCTTATGCACGTGCTTAGAGGCCACAGAAGGCTTCTGAACGTGCTGGGCGGGATCGACAGCAACCGCATTCGCGGGATAAGGTTTAGCGGGCGCAGAAGCCGTCTGAGGCTTGCATCCGAGTTTGCGCTTAAAGCGCGCCCAGCGCACGTGGACGCTTTCGGTATGGGTGCTCCTAAGACCCAGCACGGACGCAGACAAGATGGTCGGTGCGATAAAAGTGATCATGCGCCACAGCAGATAGCCCGCAGTCGAAGCGGAGCCAAAGAAGTGGCCCAGGAACAACGCGAAACCGCCCTCGGCGCCACCAGTGCCACCGGGCAGCGGCACGGCGGAACTCAGCAGCTGAACAAAGGCGCTGGCGGCCATAACCGAGAAAAAGTCGACATCGTGCTTGCCAAAGGAAAGCATCAAAAAGTACGGGACCAAGTAGAAAAATGCGAGCTGCATCATGGTGATAACCACGGTGAGCGCCATGGACGAGAAGTGTCCGGCCGAACGCTTGAACTTTTCGGAAAACGAATGAATCTCGCCGTCCACAAAGGTGCGCCAGCCCTCGATCTTCGTAGGCGACACGCCGATGCGCTCGAGCCAATTGATAATGCAATGGGCAACGCGGGTGACGGTTTTGGGCATAAGCGCGACGGCGAAAACGCCGAGCAAGATAAGGCAATGGCCGCCAAAGCTAAAGACGCACAGCAGCGTCATGTCGCCATAGCGCTCGGCGAAAAACGGCATGCGTGCAAGCAGGAGGATGGCACCCCATGCCACCAGGCCAAACTGGTAGACGATAAAACGCGTAAACTGCGTCGCGCCGGCCTCGCCCACGTTAAGGCCAGTCCTGGTCAGGCGATAGATCTGCGCCGGCGAGGACCCGATCATCATGGGCGTAAGGTTGCCAAAGAAGATGCCGCTCGCCTCGACCGAGATAAGGTCGCGAACACCGACGGGCGACTCGGGATCGACCCATACGGCAATAGCGTAGGCGATAATGCCAAAAATCAGGTACGTCAGCATGCACAGGCATGCGACGATGAGCCACGGAGCCTGAACGGTCGCCATGGCGGCCCAGAACTGGCCCATCTGCCCGGTTACAACCAAATAGACGATGTAGCCCACCAGCACGACGCCGATAAAAATAGCGCCGCGGCGCGCGCCCTTGTTGTCATCGCCGCCCGAAACCTCAACCTCAACCTGGGGCTTGTGCGTATGCTTAGAGGACTCAACCATGAGGCTCCTTCTTAGTTCAGATAAATCTTGCCTATTGTACCCGCAAGGCGCATAAGCAGAACGTAAAGCATGTATTGCAGTAGGAAAAACAGGGGCCGGTTTTGCGGCCGATCAAGAATCGCGGTAATAAAAAACCCGAACCTCCGAGGAAGTTCGGGTATCAGATGCTTGGTAGCCCGTACCAGATTCGAACTGGTGATCTCCGCCTTGAGAGGGCGGCGTCCTAAACCGCTAGACGAACGGGCCATAGGCCTCAGCAGTAAAGAAGTGGTAGCCCGTACCAGATTCGAACTGGTGATCTCCGCCTTGAGAGGGCGGCGTCCTAAACCGCTAGACGAACGGGCCACATGACATCTGCACTGCCGTGCTGCGAGGAAACATATTACGGGACAAAAAACCCGAGCGCAAGAAGAAATTCCAAATTCGCCGAAAATTATCGGCAGGTTATGGAAACCGCAGGTAGACAGGGGTAGCTAATTTGGGACGGGGCTATTTTAGCTGCCCCAGCTGTAAACGCGAACGGTTTGGTTGTTGCTCGGCCGGGGTAGCTAAAAAGCCCCGTCCTAAATTAGCTACCTTAGGTTGAGGTGAGCCAGGAGGGCTTCTCGTGTATTGGGGATGTTGTCTTCGATCACGGCGTCGAGGGCGGCATTGAGCAGCTGGCCCAACTCCGGACCCGGTTTAACGCCGGCGCGGATCAGGTCCCCGCCGTTGATGGCGAGCATTTTGAGCGTATAGGGCTCCCCCGCCGCCAGCAAATCATGGGCTAGCGAGCGCATCTCCTCGATCGTCTCCACGTAATAGAAGCACGAAGGCGCCTTGCCGAGCGTGTCGGCACGCTTAAGGTCCATGAGCTCGTCAATCAGGCGGGCCGTGTCGACGCCCTCGCCCGAAAGCGCACGCATCATATTGAGCAGGCAGGAACGCTCAGGACGCAGCGGTTTGTCGTGATATTTAATCAGCAAGCACACGTCGCGCACCAGATCGTGCGAAAGCGCCAGGCGATCCATGATAACGCGCGCCTTCTTGGCACCAAGCTCGGGATGGCCGTAGAAATGCCCGCTGCCGGCGTGGTCGACGGTAAAGCACTCGGGCTTGGAAACGTCATGCAAGAACGCAGCCCACATCAGGCTCATCGAAGGTGCGACGCCGTCGCACAAAGCCAACTCCCCCGCCACCGTCAGCACGCGGGCGATATGCTCGTACACGTTAAACGCATGGTAGACGCTGCGCTGGTCAAAGCCCCTGCCCGCAGCAAGCTCGGGCACGGCGGCGCAGATGAGCTCGGGGTAGCGAAGCATTGCATCTCCCCCGTGACCGGTCGAAAGAATGCCCTCGAGCTCGATACCTACGCGCTCGCGCGCCACGGCATCGAGCAGCGGCGCGCACTCGGCAAGGGCCAGCTTGGTCTGGGGCTCGATCATAAAGTCCAAGCGGCAGGCAAAACGCACCGCGCGCAACATGCGCAGGGCGTCCTCGTTAAACCGGCGCTTGGGATCGCCCACGGCACGAATCAGCTTACGCTCAAGGTCGCCCTGACCGTCGTAACGGTCGACAAGGCCGCGCTCGGGATGCCACGCCATAGCATTAACGGTAAAGTCGCGACGCGCCAGGTCGTCCTCGAGCGAAGCCGCGCGCTCCACGCTCTGAGGGTGACGGCCGTCGGTATAGAAACCATCCAGGCGGTACGTGGTGACCTCGATACGCTCGCCGTCGCAAATAGCCGTGATGCCGCCAAATTTAATGCCCGACTCCACGACCGCAATGTCAGCGGCCTCAAGCGCGGCCTTGGACTCCTGCCACAGGCCGCTGCAGCACATGTCAACATCGTGGCTGGGGCATCCCATCAGTGCGTCGCGTACCCAACCGCCCACGTACCAGGCCTCAAGACCAGCTGCCTCAAGCGCACGCAGCACCCGCAGGGAGGCACCGGTCGGCTGCGTACCGTTGAGCGAAACATTGCACATACCTATGGCCTCCTGCGCCTATCAAATTGGCTTTCGATTGCATCTGCCAGAAGTCTAGCAAGAAACAGGCTCCCCTGCACACGCAAGTCCGATAAACAAAAACGCATCCGCCCTGTTCCCAAGACGGATGCGAACTACTCCAGTGCTATGCCTAAGCTAGCAGACCTGACGGATGGCGATGCCCTTCTTGTACTCCTCGACCTTGGCAAAGTCGCCCAGGCCCGGGCACTCGACCACGTTGGCGCCGGTGGCCATCGACAGGCGCAGGGCGTCCTCGACGCGCTCGGGGGCGTCGTGCCACACGGACAGGAAGGCGGCCAGCGAGGAATCACCGGCGCAGACCGTCGACAGCAGGTTGACCTCGAAATCGCGCTTGGCAAACCAGATGTGCTCACCGTTGGAGAAGTACGCGCCGGCACCGCCCAGGGTCAGCAGCACGTTCTTAGCGCCCTTGGCGTGAAGCTCGGCCATAGCAGCCTTAACGGACTCATCGTCGCCACCGCTCACCTTAATGCCAAAGATGTCGAGCAGCTCGTCGTCGTTGGGCTTGATCAGCAGCGGCTCCATGGCAATGAGATCGGCAAGCTGATGACTGGAGATATCGAGCACGAACTCGGCACCCTTGGCCTTAACGCGGCGCAGGACCTCGGCCAGGAAGCCCTCGGAGGTGTTGGGGGGCAGCGAGCCGCTGATGACCAGGCAGGTCATGTCGTCGAGCGAATCGATGAGCTCAAACATCTCCTGCTCGTTGGCGTCATTGATGGCAGCGCCGGCGTTGACCATGTTGTACTCGGTGTCGGGGCCGGCGTTGAGGAACACGTTGACGCGCGTGATGCCGTCGGTCCACACGGGCTTGACGGGCACGCCCAGAGCCTCGGCACCCTTAACGATAAACTCGCCCGAGAAGCCGGCGAAGAAGCCCAGGATCGTGGTGTCGACACCGTAGTGGTCGAGGGTAAACGAGACGTTGAGACCCTTGCCGTTGGGCGTGTAGACCGCATTACGGGTACGAGTGACGGTATTGGAGGTGAGGCCGTCGCAGGAAATGTTGTAGTCAATAGCGGGATTTGCAGTGAGCGTGTAAATCATGAATGTTCCTTTCACGAGGTAACATGTTGATGAAATTATATTCCACGCTTCGCCAAAAGGCTATAACAACTCGGTGAACGGTGTGGAAGCGGTGAAGGATGGCGGGCAACCCACTCCCCTTCAACAAAAAAAACGGCGCCCCGGACAAACCGGGACACCGCATGCGCACGAATATGACGAGATTCGATTACTGACGATCGAGCTTGCGGACGGCAACGCGCTTGCTGTACTCGTCGACGTGACCGAAGTCGCCGATGCCGACGGACTCGGCAACGTTGGCGCCGGTGGCCATAGCGAGCTTCATGGCCTCCTCGACGTTGTCGCGATCCCTGTACCACTTGTGCAGGAACGCAGCGAGGGTGCAGTCGCCGGCGCAGACGGAAGAGACCAGCTTGATGTTGAACTCACGCTTGGCGTACCAGATGTCCTCGCCGTTGGAGAAGTAAGCGTCGCCGCGGCTACCACGGGTGAGCAGCACGTTCTGAACGCCAGCCTCGTGGGCGAGCTTCATGGCAACGCGGACCTCGTCGTCGGTGTCGACCGGCACGCCGAAGATGGCCTTCATCTCGTGGTGGTTCGGCTTGATGAGCAGCGGCTTCTTGTGAGCGAGCTCCTTGAGCTTGTCGGAGGACAGGTCCAGGACGACGTCGGCGCCACGGGCCTGAGCGTGCTCCATGACCTGAGCCAGGAAGTCAGACGTGGCTTTGGGAGGCACGGAACCAGAAACGATCAGGCACTCAAGATCGCCCGCGGTGTCCAGGATGTTGTAGAGCTCCTCCTGGTGCTGCGGCGTGATCGGGGCGCCGGGGTTAAGGATGCCGTACTCGTGCTGGCCATCGTTGACGTAGGTGTTGATACGCGTGATGCCGTCGGTCCAGACCGGGCGGCACAGGCAACCCAGGTTCATGACCTCCTCGACGATGAACTTGCCCGTGAAGCCGGCGAAGAAGCCGAGCGCGACGGTGTCGACGCCCATCTTCTTAAAGGCGAAGGACACGTCGAGGCCCTTGCCGTTAGCCGTGTAGCTGGCCGAGCCGGTGCGGACGTTCTCGTCAGGCTCGAGCGGCGAGCTCGAAACCGTCATGTCGACAGCCGGATTAGCGGTTAGCGTGTAGAACATTTACAGTACCCCCTGTATATGTGAGGGCCGCGTGGCCGGCCCATTCCAACCACGCGGTTACCTCTGATACCAAATTAGCGAGCTGCGGACTCGAGCAGCGCCTTGACCTCGGCGGCGGTGTTACAGGCGAGCGCCTTCTCGGCGAGCTCGTCGCACTCGGCCTTGGTCCACTGGCTGATGGTCTTGCGGGCGCGTAGGATGGACGGAGCGCTCATCGAGAACTCCTCCAGGCCCCAGCTGATCAGCAGCGGCTCGAGCAGCGGATCGGCAGCGGCCTCGCCGCACATACCGACCATGATGCCGGCCTTCACGCCGCTCTCGATAATATTCTTGAGCGAGCGGAGCACGGCGGGATAGTACACCTGGTACAGGTTGGAGATGGTGTCGTTGCCACGGTCGGCGCACATAGTGTAGCCGATGAGGTCGTTGGTGCCGATGGAGAAGAAGTCGGCGACCTCGGCCAGGCGGTCAGCGAGCAGGGAGGCGGCAGGCGTCTCGACCATGATGCCGACCTCGATGTTCTCGTTGAACTTGCGACCCTCTTCGGTGAGCTCCGCCTTGCACTCCTCGACGAGCTCCTTAACGGCCACGACCTCCTCGACGCAGGTGACGAGCGGGATCATGATCTTGACGTCGCCAAAGGCGCTGGCGCGCAGCAGGGCGCGGAGCTGGACCTTGTACTGGTCGGGGTTGGCCAGGCAGTAACGCACGGCGCGGAAGCCCATGAAGGGGTTATCTTCCTTGACCATATGCAGGTACGGAATCTCCTTGTCGCCACCCACGTCGAGCGTACGGATAATGACCGGAGCACCCTTGAGCGCGCTGGCGACCTTGCGATAGGCGTTGAACTGCTCCTCCTCGGAAGGAAGCTCGGCGGAGTCCATGAACAGGAACTCGGAGCGGAACAGACCGATGGCCTCGGCGTCGTGATCGAGCGCGTTGGGCACGTCATCGGGGTTACCGATGTTGCAGGCGATGATCTTCTTGATGCCGTCGGCAGTCACAGAAGGCTTGCCGCGGAAGGCCTCGAGAGCCGCCTTCTCGGCAGCAAAGGCCTCGGCCTTAGCGGTGTAGGCGGCGAGCGTCTCCTCGTCGGGATCGGCCTCGACGACACCCTTGCCACCGTCGACAACAACGGTCATGCCGTTACGCAGTGCGGTGCAGCTGTTGGAAACCGAAAGGACAGCCGGGATCTCGAGGGCGCGCGCGATGATCGCGGAATGCGACGTACGGCCACCGGTCTCGGTGACGATACCGGCAACGTGAGCCTTGTCGATCGTGGCGGTCATGGACGGCGTAAGGTCGTGCACGACTACGACGGTGTTCTCGGGCAGGACGGAGAGGTCGACGACCTCCTTGCCCAGCAGCTCGGCCAGAATACCGGTGCGGATGTCGGCGATGTCGGCCGCGCGCAGACGGAACATCTCGTCGTCCATGGACAGGAACATGTTCTCGAACATGGTCGAGGTGTCCATGAGCGCCTGCTCGGCGCAGGTGCCGCCGTCAATGGCGGCGTTGATGGCGTCGGTCATGCCCGGATCCTGAGCCAGGACGATGTGTCCGCTCATGATCTCGGCCTCGGCCTCGCCCACCGTCTCCTTCATGTGGTCGGCCTGAGCCTGAGTCTTCTCGCAGAAGACCGAAAGAGCGGCCTGATAGCGCTCCTTCTCGGCTGCCGAATCGGCAACCTCGTGCGGCTCAAACGTCAAGTCGGGATCGACGGCGACCATGACGGTGCCGATACCGATGCCCTCGGATGCGTTGACTCCCTGATACATTCCCATTCCTCTCTCCGTGCCATGTGATAAAGCGTTTTGCCATATCCATGACAAGAGAGCGCAGCTACCCTCAACAGGTCACTGCGCTCCCAAATATGAACTTAATTGTTCAACATGCGACCCGATTGAGTTCTACTCGCCAAGACCGCTCTTGATGAGCTCGATGGCAGCAGCCAGAGCCTCGGCCTCGTCAGCGCCGTCGCACTTGACCTCGACCTCGGTACCGCAAGGGATACCAGCAGCCATGAGGGCCATCGGGGACTTACCGTTGACCTCCTTCTCGGGGGTGACGACGGTCACGTCGCAGGCATACTTGCCCATGGTGGAGGCGAAGAGGCCGGCGGGACGCATGTGAAGACCCTGCGGGTTGACGAGGGTAGCCTTCTCAGAAACCATAATTGACTCCTTTTTTGTGTTTAACCCCTGTCATGCATGCGGCAGGAGTCAGATTCACGACGTTGTTTATATTAACTCACATCAAACGGTTTTTCATTGTGTTTCGGACGAATTATTGGACGGATGTCTGGTTCGTTCGCTTGCTCGCCCACGGAGGGCCGGGCGCGGCCTGTGAGATTTCCTGCTCTACAGTCCTGCTCGCACGAAGAGCACATTAAGTGCTCTTCGGCTCGTGCGGAACTCGCGATAAATCTCTCAGGCCGCGCCCGGCCCTCCGTGGGCGAGCAAGCTGCGGAAACTTGGTCGGTCCAGAGTAATATCGTGCGAACGGAATTCTGGCTGGCGATCTGTTCGCGCTAAAGACTCGGTAGATAGTCCCCTCTATGCCCTTCTCTGTGAGTTGCGATGAAATAGGGACTGAATTTGGGGTTGAAACGTTTAAGCAGTCCCTATTTCACCGCAACTTATTTGGGGATGAAAAAAGGCGGGGGCTCCTGGTGGAGTCCTCGCCTTTTATACAGGGGGCGGTGTTATCCGCGAACCGTTGGATTAGACCAGACGGGCGTTGATCGTCTTGGCGATCTCGGCAGCGTCAGCGGAACCCTTGACGGTGGCACGGAAGTCTTCGTCCATGAGCGCCTCGGCGACCTTGGACAGAATCTTGAGGTGCGTGGTGCCAGCCTGGGCGCCCGGGATGAGCAGGGCGATGGCAACATTGACGGGAGCGCCGTCCATGGTGTCCCAACCGGTCACGCCGGACTCGTCCTTGACGACGATGACGGCGGCCTCGGTGATGGCATCGGACTTGGCATGCGGGATAGCGAAGCCCTCCATCATACCCGTGGTGCCCTCGGCCTCGCGGGCCAGGAAGGCGTTCATAACAGCGTCGGCATCGTTGGCGAGACCGGCCTTGACGGCCTGGTTGGAGACAAAGCTCAGGGCCTCGTCACGAGAAGCGAAGTCCTCGGCGACAAAAACGTTCTCGACCTTCACGAAGTCGGCAGCCTCGGCCTTGGGAGCCTCGACGGCAGCAGCCTTGGGAGCCTCGACCGGCTTGGCAGCGGGGGCAGCAGGGGCAGCCTTCTGGCTCTTCTCGAAGTCATACTTCTTAAAGGCCACGAACAGGATGCCACCGACCACAGCACCGATGAGGATCGCGAGGACCCACAGCGGACCGTTCTCGACAACGGGCAGGACCAGGAAGCCACCGTGGGGCGCCGGATCGTGGACGTTGAACATGATGGTCAGGATCGAAGCGATGGAGGAACCGAGCATCATGATCGGCATGACGGGCCAGATGTTCTTGGTCATGAACGGAATGGCACCCTCGGTGATGTGGGTGCAACCAAGGATGAGGTTGACGATACCGGCGTCATGATCCTCCTGGCTGAAGTACTTCTTGCCGACAACGACGGCGAAGGTGGTGATCAGCGGCGGAACGATGCAGGCGGCGGAGACGGCAGCCATGAAGTTGGTGCCGAAGTTGTAGGTGTCGGTGCCGACACCAGCGGCCAGGGCCTCGGTAAGCATAGCGGTACCGGTGACGTAAGCGGCCTTGTTGACCGGGCCGCCCATGTCAAAGGCGCACATGCAGCCGATGGCAAGACCCAGGACGATGGCGCCAGAGGCGGACAGGCCCTTGAGGAAGTCCATCATAGCGGTGTTGATGGCAGCCATGGGACCGGAGATGCCGAGCATGACCATGCCCACGATGAACGTGGAGAACAGCGGGTAGAGGAAGATGGCCTTCAGGCCGTTGAGGTTCTGAGGCAGCTTGGCAAAGACCTTCTCCAGCAGCAAGATAACGTAACCGGAAAGGAAACCACCGACGATACCGCCGAGGAAGCCAAAGCCCACGCCCGAGCCACCGGCGTCGATCAGGCCGGTCTCAGGCGAGACGGGCAGACCGGTGATGGCGATCATACCGGCAACGAAGCCGGGAACGAGCGCCGGACGCTTGCCGATAGACTCGGCGATATAGGCCGAAAGCACCGGAACCATGAGGTTCATGGCAATGCCACCGATGATCTTGAGCATCGCGGCGAAGGTGTTGTACTGAGCGTTCGTGGAGTCGAACGACATGATGCCCCACAGGAACGAAACAGCGGTCAGGACACCACCGGCGACGACGAAGACCAGCATGTGGCTGACGCCGTTCATGAGGTGCTTGTAGATGATGTGGCCGACGGACTCCTTCTCCTCGACCTCGTCCTCGACATCGGCAGCGGCAGCAACCGAGTCGTCGCCCTTGGCGGCGAGCGCGCGGTCAATCAGCTTGCCGGCGGCCTCGACGGACAGGGCCTTGGAAACACCAACGGAAACCATGGGCTTACCGGCGAAACGCTCCGCCTGGACATCCTTGTCGGCTGCGACGACGACGGCCTTGGCACCGGCGATCTCACCCTTCGTGAGCTCGTTCTCGACACCGACCTGGCCATGGGTCTCAACCTTAATGGTCAGACCGCGCTCGGCAGCTGCCTTCTCCAGCGCCTCCTTCGCCATGAAGGTGTGCGCGATACCGGTCGGGCAACCGGTGGCGGCGATGATGTCAAACTTAGCCATGTGTCCCTCCTTCTTGAGTTCTGCGCCCGCGGGCGCTCCCCTACACGCGCTTCTTACGCGCTTTTCCACAACTGAAAGATACCAACCCAACGCTTGCATGAGAAGAGATAAGGCGCAATTCTCCGGTGAAAGGTTCTTTCATAACCGTAAACGGTAGGTGAAAGTTTACCATCAACACTTGAAACGGCAAGGTGTATCTTGTAATTGAAAATGCCCGTATACTATGGCATTGCAAAACAAGTTCGATTTTCATGCCAACCAGGAGTCATCCATGACCGATAGCAGCAAGAGCGCGCTCTCCCTTATTAGCACCCACAAGGGATACAGCGAATCCGAGCAGCGCATTGTCGACTACATTCTGGAGCACCAGTCCGAGGCGCCACGCCTGACGGCCGCGCAGCTCTCTCGCGCCGCCGCAACATCCGAGGCGACCGTTTCGCGCTTTTGCCGCAAGCTGGGTTTTGGCAGCTTTCGCAGCTTTCAGTTTTCGCTGGCGCGCGACTTGGAAAGCCAGCGCAACGAGGGCCTGACCGACGAGGTCTCGCTCGACAACATGGAGCAAAGCCTTAAAAATATCTTGGCAGCTAAGGTAAGTGAGCTCAACGCGACCATCGACGGCATTGACCACGAGACTCTGGCGGCGGTCGTATATGCACTTAAGAATGCCGGCGTCATTGAGTTCGCCGCCGTGGGTAACACGAACGCAGTCGCGCTCGATGCGACGTTTAAGTTTTCGCAGCTGGGCCTACGCTGCATGGCAAGCACCATCAGCGAGACCGCGATCGGTTTTGCACTGACCCTAAAACCTGGCGACGTCATCGTGCTGATCTCGAACTCCGGTAAGTCGCGCCGCCTCAACCGCATGGCCAAAGCCGCTCGCGAGGAGGGCGCCACCGTGGTCGTTATCAGCGGTGACAACAAATCCCCGCTCGCGCGTCTGGCCGACTATGCCTTTAATACGGTGAACCATGAGGCGCTGCTGACGACGGGCGACTTTGCGTTCTCTAAGATCAGCGCAACGATGATCATCGAGGTTATCTATAACTTCCTGCTGCCCGAAATCGAGGACGCGCGCGAGCATATCAGCTACTACGAGGAGCTCATCCAGCCGGATAAGGTCGTGGAATAGGCAATGTGACAAGCTCCTTGAGGCTGCTGCCACGAAAGCCGCCCATCTACTACGTTTTAGCCGTGGGGGCCAACCATAGACACAAAACAGAGAAAACCGCAGGCGTTCTACCTGCGGTTTTCTCTTTGTCAATATTGGCATGGTTGGCGGTGCCCCACTAAACGTAGTAGATAGCCGCATTTCGTGGCGGGCGGCTCCGAACAAGCATGTGGTGGGGCTTAATTACCCTTGCGCCTCTTCGAGCATCTGCTTGGCGTGGGCCAGGCTGGCCTCCGATTGATCGCCGCTGAGCATACGGGCGATCTCAGCGGTTCGAGCCTCGCCAGTCACCTCGTCCAGATGCGTCTGGGGCACGTCGCCCGGCTCCTTGCTGACCACGTAATGTTTGTCAGCCATAACCGCAACCTGGGCCAAGTGAGTAACGACAATCACCTGATGTGTGGCGGCCAGATCGGCCAACACGCCGGCCAGCGCACGGGCAGTTGAGCCACCCACGCCGGCATCGACCTCGTCAAATACGAGCGTATCGACACCATCGGCGTTACCCAAAACAACTTTGCTCGCCAGCATGACGCGGCTAAGCTCGCCGCCCGAGGCGATACGGCGCAAAGGACGCGGCGTCAGGCCGCCACCACTGCGATACAGCAGCTCGTAGCTCGAAGGGCCCGCGGGCGTCCACTCGGCACGTGGAAGGTCGCGCGACTCCCACACGAGCTCAGCGCTGCCCATCTCCAAGCGTGCCATTTGACGACCGACCTCGTGACAAAAGCGTGGGGCAGCCGTGTTGCGAGCACGCTTGAGAGCCTTGGCAGCAGCGAAGAGTTCGCGCTCAGCCGCGCCAAGCGCTTCGCGCGCCTTCTTGATCTGCTCATCGCCATCATCTACCAGCGACAACAGCTCTTGTGAACGATCACGCATGGCAAAGACGTCGTCCATGGTGGGACCCCACTGGCGCAGCAAGCCTTTGAGGTCGGAATAACGCTCGCGCATGCGAGCGAGCTCACGCGGGTCGAAGGCAACGCCATCGCGATAGGCACGCAGCTCATTGGCGCAATCCTCGAGCGATATGCAGGCGTCCGAAAGCGCGTCGGCAATGTCGCCCAGCTTGCGGTCGACGGTAGCCATGCGCGAAAGCTCGGCTACGGCGCCGTTCACGGCATCGAGCGCTCCCCCTTCGGCAGCAAGCGATGCATGGGCCTCGTTGGCCGTGGCCACCAGGACCTCGGCATGCTCCGAGCGCGGCAGCAGCTCCTCGAGCTCCTCGTACTCGCCTGGCTTGGGATCGACCTCGGCGATGCGCTCGAGCGCAAAACGCGCCTCCTCGACACGACTTCCCTGTGCGCGCGAGGCCTCCTCCACACGGCGAAGCTCCTTGGCAGCCGCGCGCGATGCCTTAAAGCAAGTGCGATAGCGATCGAGCGCCTCGAGTGCCGAGCGCCCAGCCCAGGCATCGACCATGGCGACGTGATGCGCCGGGTCGAGCAAGCGCTGGTGCTCGTGCTGACCGCACAGGTCCATCATTGCGCCCACACGCTCAGAAAGCTCTCGCACGCTGGCGATGCGCCCGTCAATTTTTACCCGGCTGCGGCCTTCGGCAGAAAGGCTGCGCTGCACGGTGAAACCCTCGGCGTCGTGCGGGCCATCGAACAGGCGCGCCTCAACGCTCGCCAGTGCCTCGCCTTCGCGGACCGTCGACGAATCCGCACGCTCGCCCAAGATGAGCTTGAGCGCCGAGAGCAGCGCGGTCTTACCGGCGCCAGTCTCGCCAGTTAGGACGGTCAGGCCGGCACTCGGTACCAACGTTGCCTCGCGAATGAGCGCAATGTTAGAAACCTGCAGCTCATCGATCATGACGGACTCCGTAGAATACGCGGCTCACCGAGTTATAGAAGCTCTCGGGGCCGTAGTCGAGCAACAGCACATCGCCGGGACCGCGGCGCACAGCCACGCTCTCGACGGTGCCGTCGCAGGTAATGAACTGCCCGTCGATGGCGATAGCCGGCACGCTCGGGCGGTCATCGGACATAAAGATCTCGACGACATCGCTCGGAGAGGTCAAGAAGGCACGAGCCTGAATGGTGTGCGGCGCGATGGGCACGCAAACCATGCCTGCGTAATCGGGACTCACGATAGGGCCGCCGGCGCTGAGCGCATAGCCCGTAGAACCGGTCGCCGTGGACACGACCACGCCGTCACCGCGCAGGCGGTCGATATGGTGGCCAGACACGGTAATGTCGAACTCAACCATATCGGAAAGCGGCCCGCGCGTGAGCGCCATATCGTTGAGGGCAAAGGCACGCACGACGTCCTTGGTCCCGTCGTCGCGCACGGACACGATATCCGCGGCAATCGTAGCGCGGCGGCTCACATGGAGTTCACCGGACAGGGCGTCGCTCACGACCTGCAAAATGTCGCGCTCCTCGGGGCTCGCCGCCGTCAAAAAGCCTAGGTGACCATAGGAAAGTCCCAGAATAGGAATCTCGCGGTAGTTGAGAATACGAGCAGCACGCAGCAGTGTGCCGTCGCCACCAAGCGTGATGACCAGGTCGGCGCCATCAATATCGGGCGTGCTCTGAATCTTGGAGCGCTGGTCGGCCGCCCATGCGACCTCATAGCCCTGACGCGTCAGCCAAAGCTCGAGCATCAAGCCGCTCTCGACCGCCTCTTGTTTGTAGTAGTTGGGAACCAGAAAGACCTTCATAGCGTTGCAGCTTTCTCGCTCAAAGCCGATACCTGGGAATGCAGCTCATCATCAGAGCGCTCGCCGGCGGCAAATCTCGTGCCGTACAGGAAAAACTCGACGTTGCCCTTAGCGCCATGGATGGGCGACACGCACACGTCGACTGGGAACAGGCCCTTGGCGGCAAAGAGCTCGATTGCCGCCACGAGCGTGTCGACGCGCACGGCGGGGTCCGTCATGATGCCACCTTCGCCCACCAACGCCGCCGGAGCCTCAAACTGGGGCTTTACCAGCGTGCAGAACGATCCCGTCGGCGTCAGGCATGCCAACACCGCATCGATGATATTTGAAATACTCGTAAACGAAACGTCGCACACGGCCAGGTCAATGGCGCTGTCGTACCCAAGCTCGGGCAGCTGCGTCACGTTCGTGCGCTCATGGAGCGTCACGCGATCGTCCTGGCGCAGCGACCAATCAAACTGGGCACGGCCCACGTCGACCGAAACGACCGTAGCAGCACCACGCTTGAGCAGGCAATCGGTAAAGCCGCCGGTAGAGCAGCCCACATCCAGGCAGGCAAGGCCCGTGGGGTCGATGTCAAACGCATCGAGCGCGCCTTCGAGCTTAAGGCCGCCGCGCCCAACGTAGGGGATGCGCCCCTTAACGTGCAGCGGCAGGCCCGGCGCCACCTTGAGCCCCGGCGAGGTCAGGCGCTCGCCGCCGCTCGAGACCAAGCCGGCCATAAGTGTGCGAAGGGCATCCGCGCGATCGGCGCAGATGCCCTGTGAAATCAGTTCGTCATCGAGACGCACGCGTTTCATGAATGCCATCAACCATTCGTGTCCGGGGATGCAGCCTGCGTACCCTGGGATTCGTTAGCCGCATCCTCATCGTATTCCTGCTCGAGCTTATCGGCCTCACGCGGCGTCAGCTCAAACTTGTCGACCATGTCGACTGCGCGGGAACCCAGTTCAATCGCCTCGTCAAACAAATCGAGCGAACGCTCCAGGGACGTATCCTTGGAGCGAACGGTAGCGATAATCTGGTCCAGGCGGTCCGAGATCTCGTCGAAGTTGCGGACGGAACCCTCTGGCATGGCTACTCCTCGACGGAGTCGGCGTCGGCCTCTGCAGCGTCCGCATCCTCGGCAATCACGCCGGCGGCTGCCTGAGCGGCAGCGACCTTGGCGGCAGCCTCGGCAGCCTGAGCTTCCTCGCGAGCGCGATCCTCGGCCAGCAGCTCCTGGTACAGGTCCTCGCCCGGCAGCTCCTCGCTGCGGGCGATCTTGCCCAGCACGCCATTGACAAACGATGCGGACTGGTCGGTACCGTAAGCCTTGGCGATCTCGACGGCCTCGTTGATCACGATGGCGTCCGAAACCTCCTCGTCGGTGAGGAAGCGCATCTCGTAGACGGCGATACGCAGCAGGTTGCGATCGGCGCCGGGCATACGCATAAGATCCCAGTTCTTGGCAACGGCGCGCAGGGCGCAGTCAATGCGATCGATGTGCTCGTAGGCACCGCGGCAAAGCTCCAGCGCATAGGGGTCGAGGGGACCCTTCGAAATCAGGAAATCGCCCTCGAGGACGCGCTCGAGCGGGCTGTCCGTGGCCTCGGCCTGGAACAGCAGCTGCAGCGCCTGACTGCGGGCAAGCGTACGCCCGCGATAAACCTTAAGGCTCAAAGGTTACTCCTTGGGGAAAACGAGGCCGTCGATGCAAACGTCAACGCGCTCGACCTCGACGCCCACCTGGGCATCGATGGCGGCGACCACGGCGGCGCGAACGGCCTCGGCGAGTTTCTTGAACGGATAGCCAAAGAACACCACGACGCGCACGGTAAGTGCGAGCTTGTCGCCGATGACCTCGGCCTCGACCGCCGGCTCGGAAGCCGGAGCCTTGGACGAGAGCATCATGGAGACAAGGTTGGTGGCAAGGTCCTTGACGCCAACGGAGGCGATGCCCTCGACATCCGACACGGCGCGCGAGACGATGGCGGTCAGAACATCGGGCGAAATGCCGATGCCGTCAATCTTGATTTCCTGGGGCATGAGTCCTCCTAGAAGAGTTGGTTGCTAGACGCGGGAGACGAACTTGCCGTCGCGGGTGTCAACCTTGATGACCTCGCCCTCGTTGAGGTACATGGGGACCTGGATGACAGCGCCGGTGTCGATGGTGGCCGGCTTGGTGGAGCCCTGGACGGTGTCGCCCTTAAAGCCCGGGTCGGTCTGGACGATGGTGGTCTCGATGAACATCGGCGGGGTCACGCCCATGAGCTCGTCGTCGGCGAAGAGCAGCTGGCAGGTGTCGTTCTCACGCAGCCACTTGGAGTTCTCGCCCACCATGTCCTCGGGAACGGGAACCTGCTCGTAGGACTCGTTGTCCATGAAGATGTAGTCGGAGCCGTCGTTGTAGAGGTACTGGAACTCACGGGTGGTGAGCATGACGCTCTCGAACTTGGTGCCGGCGTTGCAGGTGTTCTCGACGACGCGGCCGCTCTTGATGTCGCGGGTCTTGTAGCGCACGAACGCGCCGCCCTTGCCCGGCTTGACATGCTGGAACTCGACGATGGTGTAGACCTTGTCCTTGATGCGAAGACCGAGGCCGTTCTTGAAGTCGGCGGTAGAAATGGTAGGCATAGCGACCTTTCTTGTTATGGGCAGAACGCACAAGCGTCCAAATTACATACGACCGAAATTATACACTTGCAGACGGTGCCTGCAGCGAGCGCATAAAAAGAGAACGCGGGGCGCCCGAAACATTCCGGACGCCCCGCCCCTAAAGTAGATTTTTGGGACATACCTTAAAATCTACCGAGGTGTATTAGCAATCGATGACGTGAAGGTCATGCGGGGTCTTGGTGAAGGGCTCGTAGCCGTTCTCGGTGACGACACCGTAGTCCTCCAGGCGCACGCCGCCCACGCCGGGCAGGTAGACGCCGGGCTCCATGGTAATGACCGAGCCGACCTCGATGATGTTCTTGCTGCGGTTGAAGTTGGGCAGCTCGTGGATGTCGATACCGACGCCGTGGCCCAGACCATGGTTGTAGTAATCGCCATAGCCGGCATCGCCGATGATCTTCTTGGAAAGCTTGAAAATGTCGTTGCCCTCGACGCCCGGATGGATGGCGGCAACGCACTCCTCGTGCGTACGGCGCACGAGCGCGTACAGGTCGAGCTGCTCGGGCGTGGGCTCGCCCATCACGACGGTACGGGTCATATCGGAGCGGTAATCGCAGTAGCCCGCGCCGTAATCCATGAGGACGAAGTCGCCCTTCTCGATGACACGGTCGCTCGGCACGGCATGCGGGTTGGCAGTGTTGGGACCACTCGCCACGATGGAACCGAAGGCCAGGCTGTCGGCGCCGTTGGCGAACATAAAGTTCTCGAGCTCGTTGCGAACCTGCTTTTCAGTCATACCGGGCTTAATAAAGCCGAGCATATGCTGGAAGGCGGCATCGGTGATCGACTGCGCGTGGCGCATGAGCTCGATCTCCTCGGCGTCCTTGATGGCGCGCATCTTGCGGATGTCGTCATGCATCAGCGGCAACATGCAGGCGACGGAACGGTCCTCCAGACCACGCTGAATACCTTGGTAGAAGTTGATCTGCATGTCATCCTCGACGGCGCAGACGCGGCACTTGTTGGTCGCGATCTTACCAGCGACCCAACCGGGAATAGTTCCCTCGTCCATGTCATAGACCCAGGGGCTGCCGGCGGGCGTGTTCTCCTCAAAGCTGTTGAGGTAGCGCGAGTCGGTATGGAACAGGCACTGATCGGCCGTAATAAACGCAGCGTGCGGGAACTCGAAGGTGTAGTCGAAAACGCCCTTCACGCCCGTAAGCCAACGAAGGTTGGCCTCGTCGCGTACCACGATAGCGTCGTAACCGCGCTCAACCATCAGGGCGCGGACACGCTCGATACGACCGGCAGGACCGGCAGCAAACTCAGACATGCAGATTCCTTTCTTGCTGTCTCAATAAAGACGGGACGGGCCTCAACCGGGCGACGGAATCGCACGCGATCCGTAACCGATTGGAAACCCGCCCCCCAACATGATACGAAAGACGATGGATGTCAATAAAACTTAGAGAAGTTCCTTGCGAGAAGCCAAGTAGGCTTGGGCATGACGCTCGAGAACCTCGTCCTCGACGTTCGTCAGTCGAATGGCGCCAAGCGCCGCCGGCAACGGCAACATGCTACGGTTTGAGCGAGCAAATTGCTGCTTGCGGAACTCCGCAATAAAGGCGGCGGGCTCCAGATCAAAGGCGAGCTCCTCGATAGCAAAGTCCTCCAGGCAATCGTCGACCTCAAAGACGTAATCGATATCGAAATCGCAGGCATCGTGCGCAAGGCGCGCCTCAAAGCGCATGCCCTCGGACAGCAGCTGGTAGGCGGGGACCTGCGCCGCGGATTCGCCCAGGCAGGCACGTAACGTGCGCTCCCCCATCTTTCCAAAATCGAGCGCATGGCGGGCGCTCGGGTTCGTGGCCATCAGCACATCCTTGCGCGCGGTCTGGGACCACTGCACAGCATTGACGAGCGCGACCTCCTCGCCCGCGAGAATCTCGGGGACGGTCTCGGTAAACTGATTCCAACGAGATTTACTGCTCGAAAGCATGGTGCCCACGAGCACGGTATATCCGCGCTTGAGGTCCTCGGGGTCCGCCTCGCGAACAAGGTCGAGGTCACACACGACCAAGCCCGGCTCGGGACGGAACGCG
>CAKTWW010000028.1 GCA_934630855.1 uncultured Collinsella sp.
CGCCGTGATGCGCGACCGGGTGCCCTACCGGGAGTAGCCCCGGCGGTTGACAAAACTATAGGAACACCCAACGACTATTTTCGGACACTCACCTCACGAGAGTGGAAAATCTCCCACTTTGGACAGCAATGAACGCAAAAAGCGGGAGATTATCCACTCTCAATTAATTGCACCCCGGACCAAGGCAACGCCGCAGGTTGAGCATAAGTCAGCGAAAACGCCCCTAAGCGAGCAAGGTGACGTGAAAGAGGAGGGAAGCGTACTTTGGTACGCGACCGACGATTGAACGTCAGATTGCCGCTTAGGGGCGTTTGCAGCGTCGAGTCGTTACGCGGTTTGGAAAACCGCGTAACCTACACAGCCTGTGCCAGCTTCTCGGCTCGCTCGGCGGCGGCGAGTGCCTCGATGACGGTGCCGAGCTGGTCGCCCAGAAGGACGCCGTTGTAGGTGGAGTTGAAACCGATGCGGTGATCGGTCACGCGGTCCTGGGGCTGGTTGTAGGTGCGGATCTTCTCGGAGCGGTTACCGTGGCCGATCTGGCTCTGGCGCTCGGCGCCAAGCTCAGCCTGCTGCTTCTCGAGCTCCATCTCGTACAGACGGGCACGCAGCATCTGCATGCAAACCTCGCGGTTCTGGATCTGGGAACGCTGCTCCTGTGACTGCACCACGGTGTTGGTGGGCAGGTGGGTGATGCGCACGGCGGAGTAGGTGGTGTTAACGCACTGACCGCCAGGGCCGGAGGCGCAGTAGGTGTCGATGCGCAGATCGGACTGGTTGATCTGAACGTCGATCTCCTCGGCCTCGGGAAGCACGGCGACAGTTGCCGTGGAGGTCTGGATGCGACCCTGGGACTCGGTCTTGGGAACGCGCTGGACGCGGTGGACGCCGGACTCGAACTTCATGACGGAGTAGACGCGGTCGCCCTCGACCTTGAACTCGATGGACTTAAAGCCGCCGGCCTCGCTGGGGCTGGAGTCGAGCACGGTGGTCTTCCAGCCGCGCGACTCGCAGAAACGCTGATACATCTTGTACAGGTCGCCGGCAAAGATGGCTGCCTCGTCGCCACCGGCGGCGGAGCGGATCTCGACGATGGTGTTCTTGTCGTCGTTGGGGTCGCTCGGGATGAGCATGTACTTGATGTCTTCCTCGAGCTGGGGAAGCTTCTCCTCGTTCTCGGAGATGTCCATCTGGAGCATCTCCTTCTCGTCGGCGTCGGTCGTGTCGCGGAGCATCTCCTTGGCGGCCTCGATGTCATCGAGCGCACCGATGTACTCGCGCGAGGCGGCGATGAGGTCGGACTGGTGCGCGTACTCCTTGTTGAGGCGCGTGAACTCCTTGATGTCGGAGGCGACGGCCGGGTCGGAGAGCTTCTTCTCGAGCTCCTCGTAGGCCTTGATGATCTTTTCGAGCTTGTCGCGCATGGCGGGACTCCTTTATATGCGTGAAGGTGAAAATCGGCAGAATTGATGGGGCGCGCAGCGCCACTGCGGGGGTAGGCCCGGCTAGAACATGTCGATCTTCAGATACATGCGCATCCCTTCGCGTATGGGGTACATAGTTGCGGTCTAACCCATACATGATAGCGTGCGCAGGCAAACCTGCATATAACCCGCACGGAATGTGACAAAGGGACAGTCCCTTTGTCACATTCTAGAGCGTCTGGAGCAGGGCGATGAGGAAGCGGATACCCTGGAGGTAGGCGCGGCGGGTGATGCGCTCGTTGGTGCCGTGGACACCGCGGTCGCACTCGTCATCGTCCACCACAAAGGCCGAGAAGCGAATGCACTCAGGACAAATACGCTGGTAGTTGGCAGCGTCGGTCGCACCGATCACGGTCGAGGGGACAATCGCCAACGGCTCGGATGATCCGTTTTCCTCCATCCCCTTTGGATCACGGAAATAGCGTGCGGCGATGGAGCGAACCGTTTCGAGGCCGGGGCCGCCAATGCGCGGGGACGGCGAGGGTTCGGAGCTGCCGGGGCCAAGTTCGACTTCCACGCGACCGGCAAGCCCCGCCGCGGCAACCGCCTCACGGCAGCGCGCCACGACGTCGGCCACGCTCGTGCCCTCGAGCATGCGGAAGTTAATATTGGCCCACATATCCTGCGGCATCACGTTGGCGCCGGTGCTGCCGCCCTCGATCTGGGTGGGCGCGCAGGTGGTCGTCACGAGCGGGTAGAGCTTTTTGCTAGCGAGGCAATCGCGCACGATGGCGTCCTTGTTGGCGGCAATCTCATCGGCCGTGTAGAGCCCCAGCTCGACGAGCTGCGCGGCAAGCAGGTCGGTCACGCGCGTCGGCCACTCGATATCGCAGATAGCGGCGATAGCGCGGCTGAGCACCTCGAGCGACGTGCCACCGTAGGGGTTGGACGAGTGCCCGCCCTCGCTGCGCGTCCTAAGCACAACGTCGGCATAGCCCTTCTCGGCCAGATCGGCGTGCATGAGCCAGCCTTTGCCCGCGGCATACTCGGCAGCCGAAACGATGCGATAGTCGCCCTCGTCGATCAGGTACTCAAGCTCAACACCGCGCTCCTCGAGCGCGCGACCGATGGCACCCGCGCCGTGCTGCGTGGTCTCCTCGTCCTGGCCAAAGGCCAGCAGCAGCGTGCGCTCGTGCTGCCAACCGTGTGCCAGCGCATACTCGACAGCCTCGAGAATGCCCGCGACCTGGTCTTTCATGTCGATGGCGCCGCGACCCCAAATGAAGGTGTCGTCCACGTGCCCGCTAAAGGGAGCGTGCGTCCAGTCGGCCTCGGTGCCCGGCACCACGGGGACCACGTCCATGTGGCCCATGAGCATGACGGGGTTGAGCGCAGGATCGGAGCCGGCAAGCGTCACCAACAGCGAATGGTCGATGAGCTCGACCTCGCCCGCCGCGAACACGCGCGGCCAAGCCTGCTGCATATAGGCGCGCAGGTCGGCAAACGGCTGCCAGTCCACCGCCTCGGTATCCATGCTCGAAATCGTCGGAAACGACAGGACGCGGCCCAAGCGCTCGCACGCGCCGGCCTCATCCAAATCGGCAAAATCATCCTCATGCGCAAAGAAGCGCCAAACCTCGGCCATAGTATCCTTTCGATCGCGACGACAAAGGCCGCCCCACCGGAGCGGCCCTGTCGTTCGCGCGTTTGCGGTCGGTTATTTGTCCTCGAGATAGCGCGAGAGGAACTCGCGGGTGCGCTGGTGTTTGGGGTTGCCGAAGAGCTCGGCCGGCGCGGCATCCTCGAGCACCACGCCCTTGTCCATAAAGACCACCCGGTCGGACACCGTGCGGGCAAAGGCCATCTCGTGCGTGACGACGACCATGGTCATGCCGTCGGCGGCGAGCTTGCGCATGACCTCGAGCACCTCGCCCACGATCTCGGGGTCGAGCGCGGAGGTCGGCTCGTCGAACAGCATGATCTGCGGATTCATGCACAGGGCGCGGGCGATGGCCACGCGCTGCTTTTGGCCGCCGGACAGGCGACCCACGGCGGCATGCGCGAATTTTTCGAGTCCCACGCTCGTCAGATGCTCCAGCGCGACCTTTTCGGCCTCGGCCTTGTTCATCTTTTTGAGCGTAACGGGCGCGAGGGTGCAGTTGTCGAGCACGTCCATGTTGTTGAACAGGTTAAAGCCCTGGAACACCATGCCGATGTCCTCGCGAAGTTTATTGATGTTGCAGCGCTCGGCCGTAAGGTCCTGGCCGTGGAACCAGATGTGGCCCGCGTCCGGAGTCTCGAGCAGATTGAGACAGCGCAGGAAGGTCGACTTGCCCGAGCCCGAAGCGCCGATGATGGTGACGACCTCGCCGGGATTGACGGCAAGGTCGATGCCCTTGAGCACCTCGAGCGAGCCGAAGCTCTTGCGCAGGCCCTCGACGCGGATGAGCGGCTCTTGGTTTTGTGCGGCGGCCGCGGTGCCGGTAGTGGCGGTATCTGCCATGATGATTCTCCTCGTCTTGAGCCTAGTTGGAGCTGGGCAGCGTGGCCGGGGCCTCGGCGCCGAGCTTTTTGCCAAAGGCCTCGAGCAGGCGGCTCGCCACGAGCGTCAGGATCAGGTAGACCACGAGCGCCACGCAGTAGACCTCCATCTGGCGGTAGTACACGCCGGCGACGGTGGTGGTGGCGTACATGAGGTCGAACACGCCGATGACCGAAAGCACGGACGAATCCTTGATGTTGATGATCAGCTCGTTGGTGAGTGCGGGGATCGCGTTTTTAATGCCCTGGGGGAACACGACCTTGCGCATGGCCTGCCACTGCGACAGACCCAGCGAGCGCGCCGCCTCGGCCTGGCCGGGATCGATCGACTCGATGCCGCCGCGCAGGACCTCCATCATGTAGGCGGTGGAGTTGAGCGAGATGGTGACGAGGCCGGCAGTGAAGGTGCTCCAGATCTGGTTGGCCTGGGCGGTCTCGAAGCCCATGCCACGCAGAACGGTAAAGCCAGCGTAATAGATGAGCAGGCCCTGGACCATCATGGGCGTACCGCGCACGATGGTGGAGTAGACAGTCGCAAAGCCGCGGCCGATGCTCTTGAAGAAACGCGTGAGATCGTTGTCCACGCGGTCGAACGTCTGGATGCGCAGGAACACAAAGAGCAGCGCCAGGAAAAAGGCGATAACGGTGCCGAAAGTAGCAAGCGCGATGGTGATCTCGATGCCGCGAATAAAGAAGTCGCCGCTCTTATAGGTCATGTAGACCAAGCTCGACAAAAAGTCGCTGGGGTTGGAGTCCGAGACAATGCTCACCTGCACCAGGTCGATAAACGACATGACACAGCGGTCGACAAAGAAGATCGCTGCAATGGCAACGACAACATAGCTGCCTAGGCGCGCGCCGCGACGGAAGCGCTCGGAAGCAAACGGAGATTTCTCACGATAGTCGTTCCAGTGCATGAGCTTGGTGACGAGCGCTGCCGCCGAAACAACGAGCCAGGCCCAAAGGATTGCCCAAAGGCAGTCCTGGAAGATGCCCGTAGGCGCCAAGAAGCTCAGCGGCGTGGGGTTGCGCTGGCTAAACGCCAGACCGAGTGCCGCGATGACGCTCGTGCCCAGGTATACGTAACGATGATCGGCCTTGATAAAGGAGGCCAGGCGATTGATGGTTTTCATGCTGCCCCCTATGCCGGCTGACGGTCGAGGCACGCGTCCCACATTTGGTCGCGTTCCTCTTGGCTAATGCCCTTGAGCGTCTTATCGATAAGCTTAAGCAGTTTGTCCGAGCCCTTGCGGCAGCCGACGTTTGCCGTGACCTCCTGCTTAAAGCCCTCGCCCTCGGCAAATTGAATCGGCACGATACCGGGATTTTGGGCCATATAGCCCTTCTCGTTTTCGGTGTTGTAGGTCACGGCATCGCACGTGCCCTGCAGCAGGTTCGAAAACACCGTGGGGACCGAATCGACCGGGTTCTTGTGGACGACGCCCGGAATCTCGTCGATAACGGTGTCGAGCATGGTGTCCTTTTGGCCGAGCACCGTGGCACCACTGAAGTCGCTGAGCTTGGTCGCGTTTTGGTAGGGCGAGCCCTCTTTTACGAACAGGCCAAAGTAGCCAATGAAGTACGGCTCGGAAAAGCCGACGGACTCCTCGCGCTCGGGCGTGGCGCTCATGCCGGCAATGATGAGGTCGATCTGGCCGTTGTTGAGCGAATCGATGAGGCCCGAGAAGCTCTGCTTGACGGCAACGGGCTCGCCGCCTAGGGCCTTGCAGACGATCTTGGCGATCTGCACGTCGTAGCCATCGGCATAGGCGCCCTGCACGTTATCGATGGGGATCGTGAACTCGCTGGCCTCGGAGACCTGCCAGTTATACGGGGCGTAGGCCGCCTCCATGCCAATGCGGATCTTGTCCTTGCCGATCACGGAATCGGACAGGTCGTCGCGGCCGCCGCCCGTCGTGGGCTGGACAACTTCCAGCGTGGATGGGCGCTGGCAGCCGGCAAGCGCGCCGGCGACGACGGTAGCGCTCGCAGCGAGGGCGCTACCCAAGAAGATGCGACGGCTGCACACCAGCTGGCGCTGCGCATCGCGTTGTTGGGGAGAATGCATAATCTGCCTTCCCTGTTGAATCGTATGCTAACGACTCAACAGGATACCGCACGCCGCCATCCACTTGTATGCATATTGTATGCATACATACAAGTTTACGAACTGGAAAATGACAGATTGATGCAAAGCAGTCATTGGGGACGTTCTTAAACGACTAGTCAAACAAGAACGTCCCCAACGGCTGGTCGTTTAAGAACGTCCCCAATGACTAGGTCGAAATGAGAGTGGAAAATCTCCCACCCTTTTGGCTCGCGCACAGGCTCAAAGTGGGAGATTATCCACGCTCGATTTATGAACGCCCTGGGCGGACCGCCTACAGAAGGGTAACGCTAAAGGAACGGACGTCGGTAGCGCCGGGGGCCAGGGTGATGGTGTTGACCTTGTGCTCAAAGACGTCGTCCTCGGTGTCCATGGTGGTGTGGCCGGTCCAGGGCTCGAGTGCCACAAACGGGGCGTCGTTGGCGGCAGACCACACGCCGATGTACTTAAAGCCCTCAAAGTCGATCTTGACGCCGTGGCCCGACTTGCGGCCGCGCAGCGTGAGCGTGGAACCGGGAACGTCGGTGAACATAATGGCATCGTTATCGAAGCTGCGGTGCGTGATGGGCAGCACGTCCGAATTGTCGGGGGCCTTGTAGCTGCCCTCGAACGTCATGAGGCCATCGGGCGTGATGATGGGGGCCTCGTTGGTCCAAGCCTCGGTAAACGCCAGCTCGTAATCCTCGAACGCCTCGTCCTGGGCACCGGGGGCCGGCACGTTAAACGCAGGGTGGCCACCCACCGAGAACGGCAGGTCAACGTCACCGGTGTTGGTGACGGCAAAGGTCTGGGTGAGCGTGGCGTCGCCGGTCAGGGCATAGGTCATGTTGAGCTTAAAGTGGAAGGGGAAGGCCCCGAGCGATTCGGGCGTGTCGGTGATCTCGTAGGTTACCGAAGAACCATCCTCGGAGACCTCGACCAGCTTGTGCTCGACGATGCGTGCGAGTCCGTGGCGCGGCATCTCGCAGGTGCCGGCGGCAGAGGTCGCCGTGTTGTTGCGCAGCGAGCCCACGATGGGGAACAGAATGGGCGCGTGCTTGCCCCAAAAGGCAGGGTCACCCTGCCACAGATACTCGTTGCCGTTAAGGACAAGGCTCGTGAGCTGGGCGCCCATGGAATCGATGGCGGCGGTGAGGCCGCCGCGTTTGATGGTGGTGATGGTGGACATGCTACTTCCTCCAAAAGTAAACAACAGTGTCGAGGGCTATTGTCCCACTCTTGGCTGCGGGAAGGGACGGCACGCAATTATTGAGCATCCACGTAAAGGTCGAACCCGCCCTGCGGCGTGCTGTCAACCGTGTCGGGCGCCTGCGAGTTAAAGCTCACGGGAACCATGCGCTTCGAGGCGCGGAAACGCGTGCCGTCGGTGGCGACGGGCGGCTCGTCGACGGTGAGCTCGTAGTCGCCGGGCTTGAGCTCGATGCCATCGCCAGCGGAGTTGACATATTGGTACTCGTCGATTGCCTGGCCCTTGAGCGTGCGACCCGCGATATGGACGAGCATCTGGCTGTCGCCGCGGGCGGTATCCCACGTCGCGCCGTCCTTGACCTCGACCGACACATGCACCGAGCGCGTGCGACTGAGCGATTGCTCGACAGACATCTCGACCTTGGCGGCATCTTCTCGCTGCTGCTCGACATGGCTCCAGACATTGCCGATCGCCGAGCAGGCGATGACGCCTGCCATGAAGGCGATGAGGATGGGGCCGAGCGGCGAGCGGCGACCCGCGTCTTCCTCGCGAGCCAGGTTGGGGCGATGCGTGGGGGCGGGCGCCTGAGCGCCCTGCGAGGGCACGTCGAGGATGCTGAAAGATGCCGTGCTACCAGGGTCGATGGTATGACGTGGCTGCGGCGTCTTTGCCGGCGAGATTGACATGTCGGCTGGCTCACCCAGCGTTGCCGTGGCATCGGCCTTTGCCTCGTCGGCCTCGGCCTGGGCCCAGGCCTGTTCGAAGGTCAGAGGCTCGGCGGCATCGTTGCCGGTTTCGGCCTCGTCGCTCGACACGTCGCTCGGCAACGGCTCGTCCCACTCCTCGTCCGGAGCCTCGCCCTCGCTATACCACCATTCAAAGTTATCGATATCCATACGGGGCGCCCCTTAAGCCTCGCAAATAAACACTTGCTTGCCTTATACCCCCAGATGGCACGGGGGGCCACCGACGCAGACAGGAAAACCGTCCCAACATTCGACGGTTTTCCTCGATTTCGAGATTTTCATCGAATGTTGGGACGGTTTGGGAGACCAGCAAGGCACGGGCCCGCCAGGGGCAGCCCCCTCTGCAACGTTACGAGCGCCGCGCGGATGGTTGGGTCGATGAGGGCCTCGCGGAGCCAGGGGGCCAGCTGCTCGGGATGGCCCTGCAGGTAACCGTCGAGCTCGGAAGGCGCCACGCGGCGTACTTCCGAGATTTCCTCTTGGTTGATATGCAGCTCACCCGGCTCGACATGGGCCAGGTAGACCTCGCACCATTCGCACTCGCAGCGGCCGTCACCGTGGTCCTCGCGGTAGACCACGTGGCCGAGGCATTCGAGCTGGTAGGGTTCGCGTGTAATGCCGAGTTCTTCGTTGATACGGCGCGCCGTAGCGGCGGCGGCGTCCTCCCCGGGGAGCGGATGGCCGGCGCAGCTATCGGCCAGCACCCCGCCCCACAGGCGCTTAAGCGGGCTGCGGCGACAGAGCAGCAGGCGCATGTTTTCGCCCTGGCCCTCGACCAGAAGCGTCAGGAATGCTCGATGCAGGATACCCTCGCCGGTATGGGCCTCGATGCGATCGACAGGGCCAAGCGCCCTGCCGGTCACGGCATCGACCGCCACGACCTCGGCGCCCGCGCCGCCCTCATTCCAGCCGGCGCGCAAGATGCGAGCTGCGGCGCCTACGAGCGCGGCGATGAGTTCATTGGTGGTGTCGAGCACGCGCTGCAGGTCGTCCTTGCTCGCCTGCTCAACATGAAACCCCGTGCTTGCGACCACCGGCACGCCAAAGCGCGTGGCCAGCGCCGCCGCAATGTCGTGCGCCGGGATCTCGTCGCGATGGCAGGGAACGGCCAGGACGCTCACCGTCGCCGTGCGGCCGGGCTCGGGACGCGGAATGGCCTGCGCCGTAGCCCCCAGATGAGCGAACTCCGGCGAGCAGGCGTACACCGCCATGCCCCGCGGCGTCACCGTCAGCTGAGCCTCGAGCGCAAACTTGCCCTCGCCCACTGCGACCTTTGTCGTGTGCATACCCATGGGATCTCCTGTCGCCCGCGATGTACCTGAGGCCATCTTCACCTGTATTGCGACTATACAGGCAAGCGCAGACTGTGACAAAGGGGCTGTTCCCTGTCGTGTTCTGCTAGAGTTGCAGGGACCGGATCCGCTCATATTACGCAACATGGGAGCAACCGCCTTGACCACCGCGACCTCGTCCACAACAGCATCAACCGCCGCCGCGCTCTCCCCCGCGCGCACCAACCTTTGCCTGGCGCTGCTCGTGTTGTTGGGCTTTTCGCTCGGCTGCTCGGAGTTCGTGGTTATCGGCATCGAGAGCGACCTGGCGACGGAGCTCGGCATCTCACTTGCCACCGCAGGCCAGCTCATCAGCGTGTTCGCGCTCGTCTACGCCATCGCGACGCCGGTGCTTGCGCTCAGCACGGGACGCTTCCGCCGCTACCAGCTGCTCGTGTGCTACAGCATCGTCTTTGTGCTGGGCAATCTTGTCATGGCGCTGGCGCCCAACTTTCAAGTGCTGTTCGTCTCGCGCATCATCTTGGGCTCGGTCTCGGGCGCGCTGCTCGCCGTGGGCGTGACGTATATCCCCGAGCTGCTGTCCCCGCAGCAGACCTCGCTCGCCATCTCGGTGGTGTATGGCGCATTTTCCGTGGCGATGGTCTTTGTGACCTCGATCGGCAAGTTTGTAGCCGACACGCTCGACTGGCATGTTGCCATGTACGGCACGCTGGCCTTTGCCGTTTTAATCTGCGCCGCGCTCGTGGCGTTTATGCCGCGCGCCGGACAGACCGACGAGCCCGCCACCTTCCGCGAGCAGGCAGGGCTGCTGCGCGAGCCGAGTATTATCACCGGCATGCTCATCTTCCTGTTTGGCGTGGGCTCGGTCTATGTGTTCTACGGTTACGTGACACCTTATCTGGAGCAGGTGCTGGGCATGGGCACCGTTCAGGCAAGCACCACCCTTATGGCCTACGGCGTGTTCTGCCTGACCTCGAACATCCTGGGCGGATGGATTGACGCTCGCTTTGGCATGAAGGCGTTGCTCGTGACGTTTGTGCTCCAGGCGGCGGCATTGTTTGGGCTGTTTGCCGTGGGCGCCGCCATGCCGCTCGCGCTCGTCTTTGTCTTTAGCCTGGCGCTGCTCATGTACCTGTTCTCGGTCTCGTGCATCACGCACTTTATGGATGTGGCGCGCAGCCGTCATCCCAAATCGATGGTGCTCGCGAGCTCGGTGGAGCCCATGGCGTTTAACGTCGGCATCTCGTTTGGCACGACCGTGGGCGGCACCGTGGTGACCGGCATCGGCATCTCCTACGTGGGCGCCGTCGGAGCCGTGTTCTCGCTCGTGGCCTGGGTGCTCACCCTGGTGACGATCAAGCTCGCCCGATGGGAGCGCCGCCGCCACGCAGCACAGCCCTCGACGCAGGCATAGGGGCGGAACCGGGAACGGGCGCAAGCACAGCCCAGAGCGGCGAGCGACCGGTGAAAACCGCACCATACGAGCAGTGTTTATCCGCTTGCAGGCTCCAGCAATTCAATTTCGTGTACTTCAAATACACGTTTTCCACGATTTCGTGTATTTCAAGTACACGAAATCGTACTAAACTATGTATTTGGAATACACGAAATTGGAAAGGCGGCCCCATGCGCAGATCAATCGAATCCGTTATCGAATCATGGGGGACAAAGGACGCCTCGCGCCCCCTCCTCATCCGTGGCGCACGACGCGTGGGCAAAACATACGCTGCCGAGGAAATCGGCAGACGAATCGCCGGCGATGCGTTTGTCAAACTCGACTTTCAGACCGATCTTGAGCTGATTGCCCCGCTGTTCGACTGCCCCACCGACGACGTTGACACCATCGTGGCACGAATCTCAGACTATAAACGCACCCCCATTCGCAAGGAAACCGCATTCATCCTGTTTGACGAGGTGCAGCTCTGCGAACGGGCGCTCAACTCGCTTCGCTTTTTCTCGGGTTCGGGCTGGCGCATATGCGCGACCGGCAGCCAGCTCGGCGTCGCCACGCGCAAGCGCAAGTTGCCTTTTCCCAGCGGCGTCCGCCAAGAGACCATGCATCCTATGTCGTTCGAGGAGTTTCTCTGGGCACTCGATGAGGAGCAGATGGCGGATGCCATTCGCACCCACGCCGGCACACTCGAGACCTACGCTGCGCACCAAGCCGCGCTCAACCTGTTTCATCGATACCAGATCGTGGGCGGCATGCCCGCCGCCGTCAACGCATATCGCAAGACGTTGTCCATCGAAGACGCGCGCGTCGAGCAGCGCGAAATCGACGAGACCTACACCGCCGATATGACCGACCCCGAAAACGGGATCAGCGGCGTGGCAGCGCGCAAGGTCTGGCGCTCCATTCCATCCCAGCTGCTACGATCCTCAACCAAGAAATTCAAGTATTCCGAGGTCGAACGCGGAGGCCGTCGCGCCAAGCTCATCGAGCCACTCGACTGGCTCGAAGGCGCCGGCATCATATCGGTCAACAACCTGACCGAAGGCATCGAACCTCCCCTCGTCCCCTTCGACGACGAAGACGGAAGTTTCTTTAAGGTCTATCTTCTCGATACGGGCCTCATGTTCTACAAACTCGGCATCAACCCGCGGCTCTGGCTCGACCTCAAAGAGGATTCCACCATTGCGCTGTCTTCCGACTTTCGAGGTGCCCTGGCGGAAAACTCGGTCATGCAGGCATTTTCGGGCAATGGTTTGCAGACATACTATTGGATGCCGCCGTCTTCTTGGAAGACGAGCGGCGAGCTTGATTTCCTACTTCAGACCGACCGTATGGAAATCGTTCCCGTCGAGGTAAAGTCCGCACGCAACGTGCGCGCGAGAACCCTCGGGTCGTTTATGGACAAAGCCCGGTCGCCATATGCCTACATTTTGTCCGAGAACAATTTTACCCGCAGCGAAACCGATGACGGGCGCGAGCTGCGCCACCTCCCCTTGTACGCAGCGGGCTTTATTGGAGCAAACTGCCTCAAGGGCAGTCTGTAAGCCCCGTGCGACCGCCTAGAAAGGAAACCGCATATGCAACGCATTCTTTTTATCTGCTACGGCAACATCTGTCGCTCGACGATGGCTGAGTCGGTGTTTACCGAGCTGGTGCGCCGTGCTGGGCGCGAGGCGAAATTCGTCATCGATTCCGCGGCGACCTCGACTGAGGAGATCGGCAACCCGCCGCATCATGGCACCGTCGCCAAGCTGCGCGAGGTCGGGATTCCCGTGGTCGCCCACCGTGCACGCCAGGTGCGTCGCGCGGAGTATGGCGACTGGGATCACATTGTCTATATGGATGCCGATAACGCTCGCGGTCTTCGTCGCATTTTTGGCGATGACCCCGACGGCAAGATTTCGCGGCTGCTCGATTGGACCGATCGCCCCGGCGACGTCGCCGACCCCTGGTACACCGGCAACTTCGATGCAACGTACCGCGATGTGCTCGCCGGCTGCACGGCCATGCTCGAGCAACTGTAGGCGCTCGGGTGGCGCGGACACACGAGCCACACCATCGGCATAATACGAGCGTGGATTTTCTCCCGCATGAAAAATGAGCGTGGATTTTCTCCCACTTTGAGCGTTCAAGCGCGCTCTAAACGGGAGAAAATCCACGCTCGATTACTCGTCGACGATCTCGGCAAGCCAGACGTTCAGCGTATCGACCTCGGGACAGCAGAACTTTGCCGTGCCGGGCTCGTTGCCAGGCACGGTTCCGCCATAGCGCAGAATATCGATATAGGGAAAGCCCACATGGCAGGCCATGGCGCACATCTTGCCGCGGTCTCGGTCGAAGTCAAAAACGTCGCCCGGCTTGTGACCATGGTGGCAGCAACACGCACCCAGCTGGTCCACGCAGCTCACGCGGATACGTGGGCGCTTGCCACGCGGCGCGCCGAGCGACTTGTTCTCGCCCGCAGGCTTGACGCCGCCCTCGCCAGCGTTACTCATGGTCGATCACGTCCAGGCAGGCCTCGATGGGCAGGCCGGCCGACTTGTCCTCTTGGTCGGCATTGCGCTCGATAAGCTCAGCCACCACACGCATAGCATCGGACGTCGCGCGCTGCAAACTCCAGCCTGCCATAACGCGGCCGACGAGCACCGCCGAGAACGTGTCGCCCGTGCCCGGGAAGTAGACCGGGATCAGCTCAAAGGGAATCGTAAAGTACTCCCCCGCCACATGGTCGTAACCGATAACCGCATTCGTGCCATTGACCACGGCGCTCGTAATGACCACCGATTTGGCACCCAGCTCGCGCACGGCGTCCACAAGGGCGCGGGCCTCATCGGGCGTGATCTGCTCTGCAATAGGCGTATCGGTGAGCAGACAGGCCTCGGTGTAGTTGGGCACCGCGTAATCGGCGCACTCGAGCAGATGCCGCATAAGGCCAATCGTGGACTCGGGCACACCGGCATAGAGCTTGCCGTTGTCGCCCATGATGGGATCGACGAACACCTTGGTGCCCTTTTGCGCGCGGCGGTGGCAAAAGTCCGAGATGATGCGCGTCTCTTCCTCGGTCACGATAAAGCCGGTGGAGATGGCGTCGAACTCAAAGCCGAGCTCCTCCCAGATGGCGAGGCTCTGGCGCACGTAATCCGTAGTGTCGTGGATGTAGAACTTGGGGTAGTTGAGCGTATCGGACACAAGCGCCGTCGGCAGATTGTGGATACGGTAGCCCATGTGCGACAGCACCGGCAGCATGGCGGAAAGCGCGACCTTTCCGTAGCCGCACATATCGTTAATCAGCAGCAGCTGAGTATTCTTCATGAGGGTCTCCCTTGGTTCGGGCACGGCGCAGCAGCGCCACAGTGCGACTAAGTGTAGCGCAGGAGGCGTTGTGGGCGGAGGCGAGCGGTACGAAGGGCAAATTGTTGCGGAAAGGTTTCGGAAATGGGAGGTAAATCGCGGCGGTAGCGGCACAGTAGCTGCCATCTATTTACTACCATTTCAAAACTATGCCTATTTACTACGTTTAACCGCCCGCCTCTAACCACAACGAATTTCTCTCCAACAAAACCGCAGGTAGATAGCTTGCGTTTTTTCAGAAACAGCTGTTGTGGTCAGCGATGCTGGATTCATCGTAGTAATTAGGCATAGTTTTTGGCAAGGCCGCTTCGAAAGGCATCATCGCAGCCCAAAACGATACCTTTTCCTCCGTCCCCCAGGGATCAGATTGCCGCTTAGGAGCGTTTGCAGCGTCGAGCGGTTACGGCGTTTGGTAAAACGCCGTAACTTAATAAGTTTGGTACCTTGACATTCATTTCTTATGCTCCTAGATTAGTTAGGCACAAAACAATTGCACTACCTAACTAAAGAAAGGAGCGACACCATGTGCGATGACCACATCGGCCTCTGCCCCCACACGCCGGGCGGCGACCCTCATGAACCCGCAGATGCGCCCGCGGCACAGTCCCAATCAGACGCGCTCGCCAAGCACATCCTAAACGGGCTGGGCTTCTGCGGCCACTTTCTGCACTTTCACGGCGGCGGCGCCTCGGGAAAGGCCCCCATCGTCTGCTTGCTCGCCAAGCAGCCAAACGGCGAGATGTCACAGCAGGAACTAGGCCTGCACTTTGATCTTAAGCCCGGTTCGCTTTCCGAGATTCTCTCCAAGATCGAATGCGCCGGCCTTATCGAGCGCAGCCGCAATCCCAAAGACCGGCGGCAGCTCACCATTCGCCTGACCGAAGCGGGATGGGAAAAGGCCCACGTAGAGCAGGCTGCCCGCATTCGCTTTAGAGAGCAGGCCTTTAGCGCGCTCACCCACGACGAGCGCGAGGACCTCGCCGAAATGCTCGATAAAATCCGCGTAACCTGGGAGGAACTGGATGATTAAAACCCTTATGGGCAGCATCCGCGATTACATGAAGGTCACGATCGCCACGCCGCTACTGGTGCTTGGCGAGGTAATCTGCCAGATGATGATCCCGTTTATCACCGCCGACATGATCGACGCCATCAAGGACGGCACCGCCGTTACCGAGATGCTGCCCACCGCCGGCCTTCTCGTACTCATCGCGCTGACGTCACTCGCCTTTGGCGCCGCCGCGGGCATCACCTGCAGCCATGCCAGCTGCGGCTTTGCCAAGAACCTGCGTCGCGACCTGTTCTACAAGATCCAGACGTTCAGCTTCGCCAACATCGACGAGTTCTCGAGCTCCTCGCTCGTCACCCGCCTCACCACCGACATCAACAACGTGCAGCAGGCCTTTATGATGCTCATCCGCATCGCCGTGCGCTCGCCGCTGGTGCTGGTCTTTGCCTTTACCATGGCATACGCCATGGGCGGCAGCGTCGCCATGGTCTACCTGGTCATCATTCCGCTGCTGGGCTTTGGCCTGTTCTTCATCATCCATAAGGTGCGCCCGATCTTTGCCCGCGTCTTCCACAAGTACGACGCGCTCAACGAATCCGTTGAGGAAAACGTCACCGGCATGCGCGTGGTCAAGAGTTACGTGCGCGAAGACTTTGAGAAGGAGAAGTTCGCCACCGCCGCGCGCGACGTCCAGATGGACTTCACCCGCGCCGAGAAGCTGCTCGCCTTCAACAACCCCATGATGAACATTTGCGTCAACGGCGCGTTCGTCGTCATCATCTACCTGGGTTCCGAGCTCATCATCACGAGCCAGGGCACCCTGTTCGACGTGGGCCAGCTCTCCTCCATCTTTACCTACGGCTTCCAGATTCTGATGAGCCTAATGCAGCTGTCGATGATCTTTGTCATGGTAACCATGGCAGACGAGTCGGCGCACCGCATTACCGAGGTGCTGGCCGCCGAGCCCACGATCGCCAACCCGACCGAGCCCGTGCACGAGGTTGCCGACGGCTCCATCGACTTCGATCACGTGAGCTTTAAGTATTCCGAGCATGCCCGCCGCCAGGCGCTCGACGACGTCGACCTGCATATTAAGAGCGGCGAGACCATCGGCATTATCGGTGGCACCGGCTCGGCCAAGTCGACGCTCGTGAACCTGATCGCCCGCCTGTACGACACCACCGAGGGCACCGTGCGCGTCGGCGGCGTGGACGTACGCAACTACGATCTGGACGCGCTGCGCCACCAGGTAGCCATGGTGCTGCAGAAAAACGTGCTGTTTTGCGGCACCATCGCCGAGAACCTGCGCTGGGGCGACCCGAACGCCACCGACGAAGAAGTCCGCGAGGCCGCACATCTGGCCTGCGCCGACGAGTTTGTCGACGGCTTCCCCAAGGGCTACGACACCTGGATTGAGCAGGGCGGATCCAACGTTTCCGGCGGTCAGAAGCAGCGCCTTTGCATCGCGCGTGCCCTGCTGCGTCGCCCCAAGATCTTGATCCTGGACGACTCCACGAGCGCCGTCGACACCAAGACCGACGCCAAGATCCGCGAAGGGCTGGCGAGCTATCTGCCCAACACGACCAAGCTCATCATCGCCCAGCGTATTAGCTCCGTGCAGGATGCCGATCGCATCATCGTCATGGAGGGCGGCCGCATCAAGGACATCGGCAACCACGACGAGCTGCTCAAGACGAGCGAGATCTACCGCGAAACCTTCACCTCGCAGAACAAGATGAGCGCCGAGGGCGAGGATGCGGGCGAGACCGCTGCAGCCGGCACCGAGGCATCTGCATCGCAAGCCCAGACCCAGGAAGGAGGCGAGGCACATGAGTAAGGCAGCTACCGCCGAGCGCGCGCGCAACCGCAAGGGCGGCACCATGACGCGCCTGATCAAGATGCTCTTTGGCTTCTACCCAGTGCTTTTGCCCCTCGTCGTCGCCGGCGTGGTGCTCTGCGCCATCATCAATTCCATCGGCGCGACGTTTCTCCAGAGCGCGCTGCAGGTCATTAGCGAATCGTGGCAGTCGGGCGACTGGACGGCCGCGCAGCCCAAGATCTTGAAGCTTGTGACCACCCTCGGTTGCATCTATGCCGTGGGCGTCGCCTCCTCGCTCTTCTGGAACCGCGCCATGGCCGTCATCACGCAGGGCTCGCTCGAGAAGCTGCGCGAGAAGATGTTCAACCGCATGCAGGACCTGCCGATCCGCTACTTCGACACGCACCAGCGCGGCGACATCATGAGCCACTACACCAACGACATCGACACGCTGCGCCAGATGATCAGCCAGTCGCTGCCCAACCTGCTCATGACGATCATCGTCATCGCCACCGTGTTCTTCATCATGCTGTACTACAGCGCGTGGATGTGCCTGGTCATCATTGCCGGCGTCGCCTTTATGACCTTTATGACCAAGCTGCTCGGCTCCAACTCCGCGCGCTTCTTTATCGCGCAGCAGACCGAGCTCGGCGTGGTCGAGGGCCATATCGAGGAAGTCATGAACGGCCAGAAAGTCGTCAAGGCGTTCTGTCACGAGTCCGCCGCCGAGGCCGATTTTGACGAGCGCAACGAGAAGCTCTTCGAGGTCTCGCAGAAGGCCAACATGTACGCCAACATCCTCATGCCGATCCTCGGGAACCTGGGCGACTTGCTCTACGTGCTGGTCGCGCTGACCGGCGGCATCTTCCTGGCGCTGGGCGTGCCCAACCTGAGCCTCTCGGGCATGGCGCTCTCCATCGCCGTCGTGGTGCCGTTCCTCAACATGACCAAGCAGTTCTGCGGCCAGATCGGCCAGATCTCGCAGCAGATCAACGCCGTGGTCATGGGCCTTGCCGGCGCCGAGCGTATCTTTGAGCTACTCGACGAGGAGCCCGAGGCCGACGAGGGCTACGTGACGCTCGTCAACGCACAGGTGAATCCCGACACCTGGCAGCTCGAGGAGGCCGACCACCGCACCGGCATGTGGGCCTGGAAGCACCCGCACCGTGCAACTGGCGAGATCGAGTACGTGCCGCTGCGTGGCGACCTGGTCATGGACAACGTGGACTTTGGCTATACGCCCGACCACGAGGTGCTGCACGGCGTGTCTGTGTACGCCAAGCCGGGCCAGAAGGTCGCGTTCGTCGGTGCCACCGGTGCCGGTAAGACGACCATCACCAACCTCATCAACCGCTTCTACGACATTGCCGACGGCAAGATCCGCTACGACGGCATCAACGTCAACAAGATTCGCAAGTCCGACCTGCGCCGTTCGCTGGGCGTGGTGCTGCAGGACGTGAATCTGTTCACCGGCACCGTGATGGACAACATCCGCTACGGCAACCTGGACGCCACCGACGAGGAGTGCATCGCGGCGGCCAAGCTCGCGGGCGCGGACGACTTTATCACCCGCCTGCCCGACGGCTACGACACCATGCTCACCGGCAACGGCGCGCAGCTGTCGCAGGGCCAGCGTCAGCTGATCTCGATTGCGCGCGCGGCCGTCGCCGATCCGCCGGCGATGATTCTGGACGAGGCCACGAGCTCCATCGATACCCGCACCGAGGCCATCGTACAGGAGGGCATGGACAAGCTCATGGAAGGCCGCACGACGTTTGTCATCGCGCATCGCCTCTCCACCGTGCGCAACTCCGATGCGATCATCTGCCTGGACCACGGCCGCATCATCGAGCGCGGCAACCACGACGAGCTGATCGCCAAGCGCGGATACTACTATCAGCTCTATACTGGAGCGTTTGAGCTCGAGTAGGTAGGTTTGTTTCACGGAGGACCCCCAGGCGGGCCGGGGTGTAACTTCCGTGCTCAAACATTCTCGCTTCGCTGCGAAACTGCGCGCGGAGGTTACACCCCGGCCCGCCTGGGGGTCCTCCTGCGTGCGATCAGCCCATCATTTAGAACGGAATAAAAGTTTGCGAGGCCCTGGCCGTTTGGCCAGGGCCTCGTTTTGTAAGGGCGGCAAAAGTAGTCAAAAAGCCCCATCCCAAATGAGCTACTTGAGGAGTTGGGCCATGGCGTTGACGAATTTTTGTATTTGTAGGGTGGGCTCGAGCGGGTAGTGCAGGTAGACCGGTACCTCGCGGCCGCAGAGGAACGGCACGCCCACAAAGGCTGGATGTACGCCCGACCACGCGCCGCAGGTGAGCACCGCGTCGCCCTTTTCCTCGGCCTCGTTAAAGAGCGCGAAGTCGAAGCTGTCCACGTCAATCACGTCCACGCCGCCGTCGGCCAAAAGGTCGATGCGCAGACTGTCCATGGCGTCGTTGCCGTGACGCAGCACGCGCAGACGCATGCCTTCCAAGTCGGCAACCGTGATGCGGCTCTTGCGCGCAAGCGGGCTCGTGCGCGGCACATCGATATAAAACGGCACGTTGACGATAAGGAGCTTTTGGCATGCGTCACCCCAGCGCGGGGTCGAAAAGCTCGACTGCACCACATCGACCTCGCGGCCCAAGCTGCGCATGACGGTCTCGCGCTCGTCGTAAAGGTCGCTCACCGGCACAATCTCAAAGCGCAGCGACGGCTCCAACTCGTGCACGCCCGTCCACATCGACAGCGTCTGGCGTCCCGGGCACATCATCGACACGCCCAAGCGCACCGCACCGCCGTCGCCCGCCGCGCGCCGGGCACGGCGCAGCGCGTCCTCCGACTGGCGCATGATCGAGCGCGCATCATCGACCAGCAGCGCGCCCGCCGGCGTCACCTTAACGCCCGAATGTGAGCGCTCGAACAGCGTGATGCCGAACTCGGCCTCGAACCCCGACACCTGTTTGACGAGCGCCGGGGTCGATACGCGCAGTTTTGCCGCCGCCCGCGAGAAACTTCCCAGCTCCGCAGCGGCCGATATGGCCTCAAGTCGTCGATCGTACACGTCATCTCTCCGTTTTCGCATGCGCGGGCGCACAGCACCGCAGGGGGGTCATTTTCGCAGGTCACGCACTCAATTGAGAACAAACTGCATCGCAAGGTGTAAACCTACGGTTAACGCCATTCTAACAAATATGCAATTCACCTGCGCAAACGCAAAGCATACGATAACCAGCGAAAACCACGTGGGTCGGTAAATGGGAACGGCCCACCGGGAGGCACAAGAAGGGAAGTTCCTATGAGCAATTGGCTTAAGCTCGAGGGCGATGTCTGCGCCGTAACTGGTGCGCTCGGCGGTATGGGCGCCGAGATCTGCCGCGAGTTCGCCCGCAATGGCGCCAACGTCGTCATGCTCGACCTGGACGAGGAGAAGGTCAAGGCCGCTGCCGCCGACCTCGCTGCCGAGTTTGGCATCCACGCCGAGGGCTACAAGATGAACGCCACCGACGAGACCGAGGTTCAGGCCGCCGTCGACGCCACCATCGCCAACTTCGGCCGCGTCGACGTCCTCGTCAACACCGCCGGCATCCTGCGCTTCGCCGCTATGGAGGACCTGCCGCTGAGCGACTGGGAGCAGGTGCTCAACGTCAACCTCACCGGCTATTTCATCACCTCGCAGCGCTTTGGTCGCGAGATGATCAAGGCCGGCCAGGGTCGTCTGGTGCACATCTCCACCGTCGCCAGCCACTCTCCCGAGACGTTCTCGGGCGTGTACAGCTCCACCAAGGCCGGCGTCAACATGATGTCCAAGATGCTTGCCGCCGAGTGGGGTCCCTACGGCGTGCGCTCCAACTGCGTCGAGCCCTGCTTCGTCAAGACCCCCATGTCGGCCAACTTCTACGCCGATCCCGAGGTCGAGAAAAGCCGCAGCCGCCTGATCGCCACGCGCCGCATCGGCGAGGTCAGCGATATCGCCAACGCCGTCATGTTCTTGGCGTCCAAGCGCTCGGACTTTACCACCGGCGACGCCATCAAGGTCGACGGCGGCTTCTCCAACATGATGGGCGACCTCACCGCCAAGCCCGGCGGCCGTCGCGCGTATGCCGACAACTACCTTAAGAACAAGGGTGTCGAGCTCTGGTCCGACGAGTCCGGCGTCGCTAAGCCGACCGACCAGTAAACCAGCCCAGTAGAGAGGGGCATGAGGCAAACCCCTCCCCTCCCCACATCGATTAGAAAGAGTCCAATGGCTTCCACCAACTCCAACAAAGGTCGCGCCGTCGTGCTTTCCGCCGCGTGCGTCACCATGTTCTTCATCAGCTCCATCGCGCTGTATTCCGTCGTGAGCAAGAACCTGCTCGCCGTCTACCCCGAGTGGTCCAGCGCCCTTACCTGGGCTTTCCCGGTCTTTCAGACCATCATGGCCGTGACGGGCATCTTCGCCGGCCGCATCTCTGATAAGATCGGCCCCCGCAACGTCGTGATCGCCGCCGCCGTATGCTACGGCGTGGGCTGGTTCATGTCCGGCACCGTCACCGAGCCGTGGCAGTTCTACCTGTGGTTCTCGCTCGTCGCCGCCGTCGGCAACGGCCTGGGCTACAACCCGGCACTCACCACGGGTCAGAAGTGGTTCATCGACAAGAAGGGCCTTGCCTCCGGCATCACCCTGGCCGCTTCGACCGCCGGCCCCGCCGTGCTGTCCCCGGTGCTCGCCTCGCTGCTCATCCCGAGCCTTGGCATCTTCGGCGCGTTGAAGGCGCTCGGCGTCATCTTCTTTGTGATGATCGCCGCTTCCGCCCTGTTCCTGAAGGCCCCCGAGGCCGGCTGGCTGCCCGAGGGCTTCGAGGCCCCCAAGGGTGGCGCGCACGCCGGCACCTTCGGCGACCTCACCCCGGGCGAGATGGTCAAGACCCCGCGTTTCTGGGTCCTCATCATCACCTTCGCCTTCGCCGCTACCGCCGGCACCCTGCTCGTCGGCAAGGTTGCCTCCATCGCCGCCGTCCAGCTCTTCGCCGACCCCACGAGCGCCGCGGCCGTCGCCCTCGGCGGTGTGGTCGTCTCCGTCAACACCTGCGCCAACCTGGTCGGTCGCCTGTCCTTTGGCCAGATCATCGACAAGCTCGGTGCCTACAAGTCGCTGCTTATCAGCCTTGTCGTCACCATCGTCGCACTCGTCATCATGTCGATGAGCTTTACGCAGAGCATGTTCTTCGTGGCGCTCGCCCTGCTCGGCTTTAGCTTTGGCGCCCTGCTCGTCATCTACCCGCCGCTCACCGGTGGCGCCTTCGGTACCAGCAACATTGGCGTCAACTACGGCATCATGTTCCTGGGCTACGCCGCTTCTACCTGGATCAGCCAGCCCATCACCGCCGTGCTGTATCACGCCGAGGCCGGCAGCGCCGCCTACCAGCAGTCCTTCTACGGCGCCATCGTGATCGCCGCCATCGCCGTCGTGCTCACCGTCTACATGATGGTCTCCGACAGCAAGAAGAAGGCCGCCTAGTAATTGCCGATGTGACAAAGGGACTGTCCCTTTCTGTCCCTTTGTCACATTCCATCGCCACCAGCATTAAGGAGTCGAAATGTCTGAGCTCAACCCCGTCCGCATTGCCGTCATCGGCGCCGGCGCCATGGGCCGCAACCACATCCGCTTTGTCACCGAGGAGCCCGAGGCCGAGCTCGTCGCGATCGCCGACGCTTTTGAGGGCGCCCGCGCCACGGCCGAGGCCGCCGGCGTGCCGTTCTTTACCGATCCCGCCCAGATGATGGACGAGGTCAAGCCCGAGGCGGTCATCATCGCCACCCCCAACGACCTGCACCTGGGCGTTGCCCGCGAGGCCATCAAGCGCAACATCGTGCCGCTGGTCGAAAAGCCGATCTCCAACGACCTCGAGGACGCCCAGGCCTTCGCCGCCGAGGCCGAGACCGCCGGCGTGCCCGTGCTCGTTGGTCAGCACCGTCGCCACAACCCCTTCGTCAACAAGGCCAAGGAGATCATCGAGTCCGGCGAGCTGGGCAAGCTCACCGTGTCGAGCTTCCACTACATGATCTATAAGAACGACGAGTACTTCGACGTCGAGTGGCGCCGCAAGAAGGGTGCCGGCCCGATCCTGGTCAACCTGGTGCACGACGTCGACCTGCTCCGTTACCTGCTGGGCGAGCCCGTCGCCGTCCAGGGCATGCAGTCCAGCGCCGCCCGCGGTTTTGAGACCGAGGACTCCGCCGTGGTCAACGTCCGCTTTGCCGATGGCGCGCTTGCGAGCATGACCATCTCCGACGCCACCGCCAGCCCCTGGAACTGGGAGGCCACCGCTCGCGAGGATCCGCAGTACCGCCCCTTCGACGCCGACGCTTACTTCATTGGCGGCACCAAGGGCGCCCTCTCGCTGCCCCGCCTGCACCAGTTCTCCTACGACGGCGCCTCTAACTGGCACAAGCCGCTGCAGATGGAGATCCCGGCTGTGGACCCGGCGCTGCCGCACAAGATGCAGCTCAAGCACTTTGTGAAGGTCGTCCGCCGCGAGGTCGAGCCTGTCGTGACTCCCGCCGACAACGTCAAGACGCTCACGCTTCTCAACGCCGTCAAGGAGGCAGCCGAGACCGGCCAGCTCGTCGAGCTGTAATGCCTTTGGGCGGACCGCGGCAGAAGCCCCACGCCGGGCCCCTCGGTCCGCCATCAATATGCCCCTCTTCTTTGCCCCGCGAGCAGCCTCCTGCCCGCGGGGCTTTTCTTTGCAGCCGCGACGCGCGGGTGGGTGGTAGACTGGGTGGCTCATGCACCTGTAACGTACTCATAGACAGGAAGTCTCATGGACCTCATCGCCCAGCTCGCCCACGAGCTCAACCTTAAGGTCGCCAACGTCGAGGCGGCCGTCAAGCTCATCGACGAGGGCAATACCATCCCCTTTATCTCGCGCTACCGTAAAGAGGCCACCGGCGGCATGGACGACGTCGCCCTGCGTGCACTCGACGAGCGCCTGTCCTACCTGCGCAATCTTGAGCAGCGCAAAGAGGACGTCATCCTGCTCATCGACGCGCAGAGCAAGCTCACGCCCGAGCTCGAGCAGCAGATTCGCGAGGCCACGCAGCTCCAGCGCGTCGAGGACCTCTACAAGCCCTACCGCAAAAAGCGCATGACCCGCGCGCAGAAGGCCCGCGAGGCCGGTCTGGAGCCGCTCGCCAATATGATCATCATGCAGGCATCGGCCAAGGGCAGCGCGCTCGACGCCGCCGCGGCATACGTCAACGAGGAGGCTGGCTTCGACACGCCCGAGAAGGCGCTCGCCGGCGCCGCCGATATCGTTGCCGAGACGGTGGCCGAGGACCCCGAGAACGTCGCCGACCTGCGCGCCTTTACGCAAAACACCGCCGACATCGTCGTCGAGGCCACCGACCCCGTCGAGAAGACCCCGTACGAGCCCTATTACAACTATGACGAGCCGCTGCGCCGCATTCCCAACCACCGCGTGCTGGCTATCGACCGTGGCGAGCGCGAGGGCAAGCTCCGCGTGCGCGTGAACGTCGACGGCGCCGCCGCGACGGCTCGTCTCGGCAACCGCTGGCCCCGTCGCCAGGGCGTCTTCGCCCCGGTCTTTGACGCCGCCATCGCCGACGGCCACAAGCGCCTCATGGCCCCCTCGCTGGAGCGCGAGGCCCGCGCCAAGCTCACCGTCCGCGCCCAGACCGAGGCCATCAACGTCTTTGCCAAGAATCTTGAGGGCCTGCTCTCGGCGCGCCCCGTGCGCGGCGCCCGCGTGCTCGCGCTCGACCCGGGCTACCGCACCGGCTGCAAGGTCGCCGTCATGGACGAGACCGGCAAGCTGCTCGACCACGGCGTGGTCTACCCCACCAAGCCGCGCCACGACGTCGCCGGCACCAAACGCGAGCTCGCCCGCCTCGTCAAGAAGGACGGCGTCAACACCATCGTCATCGGCAACGGTACCGCCAGCCGCGAGACCGAGGAAGTCGTCTCGGAGTTCATCGCCGAGCAGGCGCCCTCCTTGCGCTACACCATCGTCAACGAGGCCGGCGCGTCGGTGTACTCCGCTTCCGAGCTCGCCAGCCAGGAGTATCCGGACCTGGACGTCACCGTACGTGGCGCCATGAGCCTGGGCCGCCGTTTGCAGGACCCGCTGGCAGAGCTCGTCAAGATTCCGCCCCAGTCCATCGGCGTCGGACAGTACCAGCACGACCTTGATCAGGCCGAGCTTTCGCGCACCCTGGGCCACGTGGTGGAGGACGTCGTCAACCGCGTGGGCGTCGACGTCAACACCGCGAGCGCGAGCCTGCTGGGATACGTATCGGGCATCACGCCGAGCGTGGCCAAGAACATCGTGGCATACCGCGAGGAAAACGGCGCCTTTACCGATCGCCGCCAGCTTAAGAAGGTCCCCAAGCTGGGACCCAAGGCATATCTCAACGCCGCAGGCTTTTTGCGCATCAGCGGCGGGCAGAACCCGCTCGACGCGACAAGCGTCCACCCCGAGAGCTACGAGGTGGCGACGTCCGTCCTGGAGCGCGCCGGCGTGGCGGCCAGCGAGCTCAGCCGCGGCGGCGTGCCCGATATCGAGCGCCGTCTGGGCAGCATCTCGGCGCTGGCAAGCGACCTGGACTGCGGTACCCTGACGCTCATCGACATCGTCAACGAGCTCAAGAAGCCCGGCCGCGACCCACGCGACGACGCGCCCGAGGTGGTCTTTAGCCGCTCGGCGCTTTCCATCGACGACCTGCAGCCCGGCATGGAGCTCAAGGGCACAGTGCGCAACGTCGTCGACTTTGGCGCCTTCGTCGACGTGGGCGTGCACCAGGACGGCCTCGTGCACATCTCCAAGCTGGCCAACCGCTTCGTCAAGCACCCCAGCGACGTCGTACGCGTCGGCGACACGGTGAAGGTATGGGTCGAAAAGGTCGACCGCGACCGCAAAAAGATCTCCCTCACCATGGTGCAGGGGAAGTAACAGAAGGGCGAGCCGCCGCCATCCATCGTTCAGCCTGCAAGTATTTCTCACTCGATGGAAAGAACTTGCAAACTTTGCAAGTTCTTCTCACGTGATGACAAAAACTTGCAAGTCTGACAGTCCCGCAATAGCGAAACGCCCCAGCTCTCACGATTGAGAGCCGGGGCGATATTTATCGAGGAACGGCTTTTGCCTTGACGATGACTGCTCACTCGGAGCTGGATCGTTTTGGATACCTGATAGCTAGAGAATTAGAAGACCATTAGATTACAGAGACCCATAGAGCGGGACGAACGGCATAGTCTGAAAAGTCCACGACGTAGCCATCGGAGTACACATAGCCTTCCTCGTTGACGCCGGCCGCGTGATACAAGTCACCACCCGGCGAGCGAAGCCACCAGTGGCACGCACCGTTGTCCTCATCCTTATTGGCGCCGTTGTTCACGGCCTGCTGGGTCGGTTCGCACATACCGTAGCTCCCAAAATAGCTCCGCGCCTCATCGACGGAAAGCAGCGTGGGGGCTCCATCAATCTCATTCATCTCATCGTCCGTAAACGCCTGGGAAGCAAAGTCCTCTTCGAGCCACGCCTTGAGGTCGGAAGAGTTCCAATCGTTGCCGTCATCCACATCTTCGTTAAAAGCATGGGCATCGAGGCCCTTCTCGCTCACGACATAGGCACGGTCGCCGTCGACCTCCAAGACGCGCCACTCGATGGGTTCCTTGCCGTTTAAGATGTCGCCGTCTTGTTCATAGGAGCCAAACTTGACCACGTCGCCCTCGTGCGCTCCCTTAAAGGAGTTCTTGTTAAGTACCGGCATAACAAAGAAGACAACGTTCAGCACGAACGCGACGATGACGACTGCGACACCAATAAAAATTGGAGTCTTTTTCTTGGCGCTAGGCATTTTGACGGACCCGGGCGCCGCGCTTTGCTGAGCGGGCACGACGCCAGGCGCCATGTCTGAGGCTATAGCCGGATTACCAATTTCGCCTGAGGGAGAGGGGGTCACAGATACCGCGGGGAGCGGATTGCCGCAAGCCACACAGAACCTGGCCTCGTCGATGTTCTTGGTACCGCACCTGGGACAGAACATGGGGCCTCCTTCCTTTCGTTTTTCTTCCACACGTTAAAGCTAGACCCAAGGCAACCAAACTTGTTGCGCAACATGTCCCGAAGGCGAAGATATCCGTGCGAGCGTCGCCCCGCTTGCGCCGCCCCCCCTTCCCGTCGGCAACAAAAATGGCGCCGCCCCATCAAAGAGACAGCACCAACCTGGCTCGTGCGGTGCGAGTAAACCGCCTAAAGCAAGGGTACCCCCTGCAGCGACGTGCAAAATCGCGAGTATTCTGCAATTTCCGCCGCTCCGAACGCCCCCCCCCAGAGGCAATAACGTCAAAAACAGCCCCCGTTTTAGCGTCGTCAGAGCCAAAACGGGGGCTGTTCCGTGCTTCAACCAGCTGGTGAAAGCCTTTACCTTGCTGAATACTCTCAATTTTGCACGGCGCAGGCGGGGGTACCTTTGTCCACGGCAGGATATGGAAGCCTATCACCAACCTACCGGCAAGCTCGTGTCGGCAGCCCCGGCCTTTCCTTTGCCTAGCGCGACCCTCGCAAAGCGCGTGGGCGATAGGGAAAGGAAAGGCCGGGGCTAACAGCTCACGGCGTAGCCAGTGTTCGCGTTACGGCAGGATATGGAAGCCGAGCGAGGCGATATCCTTGGCAAAGCCGCGCACGGTGTCGAGCGAGACCTCGTACGGGTCGCGACCGATGTTCTTGCGCTTAGCAAGGATGCTGTTGGGCACCGTAATGATCTGGCAACCGCATCCTTCCGCCTGATAAATATTGATAAGCTCGCGCGTGGACGCCCACAGGACCTCGCAGTTGGGCTTGGCGGCGGCCTTCTTGACCGACTCCGTCATAAACGGAATGGGATCGACGCCGGTATCGGCGATGCGACCGGCAAAGAGCGAAATGATGGACGGCGTCTCGGCGTCAACAGCCTCGACCATCTCGTTGACCTGCTCGGGCGTAAAGATGGTGGTGACGTTGACCTTGATGCCATCGGCCGAAAGCTTGCGGACCAGCTCGGCGGTGGACTCACCCTTGGTGGTCACGCACGGAATCTTGACGTAGACGTTGTCGGCCCAGGTAGCGATCTCGCGCGCCTCGACCTCCATGGTCTCGACGTCGTCGGCAAAGACCTCAAACGACACGGACACATCGGTGATGTGCGCCAGGACCTCCTTGGCAAACGCACGGTAATCCATCACGCCGCCCTTCTTCATAAGGGACGGGTTGGTCGTGAAACCCTGAACGTTGCCGTTCTCGTACATGTCGAGCATGCCCTCGAGGTTTGC
>CAKTWW010000029.1 GCA_934630855.1 uncultured Collinsella sp.
TTCATAAGGGACGGGTTGGTCGTGAAACCCTGAACGTTGCCGTTCTCGTACATGTCGAGCATGCCCTCGAGGTTTGCGCCGTCAGCGAACACCTTGATTGCCATCTGCCTGAATCCTTTCGTTTGCATACGGCCGGTAAACTGCTAAACACTTTACCTATGTTTATCAGGGCGTGAGCTGCTGGTTTTTACCTTGTCGGTGAACGGTATAACCACTTTAGCGTTTTTGACCACACACTCCAGCGGCAAAACGATTTTGCAGGGCGGGCCGACTTGAGCCGTTCGCCGCGGGCGAACGGTAGCCGAGCGGGCCTCTTAAATTAAGCCGAAATGCTGCATCGCCGTGACGGTGCCGTCGTGCGCGACGTCGTCGGTCACGTAGTCGGCAACCGCCTTGACCTCGGGCATGGCGTTGCCCATGGCTACGGCCGTCTCGACGGCGGCGAGCATGCCCAGGTCGTTGCCCGAATCGCCAAAGCCAAAGGTGCGCGCGTTATCGGCGCGACCCAGATACTCCAGCGCCCGCGCCACGCCCACGCCCTTATCGATGCCCTTGGGGCTCAGCTCGCGGTTTTCCCCGCCGGTGTTGCACAGCTCAAAGTTGCGTTCGATAAAGCCGTCGTCGTTGGCCACGCGCGCCAGGTTAGGTGCATTCAGGCACACCTTGCCCACGCGCAAACGACCGTCGACGCGCATTTCCTCGACGCTGTGCACCACGCCGGCGCCTAGCAGAAATGACTGTTCGACACCAACTGGCTCAAGTGAATAGGTGGCACCGTTCGTCTCGAACAACGCCTCGCCGCCCGCCACAGAAATGCGACGCGCGAGCTCCGCGATAACATCCTCGTCAAAGCAGTCCTCATGCACCACGCGGCCCTCGACCTCGAGCGTGGCACCCGCCATGGCCACGATACCCGCAGGCTCCAGTGCGCGCAGGCTATCGGCGATGAGCCACAGGGGACGACCCGTGCAAATAAACGCCTTGTGCCCCGCATCGCGCAGCGTGTGAAAGGCCTCGACGACCGCCTGCGAAGGACGGACCGCCGAAAAATCCTTATCGGTCATATCGTCGGGATCGAACGACGTCAGCGTGCCGTCCACGTCAAAAAAGAGCACGGCGGAATCGGGGCACGCATCAATCATATGGGTTCCTTTCGAGGGCGAGGGCAAACGGAGCATCCATCATATAATGGAGCGACGCAACCAGAGAGGTCACCCATGGAATTTTATGCAAGCTGCCCCGAGGGCTTTGAGTCCGCACTCGCCGACGAGCTAAAACGGCTCGGGCTTTCGCATGTCCGCCGCCTAAAGGGCCGCGCTACGTTTGAGGGCGAGCTCGAAGAAGGCTATCGAGCATGCCTGTGGTCGCGCCTGGCCAGCCGCGTGTTCGTGGTGCTCGGGCGCTTTGAGGCGCAGGATGCCGATGAGCTGTACGACGGCGTCTACGACATCGCCTGGGAGGACATCGTCCGCCCGGGTGCCACCATCGCCATCACCGCTCGCGGCGTGACCGAGCAGCTGCGCAACACACGCTTCTCCGCTCTGCGCGCCAAGGACGCGCTGTGCGACCGCCTGGCCGAGGCCACGGGCCGTCGTGCCGACGTCGACGCTACCGACCCCGACGTTCACCTGCTGCTTTCACTGCGCCAGCGCCGCGCAAGCATCAGCCTGGACCTTTCGGGCGATCCGCTGTTCAAGCGCCTGCCGCCCGCCGCGACCCGCGCTGGCGAGGGCACACACGTGCTGCGCCCCGACTACGCCGCGCTGGTGTTGGCGCAGGTCGGCTGGACCGCGCTGTGCGAGCGCGAGCTGACGGCCGACGATTACGAGAACGAGGCCCTACCCACGCTGATCGACGCCTCGTGCGCCGGAGGCGGTCTGCTGCTGGAGGCTGTGAATATCCTGACCGACCGCGCTCCGGGCGCCGCCCGCGAGCACTGGGGCTTTGAGGGCTGGCAGCTGCACGACGCAGCCCTGTGGGAGCAGATGCTTGCCGAGGCGCGCGGGCGCGAGGCCGCAGCGCGCGAGCGCCAGGCGCGCATCGTTGCCGTGGACATTGACCCCGCCGCCCGCAAGACCGCCGAGCGCATGGTCAAGTGCGCCGGCTACAAGCGCTTTGTCGATTTTTGCGCCGCCAAGCCCGCCGCCGTGCTGGATCACGCGGACGCTGTCGCCGGTGCCGGCATCGTCGCGGACACCACCGAAACGCCGCTGTCGCTCATGCACGATGCCATGACGCTCATCGGTGAGCTGCGCCGCGCGCCCGAGCTCGCCTCGGCACCGGTCGCCGCGCTCACCCGCGACGGTCTTATGGCCCGCGCGCTTCACGCCGAGCCCGAGCGCTCCATCGCCGTCATGCCCAATAACGAGGAGGCGGCTATCGAGGTCTGGCCCTCGCTCGACCATGCGGCCGCGGCGTTTGAAGCTGCGACCAGCGCGGATGCCGTGGGCGAGGCCGCAGATGCCGGCGACGCCGACGACGAGACCGGCGCCGTGCCCGCCATGCCCGAGCCCGCTGCCACGCTCGACCTGGGTGACGGCAAGCCGCTGCCCGTACTCATCCCCGAGTCCGAGCAGTTCGCCAACCGTCTGCGCAAGAACGCCCGCCTGCGCCGCAAGTGGGCCAAGCGCGAGGGCGTGAGCTGCTACCGCGTCTACGATGCCGACCTGCCCGACTACTCCGCCGCCATCGATCTGTACGAGGGCTGCCCGCAGACCCCGGGCCGATGGCTCGTCATCGCCGAATACGCCGCACCCAAGACCATCGACCCCGCGCTGGCTCAGGCCCGCATGCTCGACATCCTGGCCATCGCGCCGCGCATCCTGGATGTCCCCGCCGAGCACGTGCACGCCAAGGCCCGCATGCGCTCGCGCGGCGGCTCGCAGTACGGCAAGCAGGGCGCCGGCAAGGGCGGCTCGGGCGAGCGCGCCAACATCGCGCGCCGCCGTCTGCCGCTCATCGAGGAGGGCGGCCTTACCTTTGCCGTCAACTTTGACGACTACCTGGACGTCGGCATCTTCCTGGATCACCGCGTCACCCGCAACCTGGTACGCGAGCACGCCAAGCAGGCGCGCCGTTTTCTCAACCTGTTTGCCTACACCGGCACCGCCACCTGCTACGCGGCCGATGGTGGCGTCGAGGAGACCGTGACGGTCGACCTCTCGAACACCTACCTGGACTGGGCCGAGCGCAACATGCGCCAGAACGGTTTTGTGGGGCCGCAGCATCACTTTGTGCGCGACGACGTGCTCGCCTGGATTCGCGATCAGCGCCAGACGCGCAACCGCTGGGACCTGATCTTTGTCGACCCGCCCACGTTCTCGAACTCGTCCAAGATGGGCCGTCGCACCTGGGATGTCCAACGTGACCACGTTGAGCTGTTGGCCGGCGTGTCGCGCCTGCTCACGCAGGGCGGCCATGCCATCTTTAGCTGCAACCTGCGCGGTTTCCGCCCCGAGACACGTAAGCTCGCGCGTGCGGGCGTGGTGCTAGAGGACATTACGGCGCAGACCATCCCCGAGGACTTCGGACGCAACCAGAAGGTACACCACTGCTATATCGTGCGCCGCCTACCCATCGAGGACGCCATGGCCGAGGTCGGCTTTAGCGCCGAGGAAATTGCCGAGCGCGTCGAGGAGCTGCGCAACCCCGAGGCCCGCAAGCCCCGTGCGGCAGCGCCCCGCTCGATGCCCGCTGGCGGCAGCAAGCCGCATGGCGACGGCAAGCCCTCCCCCGCCGCCAAACCCAAAAAGCAAAAATTCTACGCCAGCAAACCCAAGGGCAAATAAAAAAGTTGCGGTGGAATATGGACTGTTTGGCCGCCAAATCGGCCATTTCCGTCCGTATTTCACCGCAACTCATATGGGAATGTGGGCGACGGGCTAGCCTTGGGTGACCAGGCGGTAGCCGATGCCTACGTGAGTTTGGATGTAGCGCGGATGTGCAGGGTCCGCTTCGATCTTTTTGCGCAGCGTGCCCATAAAGACGCGCAGACTCGCGAGGTCGCTCTTGGTCGCCGTGCCCCAGATCTCGTGCAGGATAAATTGGTGCGTCAGCACCTTGTCGGCGTTGTGCGCCAGCAGGCAAAGCAGCTTGTACTCGATGGGTGTCAGATGCAGCTCTTCGCCGGCCATCGTGGCGAGGCCGGCGTCAAAGTCGATATGCAGCTCGCCGGTATCGAACGTGCCCTCGGACGAACCCGCACCTATCTGCGCATACGAAAGGCGCCTGAGCGTGGTGCGGATACGCGCCAGTAGCTCCTCGACCGAAAACGGCTTGGTCAGGTAATCGTCGGCACCGGCATCGAGCGCGCGGATCTTGTCCGCGTCCTCGCTACGCGCCGAGACCACGATAATCGGCATGCCCGACCACGCGCGCACCGACTCGACCACCTTGACGCCATCCATGTCGGGTAGGCCCAGATCAAGGAGAACGATGCTCGGCGCCTGTGACGAGGCGGCGGCGATGGCGGCATGGGCGGTCTCCACGGCCATATGGCGCAGGCCGTGCGCCTCGAGTGCGGCAACGATGAGGTTGCGGACGGCGGGATCGTCCTCAACGACCAAGATAAGTGGTTTCACGGCAGAGTTCGGCACAGCGCTACTCCTTATCAAACGAAACGTCGGCGGCGGGAAGCTCGATCGTAAAGACCGAGCCGTGCGGATCCGCCGCGGCAACCTCTATGCTACCGCCATGCGCCAGCGCAATGGAGCGGCAGAGCGAAAGTCCCAGGCCCACGCTGCGATGGCTGTCGGCCAAGCCATGGTTGGCGGTGTAGAACGACTCAAAGATGCGGTCGCGGTCCTCGGGCGCAATGCCAGGGCCGTCATCGGCGACCGAGCACGTCACGCGCCCCTCGTCGACACCAATCGAAATCACGATATGCGAGCCCGCCGGCGTATACGTGATGGCGTTGTTCACCAGGTTCACCACGAGCTGCACCATCAGGCGCGCATCGACGTTGACGAGCGCCGGCTCGTCGCCCGCCACCACCTTAAGGTCGTGCTCGCGCACGGCCGGGTTCACGTGGCGCAGCGCCTCCTCGACGATATCGTCCACGAGTTCGAGCGTGGTCGACAGATGCATACCGCCGCCCTCGAGCTTGGTGATGGCAAGCAGGTTCTCGACGGTGGCGTTGAGCCACAGCGCATCCGAGCGAATGGACAGCAGCATGTTGCGACGCGTCTGGGCGTCGAGCACCGCCGTGCCGGTTGAGCCCTGGTCGAGCAGCACGTCAGCATTGCCCGAGATGCTCGTGAGCGGCGTGCGCAAATCGTGCGAGATGGAGCGCAGCAGGTTGGCACGCAGCTGCTCGTTTTTGGCGAGCACCGCTGCCTCCTCGCGTGCCTCCATGGCGCGGGCGCGATCGAGCGCGAGCTCGCCTTCGCTCACGATGGCGTCGGCCAGCATCCGCTCTTCGTGCGTCAGCACATCGGGCTCGGCAACGACAGCCAGCACGCCCACCACCGAGGCGGGGTCACTCGAGCGCACGATGCTGTCGCCCGAGCGCACCGTCAAGTAGATGCCATAGAACGCCGAACCGCCAAACGTGGCGTCGAGCGGCGTTCCCACGTAGGCCGAAGCCGAGAGCAGCGGCGGCATCTGGGGCGCCAGATGGTGCACCGGCGCGGCATCGCCCACCGCCGTATAGGTTGCGCGCGGCAGCAGGTCATCATCCTTGGTATCGGCGCTGTACCACACGACCGGGCAGCCCGAAAGGCGCGCCAGCTGCGTGGCCATGGCATGCACAATCTGCGGCTCGTCGGCGCAGCGCTGCAACATGCGATTGGTTTCGAGCACCATCTGCGTACGGCGGTCGCTAGCAGCGGCCTGTGCCAAGGCACGGCGCAGTGCCAGCGCGATTGAACTCGACACGAGCGAGACCACGAACATGATGAAAAACATGCCGGGATGAATGTGGTCGATAAACGTTAGGGAGTACCGCGGCTCGATGAACAAAAAGTTGTAGAGCGCAACAGCTGCAACCGAGCTCAGCAGACAGTACAGGCGGCTCCAGGTAAAAAACGCGCACAGCTGCACGGCGAGCACGTACACAATCATGACGCTCGGGGCAAGACCGGGTCGGTCGAGCAATGCGCCCACAACCGTCGCCGCCACCAACAACCCTGCCGACACACCGGCATCGTACAGAGGCCCGCGGCGCGTCTGCGTCGAACGTCTCCACCAAAAGTTATCGGCAAGATCGCCGTCCGCGCGGGCGTCCATCGGCACCGACCCCTCCCTCAAAAACAAAAACCACCACAAAGGGGACAGGCACCTTTGTGGTGGTTTCCCTTGTGGTGGTTCTAAGTGTAAAGCCTTTACTACCGGCAGTCGCTAGACAAACAGCACGTGCGCGAGTAGGGCGCAAACGCACGCCGCGGCAAATACCAGCGCCACGACCGAGATCACGCGATCGGCCATGTCCATGTTGGCTCGGTTCGTGAAGAACTGGTCCTCGGCGGCGTCGATACCCACCTCGCGGACATCGAGTGTCCTTGCATCCATGTTTACCTCCCCGGCTTTTACTTCATCCATCGATAATCAACCCCGTGTAGCCCGCCGACGCCTACGGGCGCTCGTTGGGCGCCAGGCGCTGCATCTTGTTCACGGCCTTGAACTTGGTGAACAGCGGCACATACTCAAAGCTCACGTTGGAGTTCTCCAGGCCGTACCAGCGCGCGGGCGTGCCGGCGGCGCGGCGGATGATGTACTTGAGCGTGATGGCCGTGCGCTCGCTGGGCTCCACGTCGCTCTCGGGCGCCAGCAGCTTGCGGATCATGACGAACTTGAACGTGCCGATGTTGCCCGGGTCCTTGTAGACCGAGTAGTCGTGCTTTTGCGCGGGCAGCTCGCCGGTGGCGGCAAGATCCTGAACGACCTGGCGCAGGTAGGCATTGACGCGCTGGTTGACCTTATAGCCCAGGTACAGGTGCACGCGGAAGACGTAGTCGGTGTCGAACGTCTCGACCGAATAGGCAAACGTGTACGGCTCGTCCATGGTCTCGACGTTGACGAACCACCAGGCGCGGGCGCGCTTGGGATGCTTGTCCAGAATCGAGTAGACAATGTCGCGGTCGATGTAGTCGGTATGGGTATCCTTGGTCAGGTACACGATGTTGTCGCTCATGCGCTCGTAACGGTCGTCGTCGCGCAGACGCTTGAGCTGCGGCAGATAGCTGCGCAGCGGCAGCAGCGTAAACTGGCGCTGCTCGACCGCCGTGCCGTTGTACCAGCACACCATGACGCCCATGATGAGCGCGGCCATGAGGATGGTGAAGTAGCCGCCGTGGAAGAACTTGGTGAGCGAACTCACAAAGAAGAAGCCCTCAAGCAAAAGGAAGAAAGCGGCGAAGACCCACGGTGCGACCTTGAGCTTGCGCTCCTCGTGCAGGTAGAAGAAGAGCAGCAGCGTGGTGCACATCATGGTGAGCGTAATGGCCAGGCCGTAAGCGGCTTCCATGTGCGCGGAGTTCTGGAACAGCAGCACCACGATGACGCAGCCCACGAGCATGACGTTGTTGACCATGGGAATGTAGAGCTGGCCCTTGGTCTCGGCCGGATAGAAGACCTGCATGTGCGGCATGAGGTCCAGACGGCTGGCCTCGGACACCAGCGAGAACGCGCCGGTGATGAGTGCCTGCGAGGCGATGATGGCCGCGATGGTGGAAAGGCCGACGGCAAACGGGCGCAGGCCGGGAGCGAGCATCTGGTAGAACGGGTTGAGGTCGGCAATGCCCATGAGCTCGGGGTTGGCAGCATTGTTGATAAGCCAAGCGCCCTGGCCCATGTAGGACAGCAGCAGGCAGCACTTAACAAACGGCCAGGTGGCGTAGATGTTGCCGCGGCCCACATGGCCCATGTCGGAGTAGAGTGCCTCGGCGCCGGTGGTGGCGAGGAAGCAGCTGCCCAAGATCATGATGCCCGCGTGGTTGTTGGGGCTCAGCAAAAAGGCAATGCCGCGCACCGGGTTGAGGCACAGCAGCACGGCGGGATGCTGGAAGACAAAAAACAGACCCGTGCCGCCCAAGAACAGGAACCACAGCGTCATGATGGGGCCAAAGGCATGACCGATCTTGGCCGTACCGATGCGCTGCACCAAGAAGAGCACGATGATAATGGCAAGCGTGATGGCGACAACGCGACCCTGGTCGTCGCCCAGCACGGCATGAACCGCGGGAATGGTGCGCAGGCCCTCGATGGCCGTGGTCACGGTGACGGCCGGCGTGAGGATGCCGTCGGCAAGCAACGCGGCACCGCCCAGCATGGCAGGGATGATGAGCCACTTGCCGCAGCGCTTGACCAGGCTGTACAGGGCGAAGATACCGCCCTCACCGTGGTTGTCGGCGCGCAGCGAGATGAGCACGTACTTGATGGTCGTCAGCAGCGTAACCGTCCACACGACAAGGGAGAGCGCACCGAGCACGAACTCCTCCGTGACGCTTCCGATGCCGCCGTTGCCGGCAACGAGCGCCTTGGTTACATACATGGGGCTGGTGCCGATATCGCCATACACCACGCCCAGCGTGACGAGCATCGCCGAGATGCTCACCGGGATCGCAGCGTGCGATGCCGCGTCTTTGGTCTTTTGTTCCATAAGCCGGTTTCCTCCCAACTTTAATGTTCGAAGGGATTATAGGTAATCGGCCCGTGCTTGCACGGCACTGTTTCCCAGCTAGATAAACATTTATGCGGCCTTTATGCCACTGCGGCGATATGGAATGTGACAAAGGGACTGTCCCTTTGTCACACCGTCGCATCCGTTACTTGCCGAGCCAGTTTTTGAACCACCACTCCATGGATCGGCTCATCTCGGCCATAAAGGGACTCGTGTGCTTGCGGGTGTAGATATCCACCACGCGCTCGCCCACCTCACGGGCATGCGGGCGGAACATCGCATCCATCTCGGTCACCTGCGCATCCATGGTCGCGGCATCCGCACGGCAGTAACGCTCCTCGTGCACCAGGTTCACCACGGGATGCGCGATCGCCGGACGCTCCTTGCGGGGCGTGCCGATGATGAGCATCGACAGCGGCATGGCGTAGGGCGGCAAATCGAGCAGCGCGGCAACCTCCTCGGCGTTCTCGACGATGTCGCCGATGTAGCAGCTCCCCAGCCCCAGGGCCTCGGCGGCGACCACGGCGTTTTGCGCGGCGATCACGGCGTCCTGCGCCGCGATGGCAAAGTCGCCCAGGCCCGGCGCGCGGCGGGGTTGCTTGCCCGTGCGTTCGACGAACTCGGGCTCAAAGCAGCCCACATGCTCAAACAGGTCGATCCACTTGGCGTAGTCGACCACAAATATAAGCGCCCACGGCGCCTTGGCGATCATGGGCTGGTGGTCGCACAGGTCGGCCAAGCGGTCGAGCGTGGCCTGCTCGCGAATGCTCACGATGGAGTACATCATCATGGCGCCTGCCGACGGCGCGCGGCTCGCCGCGTGCAGGATCGCCGCGCGCTGCTCGTCGGTCACCGCCACGGGGAGCTCGTCATCATCGCGCGCAAAGGCACGTGTGGAAGAACGTTGCTCCAAGATGTCCAGCACCGCGTTGCCCGTAGCTTCGACCGGATAGCCGCCGGCGTCCACGCCCACGACACCACCGCAGCACTCAACTTCCGTCTTGCAAACCTGCTCGTTCATCGCCTCATCCTCGCCAATTCTTTAAGAAGCCTTTACGTTTCCGTGTAATTCCCGTCCATTATCGCGCAGGTCGATACTCCATTGCGCAACACCGCCACACCCGCGCGTTATTATGGCTGATTGTTGTGCGCAGCCCTCAAATGCTGCGCATATCTTGGTAACAATCGGGTAAACCCCCGCTTTCGTAGGTTCTAAGTTTGTGAGGAGTCTCAGCATGTTCGCAGCCGCTATCTCGCTCGTCGGTCTTGCGGCGACCGTCTACCTTGTTTTGCGCGAAGCCAAGGCCATTCGCGCGCAGTCGGGCGCCGTCGCCAAGAGCGCTCTTGGATGGAGTGTCGCCTTTGGCCTGTTCCAGCTCTTTTTGACCATCTGGGGCGCTATTGGCCTCGTGGCGCAAAACGAGCCGCTCGCCTTTGTGATGCTCATCCTGACCAACGCCATCCTCACCGGCTGCGCTTGGGCAAGCATCGCACGCGACCGCATCGCCCCGCGCGTCTTTGCGTTTGCCGCGCCCGACGCCCCCGCCCCCACGGGCAAACTCGCCCGCCTACGCGGCGCCTTTGTGGGCCGCCCGCTCGTCGCCGCCGTCCTGTGCCTGCTGCTCGCCGGCGTCTTTGCGCTGCTGGGCATGGAGGTCTCGTCCAACCACGACTTTACCTGGGTCTACCCCCTGTGCATCCTGCTCGAGTGGGCCATCATCACCGCGCTTATGGCCGGCCTGTTCTTCCTGTTCCAGCGCCACGGCGCAGCTCCGGCTGTCCTGGCCTTCGCCCTCTTTGTCCTGGGCATTGCCGAGTTCTTCGTCATCACGTTTAAATCCATGCCCATCCAGCCGGGCGACCTTTCGGCCATCTCCACCGCCGCCGCGGTCGCCGGCAACGGCTACACCTTCTCGATCTCGCTGTTCTGCGTGCTGTCGATGGGCTTTACCGCCATCGGCATGCTGCTGTGCGAGTACGCCGGCATCGTGGCGCCGCACCGCCAGAAGGGTGCCGCCAACGCCAAGCGCATGCTGCTCACCAACCTGCTTGTGGCCGTGCTGTGCCTGGGCGGCGTGACCGCGCATGTCACGCTCATTGACTACTACAACACCCTCGGTATCACCGTGTACACCTGGCGCCCGCTCGAAAGCTACTGGCGCGAGGGCTACCTGCCCGCCTTTATTAGTGCGGCGCAGTCCATCAAGCCGCCTAAACCCGCCGATTACTCCGTCGACGACGCCAAGGCCACGCTCAAAAAATACGCCAAGGCCTACGACAAGTCCGATGCCGCCGAGAGCGACGAGCGCGCTGCCGCAAAGGAGCAGTTCGATAGCGAGAAGCCCACGGTCATCGCCATCATGAACGAGACGTTCTCGGACCTGTCGATCTACCAGAACATGCGTGCCGGCTACGAGGGCCCGCAGTACTTTAAGAGCCTGTCCAACTGTCTCAGCCGCGGCAAGCTCTACGTGAGCGCCTACGGTGGCGGTACCGCCAATACCGAGTTTGAGTTTTTGACCGGCAACTCCATGGCCAACCTGGGCTCGGGCGTGTACCCCTACACCATCTACAACATGGAAACGACCGAGAACCTGGCAGAGCAGTTCAAGTCGCTCGGCTATGCCACCACGGCCATGCACCCCAACCACGCGACCAACTGGAACCGCGAGAACGTCTACAAGGACTTTGGCTTTGACCAGTTCCTGTCCATCAACGACTTCCAGGGCGCCGATACCCTGCGCGGCATGGTGACCGACCAGGCCACCTACGACAAGATTCTTGAGTTGCTCAACCAGAACGCCGACCCACAGTTTATCTTCGATGTGACCATGCAGAACCACTCGGGCTACGACACGGGCTTGGTGCCGCTCGACAAGCAGGTGCACCTGAACATCGACACGACCGACCTGGACGCCAAGACCGTCGAGGACGGCACGCTGTCCGATGTCGACGAGTATGTCTCGTGCATCGAGCAGTCCGACCAGGCGCTGCGCTACTTCCTCAACGCCCTGAGCAAGCTCGACCGCAAGGTTGTCGTGGTGTTCTGGGGCGACCACCAGCCGTTCTTCCCGTCCAAGTTCAACGACAAGTGGTTTACCGACGAGGACGACGCCACCCACCAGGAGCGCCTGTGGCAGACCGACTACATCATCTGGGCTAACTACGACGTCGCTGGCTGCGACCAGACGAGCGAGACCGACGACCTGTCCACCAACTACCTGTCCACCCAGCTGATGCAGCTGATCGGCGCACCGCTGACCGACTACCAGAAGGCGCATATGACGCTGCGCGAGTCGCTGCCCGCCATCAACTCGGTGGGCTACGAGGACGCCAGCCTGCGCTGGGCACTCTCCTCCAACGTCACCGGCGACGACGCCGTTGCCGCAGCTGCCACCAAGGCGCGCGAGGATTACGCCAAGATGCAGTACTACGAGATGTTCCGCGACGGCAAGAACGTCTACACCGAGCACTTCCAGACCGAGGCCAACGAGACCGACCCCAACCTGGCGCCGGGTACGACCAAGATCAAGTAGCAGGGATCAAGTAACGGGGGTCGGGGGCCCGAATCGGCGGCAGGCGGAGGCACGGGAAAGGTCTGCTGCTCAAACAGTCCTGCGCAAGACGGGGGCCACATTAAGTGGCCCCCTTTGCGTGCGGAACTCGCGACAGACCTTCCCCGTGCCTCCGCCTGCCGCCGCCCCTCACCCGTTGCGGGTTGAGTGGGCTGATGAGAAACTGCGCTCGCCTCATAGCAGAAGCGTGGCCTGTCATGCGTATCGCGAAAACTGTGTCCCACTCTGGGCGCGCCGATTGTGGGATGGACTTTCCAGTTGCGGAATCTTCAGTTGAGAAAACCCGGGTAGCCAAGTTGTTTGGCTACCCGGGTTTTTGGGTTGTCGATATGTTTGACTGGCTGCTAGTGGGTCTTGCGACGTTTGATCAGCATGACGAGGGCTATTGCTACGAAGATGGCTCCCGCTGCCGCTGCGGTGGCTACTATGGCGAACGTCTTATCGCCGGTGTTTGCGAGGTTCTTCGCTGTGGTCGTAGTCTTGACCTTGGTGTCGGTCTTAGCTCCGTTGTCGGACTTGGGCTTGTCCGGGTTCGTCGGGGTCTCAGGAGTCTCGGGGTCCTTTGAGCCTTCGGAATCGGTTGGGCCGGCGGTGTTTACCAGCGTATGGTCCAGGAACTTCTTGGCGCCCGCACTTGCCTGTGAGAACAGGCGGCGTGTGCGGATCGGGGCGGCGTTCACCGTTGTGGGCGCTGTCTCTTCGGCCGTGATGTTCACCAGCGTCACGCCGGTATCGAGGCCGACGTCGTTGTATCCCACATGGCAGTAGTACTGCGCGCCGTCATCGTCTGCGGTCAGGTCAATCCCGAGCGTCGAGGCCGTTCCGGCTGCGAGGCTGCCATCGGCACCCACGCGCTTGAACTCGGTCTCGCCACGTCCCTTGCGGTACCAGATATACGTCGGCGCCAGCTCCGTCTCGACACCATCGGCGCCGCGCTGCGTCACGTGACCGATCGCCAAGAGCGTCAGATGGCTCCCCGCCGTGCGCTCGATCGAGGAATCATACTCGAGGGCTGCCCTCTCCGCAGTATCTGCCGCAGGTCCACTCACGGTCATCGTCATGCCGTCGGGCATCGTCTTGACCGTAATGATCGCCGAGCGAATGCCCGTTTCTGTCGTTGAGCCGTTCTTTACAGCGGCGATGGCGAATCGATACTCCGTATTGGGCTGCAGCCCATCCCACTTGAGCGAGGTCTGCGTGTTGTCGGCAATCTTCCAGCTATTGACGACCGCATCCGCCGCATTGCTCTGCAGCATGCCCACGCCGTAGCTAAAGCCACTCTTGTTTGCGAGTACATCGTCCCAGCTAAACGTAACGCTGGTCGAATCGACGGCGTTTGCCGTAAAGCCCGTCACGGCCGGTGCCTTGGGCATCTCGACGTCCTTAACGTCATAGCCCACGATCCAGAACTGATCGGTGTCCTTGGTGCCGAGTTTGTCGCCCGAGCCGTCCTCGAACTTGTTGACATCCACCGCGTTGACGCCCAGGCGCCACGCAAAGCCGTACTTATCCTTCGCGGCCTCGGGCAGGTTGTCGACGGTGCCGCCGTATTCGGTCGATTCACTCGAGGAGTTACCCGTAGTAAAGCCGGCGTTGGCACCAAAGCACAGGCCGCCAAATAACTCGTGCTTTGCAAGCTTCGCGCCCATGACAACGCTGCCGTTCAGCGTAAAGCCGTACTCAAACTCCTGCTCCTCGCCCTCCTCGACTTCGATGGTCTGCTCAATGCTCGCCCCCGACTGCGCGACGGCGCCGTTAAACCCATCGTGCGTGTAGGCGCGCGTTACGCCAGGCTTGCCCAGGCCAAAGGAATCCCCAACGGGAGTCTCGCCGTTGAGCGTCGTTTGATAGGTTCCGGGTTCTCCCGACCGGTTGGTCAAAAAGTAGCTGAGCGGCGTCATATTGTGCTGTTTGGCAATGCGGTCATAGGCCTCGACATTAACGACCGAGGTCTGCGCGCCGAGCGACACGGGCGCCGCCATCACGCCCTTGCCACCAGTTTCCTCATTTTCGATCTCATACTCGTAATAGACCATCGGAATCGTGTAGAGCACGGCCTTGTCGCCTTCGCCGGCATGCGACTCATAACTTACGCTGGCGCTCACTGTGCGCTCGCTCCGGTAGTCATAGCATCCCTCAGCGGCAAAATCGACTGAAGCATTAATCGCCACCAGGGGCGGACCGGTCTGCACCTCGACGGCAACGCCCAACTCGGCGCCAATAGTGCCGCCGTGAATCTGCCCCGTGCTCGTGCCCTCGCCATATTCCGTGCCGCCCAACACCAGATAGCCGTATGCCTGCTCCAGATCCTCAACATAGGGAGCATCCTGCAGCACGGCGAGCACGCGCGGGTTGGTATAGACCTTGTAGCGGTCCTTGTACGTAATCTTGACGCTGTCGTTGTCGACATCGGGCAGCGCGAGAGAGATAAATGTGCCGTAGGTAGTGCCGCGACGGTTGCTCTCGCTAATCACCTGCTCCTCGCCGCGGCGCGCCTTTCCGTTCTCGTCGAGCGAAAAATGCGAGGCGGTCATCCAATAGTAATCGTCATCTTTACGCAAGTCCTCGTCTCGATGCTTTCCGACCACGGCGATAAAGCTCTCGTTGTAGCGATCCGAGCCCGAGACGCTGCCCGCCTTAACGTCGCTGATCCACACCTGCTCGATACCCTTGTGGTCATGCTTGTTGCTGCAGTTGTATTGCTGGCCGCTCATGCTCATGGTTCCGACCATGGAACCCAAGCCCTGGGCCCCGCTCTGCGCCGTGTTGCAGGCAAAGTCGCGGAACACGTCGCCGCCCACGAGCACCTCGTCGACCGCCGGCTGCTCGGACAGACCGTCAAGGTTGGCAGTGGCAAGGGCGATAGGTGCCAAGGTGCACGGATAGCGCTCATCCTGAGCGCTATCCTTCCATGCGCTGTTGGGCACATGCATCAGTCCATAGGAGGCGAGGAGCCCGTCTCTGTATTCCTTGCAATCGGAAAGTTTGAACTCGCCAGACTCCGAGTCAAAATACGCGTAGCGGTACAGCGCGCCGTACAGCTCCTTGCTGCCGTCATAGGCGTCGTAATCAAAAGCGCTGCGTTGCCAGTCATAGCCCGCAAGAATAAGGCCCGTGACGGTTTCACCCGTCTTCTTTCCTTCTTCATCGTAGGCGGCAAACGTGCCGAACGTCGCATTCGCGGCGACCATGGTCTTGCCGTTCGCGGAGAGGGAGATTGCGCCCGCGTCACCCAGAGCATCGACATGGACGAGCGCACCCTTGGATGCATCCCACGAGAACAGCTCGCAATGCGTCGACGTGGCGATATTCTTCTTGCCGTAGGGTGCCGAGACCACGATGGCGAGGTCATCGCAAAAATCGCGATCGAGGTCGCCGGCCGCTAGCGAAACGACAGGAGCTGACTGAAGTTGCGTCCAGGAGTCGTTCCCGCCCTTGTTGTGCGTGGTGTAGTCCGCGGCGTTACCGGCATCGATTTTGACGACGCTTTGCTTCCAGTTGCCGCCCTCCAAGTCATACATGTCGACTACAGCCTTGCGCACGCCGTTCTCGTCGACATAGCAGCCCGCGTAGACAAAAAGCTCGTCGACGCCGTCGCCATCGACATCGCCCGCCTCGACATCAAAGACGGCGTCGTGCTCTTGTAGGTAGCCGGCGTTCAGATACTTAAAACGGCCTCCGTCCATCATATTGGTGTTGACCGTCACCGGCAGGCGTGTATCGAGAGTGCGTGTGCGCCCGTTGCTAAACGAATAGAGGACCAGCTCAACCTTTCCGGCGTACGACTTGCCGCCGATCGTCGTGGAAGAACTGTCGCCGTAGGCACGAAGCTCGGCAACGCGGCTCTTTTTGCCCGTACTGGCGTCGCTGCAGAACTCAACACTTGCGGCGTGAATGCCCGAGAAACCGTTGTTGTCGTTGGCGAGTACTGTTGAGGACCCATTGTTGCTTAGGTACGACCAGTCACCGCCACCGTAGTCGCTATGCTTGTAGAGATCGCTGTTCGTATCGAAATTGTTGACGTTTTGCCAGAACTTTGCGGCGCCCCACACACTTCCATAGCCATCGGTGAGTTTGCTGCTGCCGCCAATGTCACCGCGCTCGACGTTCTCGAGCTTGTCGCGCAGAGTGTAGCGATTGCCATGGCTACCGTTAGCTGCCATATAGACCTCGCTGCGCGTGGCAAACGTCGTGGGAGCACTGGTGGAATAGGGGCCAACGGTATCGGCCGGAATGTCCTCGCTCGTGCCCAGGCCCAGGTCGCTATAGTCCTGCTCGGTCATATCGGTGATTGCGGGTGTGTCTGCCGCCTGGGCAACCTGGGGTGTGGCCGTGAAACAGGCGACACTCGTTGCAATCAACGCAGCAAGCGCCGCCGTCCCAACAAGCGGGATTTTCGACAACCGACGAATGTGGGGGTATGGAACGTACATGGGGGGCCTCGCTTTACTCAAGTGAAGTGGACTCATTTGTCCAAATAATATGTCTGGAACCCAATTCCACGTGTCTCATTTCCGCCAACGGCGTGTCTCATTTTTGAAAAGCAGCTGTGTCGGAAAACCTTGTCCCAGTTCAAAGGCCATTTCTGGGATGTACTTTCCGTCGAGTGCCTCATCGGGAAACTGCATCCCATTTCAAGCGTCGATTCTGGGACGCACTTTCCCCTTAGACCCTCAACCGGAAACCGCATCCCACTTTGAGCGCAAATTCCGGGATGCATTTTCCGCTTGAGCGTCATTGGGAAACGGCGTCCCACTTTGAGGGTTGATTGTGGGATGCACTTTCCGTCAGAGGCCTCAACGGGAAACCACATCCCACTCCAAAGGCAAATTCTGGGACACACTTTCCGAAACCCCACCCATCTGGAAAGCCCGTCCCACTCTGAACACATTGGGGCATGGAATTATCAGCTCCCCACCTGCTAGGCCTAGGTTCCGCAAAGTGGCGCCTGCCCGGCGGAGGCATATAAGGTTCATCGCGAGTTCCGCACGAGCCGGAGAGCACTTAATGTGCTCTCCGTGCGAGCAGGACTGTAGAGCAGGGAACCTTATATGCCCCCGACGAGCAGGCGATACATTTAGAAAATGGACCTAGCACTCCGCCTTCATGGCGTTGTAGCCGATCAGCACGGTCCACACATACGCGCAGGTCTTTGGGATCATGAGCATGCCGATAGCTGGGACAACCTCGGCCCACAGGACCACGGGAATGTAGAAGCCAAAGCTCAGCACGATGGTGAGCCACATCCAGCGGAAGGCCTCGTCATTGTCCTCCTTTGCCCTGCGATAAAACAGCACGATGACCATCAGGCCCATGATGGCAAACGGGATGTTGCGCAGGATGCCCCACGTGAGCGGGGTCTGGTTGGTGAGCCACTGGTTTTGCGGCAGCATGCACAGCGCGACACGCATAGCGGCAAGGACAAAGATCGCTACAGTCGTCCCAACGTGGTTCTTAGCTTGATAGCGCTCGCGCCACACGTAGTAGAGCAGCACGTAGAAGACGGTCATGGTAATCGAGGTAATCCACTTGCCCAGGCCCAGCTGCATGGCATAGGCGTCAAAGCCGGTCGTGCAGAGCGCCAGTGCGCGGGGCACCAGGTGGAACGAATCGCCGGCGCCCAGCACGACCGCCATCCAGCCGAACAACTGGAACTGGCGGTTGCCCTTGCTGCCGCGAATCATGCGGACACCGATGGTGATAACCGTCACCAAATAGACAATGTCAAAGAGCGTTTCGAAAATAGCACGCATATATATGTCTCCTTAGTTGAATGATTGCGAAAGAACGGTTCTGCCTCTTGGGGCCAGGCATCACCTCCTTAACGTGAACGATGTTCACTTTCTTGCCGTAAAAATCCCCGCATTGCGCGGGGACCGTTTAATAGAGGGTTCGTCGCGTGATCTCGAGCACGGCGCTCGGATCGAAATCTTGCCGAATCACAGCGGAGAGCATCAGCGAGAACAGAACCTCGGCAAATTGCTCGGCAGTAAATTGCTCCGTAAAGGCATCTGACCGCACCCGCGGATCGCGCTTGAGCACCACGCAAAGCTGGTCGAGGATGTGCTGCCAGGCATGATGCATCCGACGCTTGCCGTCCGCGGCGTCCTGCTGCATAAAACTCAGCGAATGTTGCGTAAAGAAGCCTGGGTACTTTTGGCAGCCGTGCTCCATCTGGCGATACATCCACTGGATGCACGCGAGTGTATCGTCCAAGATCGCCTCGTCATCGGGGTGATGGAAAATATCGCCCCAGACGCTTGCCACCGTTGCGCCGACCAGCGCTGTCTTAGAATCGAAGTAGTTGTAGATGCATCCGACCGACACGCCGCAGGCCGCGGCAACCGAACGGATGTTGACGCCGGTCCATCCGTTTTCCTGGATGAGCTTACGACTCGTCTTGAGGATTTCCTCCTTAGACGTCGCTGTGTTATTCATGCCCTCACCTCCAATGTGAACACAGTTCATTTTTCCACGGCGCGTTCCATTGTCAAGAAAAAAGCCTCGAGAATCTCGAGGCTTTCACGTTTGTACGGTCGAATGCGCGGCACCGCGAGTGGCGGTCTACTCGCCCAACACGGCCTTTTTGGCGGCTGCAGCCATGTTGTCCAGATCTTCCTTGGTGGGGTGATCCTTTGCGGCAACCCAGTTGTCGAGCAGCATCTTAAAGCGGGCATTGTCGGGATCCTGCTCGAGCATGGCCTCGTAGCGTTGCTTGACCGCGGGGCCCATCTTGCCCTGGCACATGGCCCAGCCCGCAAGCTCGGCGTCATCGGCCAAATTGGACGACACGCGGTCGATAATCTGCTGATAATAGCTCTGGTCGGCGCCAAAGCCGCAGGTACCAAAGAGGAAAACGCGCTTGCCGTGCAGGGCGGAGAGCAGCGCTGCGACCGAAGGCGTGCATGCGCCCTTGTCGCACCAAAAGCCGACGAGCACCGTGTCGGCCGCGCAGGCACCCTGCGCCTCGCGCGCAACCTGATCTGCGTCCGCATCGTCACTCAACGCCGCGGCGTGGACAAACTCAACGCCCGCAGCCTGCAGAGCGCGCTTGATCGCGCCCGAAACCATCCTGGTATTACCGCTCTTGCTGTTAACCACCAAAGAGCACGTCATAGTCACGTTGCCTCGTTTCCCCCAAAACTAAAGCCACTAATGCAATTTATTAGATGAATATCTTAGTACTAACGACGCAGATGTAAACCACCGTCTGTCGATTGGCAGAGCGGACGATATCAATGGACATCCACACCAGCAACGCAAGCCCCAAAATTTATACGCTTTGAGACAGCTAAGCTGCCCTATGCCCCGAATCGATGACAACCGTCACCATAATTCGCCGTCAATCGTCACCACAAAATACCGTCGATCGTCACCACACTGCAGGTAGAACACATAATTTTGGGACAAACTAATCTGATTAATTTGCCCCACGCACCTGCTTACTGGGCGAATTGGCTGCGGTAGAGCTCGGCGTAGAAGCCGCCTGCCGCCAGCAGCTCGTCGTGTGTGCCGCGCTCGATAATCTCGCCGTCGCGCATGACCAGGATGCAGTCGGCGTTACGGATCGTGCTCAGACGATGCGCCACGACAAAGCTCGTACGACCGGCCATGAGCTCGTCGAACGCCGCCTGCACCTGCAGCTCGGTGCGGGTATCGATGCTCGAAGTCGCCTCGTCCAGCAGCAAGATAGCCGGGTCGGTGAGCATGACGCGCGCGATGCACAGCAGCTGCTTTTGGCCCTGGCTAAACGTGCCACCGTCCTCGCCGATCACCGTGTCGTAGCCGTTTGGCAGCTGCACGATAAACTTGTGCGCATGCGCGCGCTTGGCCGCCTCGATAATCTGCTCGCGCGTGGCGTCGGGGCAACCGTAGGCAATGTTCTGGGCCACCGTGCCCTCGAACAGCCAGGTGTCCTGCAGCACCATGCCAAAGGCGCGGCGCAGGCTCTCACGCGTGTAGTCGCGCGAGGAGCGACCGTCGACCACGATGCGCCCGGCATCGATATCGTAAAAGCGCAGCAGCAGGTTGATGAGCGTCGTCTTGCCGCAGCCCGTGGGACCGACCAGGGCAAACCGCATGCCGGGTTTGGCATCGATGCAGATGTCCTGCAGCAGCTTGCGGTCGGGCACGTAGCTAAAGTCCACATGCTCAAAAGCGACCTCACCCTGCGGGGCCGTGAGTTCAATGGCATCCACAGCGTCGGGCTCCTGCTCGTGCGCATCGAGCAGCGCGAACATGCGGCGCGCCGAGGCATAGGCCGTCTGGATCTGCGTGATGACGTTGGTGACCTCGTTGAACGGCTTGGTGTACTGGTTGGCGTAAGACAGGAAGATCTGCACGCCGCCCACCGTGAGCGCCGCGGGCACGCCCGTGATCACGCCCACGCAGCCGATCACGGCCACCACATCGTAGATGATGTTGTTGATAAAGCGCGTGCCGGGGTTTGAGAGCGAACCCATAAACTGCGCGCGCTCGCCCGCCGTGTAGAGCTCGGTGTTGAGGGCATCGAAGCGCTGCTGGGCGCGCGAGCCATAGGCGAAGGCGTCCACAAGCTTTTGCTCGCCCACATACTCCTCGATATGACCGCCCAGCTGGCCCTGAATACGCTGCTGAGCCGTAAAGCTCTTGTTGGAGAGCTTGGCGATGACGCCGGCCGCAAAGATGGAAAGCGGCGTGACGAGCACCACCACAAGCGTCATGGTTAGGTTGATGGAGAGCATAAACGCGAGCGTGCCCACGATAGTGATGACGCCGGTAAAGAGCTGGGTAAAGCCCTGCAGCAGACCGTCGCCCACCTGGTCGACGTCGTTGACCACGCGGCTCATAAGGTCGCCGTGGGCATGGCTGTCGATAAAGCTAAGCGGCATGCGGCTGAGCTTGTCGCTCGCCTCCACGCGCATGTCGCGCACCGTCTCGTAGGACAGGCGGTTGACGCAATAGCCCTGCAGCCACTGGAAGGCCGCGGCGCCCACCACGACCAGCGCGAGCTTGGTGACGAGCGGCAGCAGCGCGTCAAAGTCCACCCGTCCGGCGGCAACGATAAGGTCGATGCCCTCGCCGATGAGGATGGGTGTGTAGAGCTGCAAGATCACCGAGATGGCGGCGCTCACAAACGACGCCGCAAACGAAATGCGGTGCGGACGCACGTAGCCCATCAGGCGGCGGGTCACCGTGCCTACGGGATAGCGCTCGGGGTCGCCGGGCTGGCGCGGGCCGTCGCCCAGGTCGTTGAGCTTATCGTTGCCGGACACATTGGCCGTCATCGTGGCGACCGAACCGGAAGAAGTATACGGATTCATCTAGCAACCCTCCTTTGCGCAGGTGGATGCAGAGGCAGTTGAGGCGGACGCGGGACTTGGGGCGGACGCGGACACCGCGCTCCCCTGCTGGCCCTCGAGCTCCTCGCGACGAAGCTGCGACTGGCAAATCTCGCGGTACAGTTGGCAGTTTGCGTACAGCTCGTCGTGCGTGCCCAGGCCCGCGACCGAGCCGTGGTCGAGCACGCAGATCATGTCGGCGTCGCGCACGGTCGAGACGCGCTGGCTCACGATCACCGTGGTCAGCGGCAGCCCGCCCTCGGCGGCACCGCGCACGCTGCGCTCGCGAATGGCGTGGCGAAGTGCCGCGTCGGTCTTAAAGTCGAGCGCCGAGGCGGAGTCGTCCATAATCAGAATCTGCGGCGAGCCCACCAGGGCACGCGCAATGGTCAGGCGCTGACGCTGGCCACCGCTGAAGTTCTTGCCGCCCGCCTCGACCGGGGCATCCAAGCCCTGCGGCTTGTTGCGCACAAACTCGCTGGCCTGCGCCATATCGAGCGCCGCCCACAGCTCCTCGTCGGTCGCGGACTCGTCGCGCCAGGTCAGGTTGCTGCGAATCGTACCGCTCACGAGCGACGCGCGCTGCGGAACGGTCGCGACCACATGGCGCAGTTGGTCGAGCGGCCAGGCGCGCACGTCGGTACCCATCACACTCACGCAGCCGACGCCCGCGTCGTACAGGCGCGGGATGAGCGAGACGAGCGTCGACTTACCGCTGCCCGTGCCGCCGATGATGCCGAGCGTTTTGCCCAGCGGCAGCTCCAGAGTCACGTCATCAACGGCGTTGGCCGCACCCGCACCAAAGGAGAAGCTCGCATGGCTCAAGCTCAGCGCGGGGACCGGAGCGGCGTTGCCCATCGCGCTCGGCTTGGGCAGGGCGACCGGCTCGTTGCCGTCGTCGGTGATACTCGGCGCGCAGTTGAGCACCTCGTTGATACGCGACGCGCTGGCACTTGCCTTGGTAAAGACCACGACCAGGTTGGCGACGTACACGATGGAGGTCAGGGTCTGCGTCATGTAGTTGACGAACGCCATGACCTGGCCCTGCGTGAGCTCGCCCACGTTCACCTGGATGCCGCCCACCCACAGGATGGCGCACACGCCCAGGTTCATCACAAGAAACGTGACGGGGTTAAGGATTGACGAGAGCTTGCCCACCGCGATGGCAGTATTGGCCTGGTCATCGGCAGCCTGGGCAAAACGCTCACGCTCGTGGTCTTCGCGCACAAACGCACGGACCACGCGAGCGCCCGAAAGGCCCTCGCGACAGATAAGCGCGATGCGGTCGAGCTTTGCCTGCAGCTGCTTGTAGTACGGGATGCAGCGCGCCATGACAAACCAAAACACCAGGCCGATGGCGGGCGTGCAGATCAAAAAGATAATGCCGAGCTTAAGGTCGATGGCAAGAGCGGCGACCATGGAACCCACCGCCAAGAAAGGCCAGCGGATAAGCATGCGCACGCCCAGTGCCACGGCGAGCTGCACCTGATTGACGTCGTTGGTGATGCGCGTGATGAGCGACGGCGTGCCAAAGCGATCGAGCTCGGCGTAGCTCAGCTTGTTGATGTGCTCGTAGAGCGCACCGCGAATGTCGGTGCCCATACCCTGCGAAGTCAGTGCCGCCATCTTTTGGCAGACGAGCGTAAACGAGATGCCGATCACAGCCATGGCGCCAAGCAGCATACCGTAGTGGACGACGGCGTTCACATCGTGCGCGCCAATGCCCTTGTCGATCATCTGCGCAATCACCAGCGGCGTCAGCAAGTCGAAGATCACTTCGATCAGCTTGCACGCAGGACCAATCACCATATACCGGCGAAACTTACCGCCGAAACGCCTGAGCAGCTCAATCATAAAAAGGCGCTCCCTATCATCATCCACACTCAATTCGAACCATGATAGTACGAAGAACTCAAAAGACGAGTAAACAACCGGCCAAAGATGACGCCAATGTTTTGGCAACGCCAGCGAGCAGCACAACGCGCGGGAATGAATTGTTCAGATTAATGCGCCATCTACGGGTGATTTTTGGACGACGGGGCCCGGTTGGCGGCGAGGTATTTGGTAGTCGAGCGATTCCGCAGGCGCAGCCGAGGACCAGCGAGAAACGTCTGGACCACGGAATCGCCGATGTTTTGGCGCAGCCAGCGAGCGACATCCAGGGCGAACAAGTTGGCATGAAAAAGGCAGGGCATTGACCTTCTGGTCATGCCCTGCCTTTTGAATGACAAATTGTCGCCCTGGGTGGCGCGCAGCGTCGAGCATTGCGCGGTTTGGTAAAACCGCGCAAGAATAGCGCACTCGATGGATTCGGATGCCCGACAGAGGCTCCTTATGGCTGCTTCCTTCCGGACCTGACCAGATTCGGAACATGTCGTCATCCGAACCCATCGAACGCGCTAGGCGCTCGATATATATTACCTGCTCCCGTCCAGCAGAGCAAGATGCCCCGCGGTCAAAGGGAAAACCACATGAGTGCACGGCAACAAAAAGGCGCGGCCGCAAGTATGCGACCGCGCCCCATCAGTTGCTTCGCAGAGAGCATTCAAGCGTTGCGTAAGCGCTGGGAAGCGAAACGTCGTTCGACATCAACGCCGTTAGCGATTACGGCGCTTGAGGATAATGCCGGCAACGCAAACGGCTGCACCGGCTACGACCAGCCCAATGACGGGCAGAATTGAGAAGGTATCACCCGTCATCGGCATGGTGCCCTTCTCGCCCTTCGTCGTCTTGACGGGCTTCTTATCGTTCGGCTTCGTGGGTTTAACCTCGGGCTCGGGCTTAGGCTCGGGAGCAGCAACCGTGTAGGTAACCGTCGGAACCGGGAACTCATACGCTTCGCCGCGCATGCCGTTGCCGTCCACGGGATGCAGGGTCGCGCTCTCGTTGACCTTCAGAGTGTGGGTGCCAGGCTCGGTGGGCACGTTGACCAGGCGCTCGCTGTACTCGAGCACGACGGGCTTGCTCGGAGATGCAGCCTCGTTCAGCGTAAGCTTGAGCATCTCCTGGTCGCCATTCACGTAGTCCAAGGTGAACCTATAGGAGCCATTCGCAAGCTTGCCAAAGCCGTAGGACCCGTCGTCGATCTTTTCGGGTGAGAGCTTCTCGCCGTTGGCGGTCAGGCTAATCTTGGCAGGGTCGTTGATGAAGTCAAAATCAGCGCCGATAAAGTCCTCGACCGTCGAACCGTCGGCGATCTTGTCCACGAGCTTGGCCTTGAGCTTTTTGAAGTCGGTATCGAGTTTGCCTTCGTTCGTGTTCCTGGCAAGGTACTTCAAGAAAATCGAACCGTCGGTGAAGTCGGTGCCAGCCTTTAGCCTGTAATAGACGTTCATGTCGTAGCCGGCATCGGCCATCGCCTGGAACGTATCGTCCGCGCTGATGTAGGCAACATCGGTGTTGCACGGCGCGTTCACGTCGACGGGGATGGGATTCGTGGTGCCGTTATTGGCCGCCTCGGCAGTGTACTCGTAGTCGTACTGAGCCCAGTTTTTGTCGGAATTCTGATACTGATCTTTGTAGTAGGCGAGGTACTCAGCAAGCTTCTCGGGGCTCTTCATGGCCTGCGAGTAGATGAAGCCTGATCCGTCGGAGAACTTCTTCCAGTCATTATGGGAATTGTACTCGCGAGACTGCCACTCCCAGATACCGCCCATCCAGTTCGATGAATAGAGATATGGATTGCCGGTCTCTGGATTCGTCTGCTTTCTTGGATCGCCAAACGACCTCGTATACGGTTTGGTGTAGTCACCATTCTTGCAGTAAAGGTAGGTTCCGCCGTCGCTAATAAGGATGACGTGTTTGTTCTCGTCCTTAACGGCTTTGTCTGCGCCGAGGATGCTCTGTGCGGCAAGAAGACCGGCGTGCATGTTGGTGCCAGAGTGGATTTCCGAGTTCATCGCTGCCAGGATGTCGTCGTAGCCCGTGACGACGTCGGTCAGCGGCTGCTGGATGTTACCGACCTTGTTAAAGAGGACCACGCCGACCTTGATGTCGAGGCCATCGGTCTCCGCCTTCGCCTTGACCCCATCAAGGAAAGACTTAGCCTGGCCGTAGATTGCCTTATCGTCGGAAAAGGCCGACTTATCGAGCACAAACACAACGTCGGACGGCTCGGCCTCGCGCTTGCCCGGGAACGAGAGAGTGACCTTGGTCTCCAGGTTCTCGTCAAGCTCGGTCGCCGTCTTCTGGTTCTGCTCTAACGTGGACGATTGACCGGCGCCCCCCCCCCGCGGCATCGTCTGCGAATGACATGGTCGCCGGAGTGGCCATGCCTAACGTCAGCGCCAACACCGCGCCAACCGTAACCGCGCGCTTAAGCGTATTTCCCAATCTGTGCATCCTAGCCCCTTTCATATAATTTCCGTTTGCAGACAGGTGCATACGACACCAGTGATACAGCAATAGTATAGACCGTAAAATGCCAACGTAATTAACATATATTTACAAATAACGAGCTGGACAGGCAAATCAGATTGGATATTTATATCTATATGCGACCAAGATCGTATGCTCGGGCAGCCCCCTCGCCTGCGCACGCCAAATTGGCTACAGCCTCCTGCATGCCAAGCGCTTCCTCAAGGCTCATGGGCTTGCGGCAGACCGGCAGAACCAGATCGACACCCTGCCCATACACCGCATTCAGGCTGTCGGCACGGCCGCCCACGACGGCGGCCACCGGTTTGCCATAGCGCTTGGCGCGGCGAGCCACGCCCACCGGCGCCTTGCCGGCAGCGGACTGCTCGTCCATGTTGCCCTCGCCTGTAATGACCAAGTCGGCATCGCGCACGCGCCCGTCAAACCCAATCAGATCGAGCACCGTCTCCACACCCGAGCGTAGCTCCGCGCCGAGCGCCAGCAAGGCAGCCCCCAGCCCACCGGCAGCGCCCGCGCCGGGCACGCCAAGCACCGAGCCAAATGTCCGTGCGCCCTCGGGTGTGCGCAGCAACCCCTGGACCCGAGCCTCGGCAATCGCAGCGTCGAGCAGGCGACCGTAGCCGACCATCCAGCTGTCATACCTGCTCAGCACCTGGGCATCGCCCGTCGGTAGACCCTTCTGCCCGCCAAACACCGCCAACGCACCACGACGCCCCACGAGCGGATTCTCGACATCGGAAAGCACAACGATACGAGCGCCATCCAGCGCCTGCATCGCGGGCGTCAGGTCAACACCGGCCACACGCTCAAGACCCGCGAGCCCCGGCGCAACATCGCAACCGTGCTCATCAAGCAGACGCGCACCGAGCGCCTGAAGCATGCCGGCGCCGCCATCGTTGGTGGCGCTACCACCCAAACCAATATAGATAGTCTTTGCACCCGCGCGAACCGCACGAAGCATGAGCTCGCCCACGCCATAGGTCGTAGCGGCCAGAGCCGCCGACTCCGTACAGGGTGAATAACCAATCCCTGCCGCCTCGGCCATCTCAATAACCGCGGACTCGCGCCCAGCATCCACCAGCATCCGGGCAGACACGCGCTCGTTCAAGGGGCCTGCCACCTCACAGGTCACGACCTCGCCGCCGCACGCAGCGACAGCGTCAAGTGTTCCCTCGCCACCATCTGCCAGCGGCAACGCGCACACCTCGGCATCGGGCCACGCGCGGCACACGCCCTCGGCAACTGCCTCTTCTGCCTGCGTGCTCGAAACGCTGCCCTTAAAGGAGTCAATCGCCAACAGCACGCGGCGAGGCCGGCGCTGCGCGGCGCCAAAGTCGACCGTCTCAACGGCAACATCTCCGGCATCAGCAAGTGCCGCGGCGTGAGCAGCATGCGCGTCAAGATCGGACCCACAGCCGCAAGCAGCGCCGTCCGCTCCGCGTAGACCGCCAAAATAGCTACTCAGCAGCTCGCGACACTCATCCGCCAGCACCCCGGCCGCCACGTTAAACCGATGATTCAGACGCGAATCGGCATTCAAATCGTACAGGGATCCCAGCGCGCCTGCCTTGGCATCGGCTGCACCATACACGCAACGCCCCACGCGCGCGTTGACCATAAGCCCGGCACACATGCAGCAGGGTTCCAGCGTCACATAAACCGTGCAATCGGAAAGGCGCCATCGGCCGAGCGTCTGGGCGGCAGAGCACAGGGCCGCAAACTCGGCATGCGCCGAAGGGTTCTGATCGAGTTCGCGACGATTATGCGCCCGCGCGACAATCTCGCCCGCACGCACCACCACGGCTCCGATGGGCACCTCGCCCACCGCCGCGGCCGCTCGTGCCTCCGCTAACGCCTCGCGCATGAACTTCTCGTCGATTCCGGTGCTCGTCATCGTTCGCCTTCCCTGTCGCAACTTCAAAACGATGCTATCATTACGACTCACGGAGAGATGGCAGAGCGGTTGAATGCGGCGGTCTTGAAAACCGTTGAG